>JAZOQH010000024.1:0-15016 GCA_045655965.1 Bacteroidales bacterium | reverse complement strand
ACGGTGAACATGTGTATTTATGGCCTTATTCTTTAGAATGTTTGTCTGAATGTACATTATCAACAAATGATATTTTTGATGACAAAGCACTTACGATAAGTCCAACAATTTTCTCAAACAGCGAAACAATCTCCATCAAAGTTGATTCTGAAATAAAAGAAGTGAAGATGATTGACATGCTTGGAAGAAATGTAAATGTTTCAATATATCTAACAGACGAATTTTCCTGTGAAATGAGTCTGAATCAAAATTGTAATTCCGGTATTTATTTAATCATTGTTGAAACTGAAAAAGGTGTTTGTTATGAAAAGGTTGTTTTACGTGATTAGTTTAGTAGTAATGTTGTTATTTTCTACATTACTTAATGGATAATTATATTTTCATATTAGGAAAGAATAAGTTTATTCACTTTAGTTCTATGATTATGTTGTAATAACATAAATCATAGAATAGGATTCTGCTTTATTTCAATTTACTAATCATTCATAATATTCATAATTTAAATTTAAGTACCATGAAAAAAATATTATTAGTTGTATTCCTATTTCTTACATTGGGTATGCAATCCCAAGAGAAATACGCAGTTTTATCAGAAATACCATGGACCGAAATAGTCACTTCTCAACCTGAAGGTTTTGTTGTTAACCAAGACGGCAATGTAACTATTACAAACGGCGAGGGTCTCGCTTGGATGATTTCCACGGTTAACGGATTGAACGGACAGGAATCCAACGATTATAAGGATGTTGTGATAACATTAGAAAACGACATTTATATTTCAGGTAATGCTTGGGTTGCGATAGGAACTCAGGAAAATCCTTTCAGAGGCACTTTCGACGGACAAGGTTTTTCGGTACAAGGCATCGACATATATGATGCTTATGAAGGCAGAAACTTTGGATTGTTCGGATATCTTGACAATGCTGTTATTAAAAACGTTACACTTGGCAAAGGCCATATTGTCGGTTATGAGGATTGTGGTGGAATTGCTTACAAGGCCGACAACAATACTCTTATCGACAGATGCGTCGTAAGGACTGAAATGAGTTTTTGTAATAATAGCGGCGGTATTGTCGGCATCAACAAAGACTCCAGAATTTCCAATTGCGCCTTGATTCCGGAAAGTTTCGAAGGCGCAATGATGTGTGTTGGTGGTATAGCCGGACAAAATGTTTCAGCAGAATCTGATGCCATAATAGAAAACTGTTTCGTGTCAACAGAATATGTCTCTTCATACAGCACTAGCTATGCAGGTGGTATAGTCGGTAAGAATATTACAGAAAATGAAGGTCATAGTGCTATCATCAGAAATTGTTATGCGGCTCCATTGAAAATGTACAGTCATAGCGGTGGTGTTGCAGCATACAACTCAAAGAATTCCGTGATCGAAAATTCATATTATACAATTTCATACGGATCAAATGACTACATTTTGTGTGAAGAAAATGAAGGTGAGATAACAAACAGTACTCTCTTTAACGAAGAGCTGTTGCTTGAAGAAAATGTAGAGGTTTATGGCGAAGGTGTCGGCGAACTCCTTGAAGCACTCAACAAGTGGGTCGAGAATTCTCAAGGTCAGTATAATTCATGGTGCGTATTGGAAGATGAAAACTACGGTTATCCGATATTGGAATTCATGGCAAAAGATTTCGCGAATATGGAAGAATTGACAATTAACAATATGGTTATCTATCCAAATCCTGCACATGAATATATAAAGATAGAATCCGAAAAGAAATCAGAGATTAAGGTCTATTCAGTTAACGGACAGATAGTTCTGAAACGAAACATCAACGAAGGCGTTTCTACGATCGATATCTCGAATCTCAACATCGGAATGTATTTCATCGACGTAGATGGAAACATCAGTAAGTTTGTTGTAAGATAAGATTATGAATGAGAGTCGCTGTTTTTTAAATGGCGACTCTTGTTCTATTTTAAAATAAATAAATTTAAATCATTAAGAAGAATTAACAAATGAAAAAAACTTTACTATTTGCATGTATGCTATTGGTTATGGCATCAGTAGTATTTGGAAATTAGGAATTAGGAATGAAGGAAGTGGAAAGGGGGAAATGGGTTAAATGAAGAACTTTAGAATTCTAGAATTTTAGAACTTTAGAAATTTTTAGAGTTCTAAAATTCTAGAGTTCTAAGATTCTAAATTTTAATAAATAAAGGTGGTCTTCGGGCTGCCTTTTTTTGTATATTTGCAAAACACATGATAAATCCAAATGTTATAAACTTAAAACTCCGACGGCTATGACTTTTACACCTGAAAATGTACTTTTGGTAGGAGCGATTATATGGTTCGCTAGTATTCTGCTTAGTAAGACTGGTTATAGATTCGGCGTACCTGTTTTGTTGGTCTTCCTTCTTCTCGGGATGCTGCTTGGCGTTGACGGAGTAGGAATAAGTTTTGACAGTTACAAATACGCCCAGATTATAGGTATGGTGGCGCTCGCCATTATTCTTTTTTCCGGTGGTATGGATACCAAATTCTCCGATGTAAAGTCTGTGTTAGGTCCAGGTGTGGTGCTCTCGACTTTAGGCGTTCTTTTCACCACAATATTTACAGGTCTCTTTATATGGGGCATTTCTCATGCCTTCCCACATGCGCTTCAAGTGCCTTTGTCTTTGGCGATACTTCTCGCAGCAACGATGTCATCAACCGACTCCGCCTCGGTGTTTAACGTGCTTAGATCGCAGAAGATGGGTCTGCGCAAGAACCTTCAGCCTCTCCTTGAATTTGAAAGCGGTAGTAACGACCCGATGGCATATATGCTTACCATAGTGATGATACAGGTGATACAAGGCGGCGATGCTGCTGACCTTGAAGTGTGGAAAATAATCTTGAATTTCGTTGTGCAGTTTGGCTTCGGTCTTGGCTTCGGCTTCGGTCTCGGAAAACTCTGCGTATGGATAATCAATAAGATTAATCTTCAAAATAAATCTCTGTATCCGCTTTTGATGCTAGGCTTTATTTTCTTCATATTCTCATTCACCAATTTATTTAAAGGTAATGGCTATCTCGCAGTTTATGTAGCCGGTATTGTAATGGGAAATTGTAAGCTTGTAGAAAATAAGAGTATCAGTTCGTTCTTGGATGGTGTCACATGGCTGGTTCAGATTGTCATGTTCTTGGTTTTAGGATTGCTCGTAAATCCTCATGATATGTTCAAGATCGCAGTGCCGGCATTGATAATAGGTGTTTTCGTTATTCTCGTCGGAAGACCGTTGTCAGTGTTCCTCTGTCTTCTTCCTTTCAAAGGAATTGGAAAGAGAGCGAAGACATTCATCTCATGGGTTGGATTGAGAGGCGCTGCACCTATCATATTCGCTACTTATCCAGTAGTGGCTGGCATTGAAGGCTCATCGCTTATATTCAATGTGGTGTTCTTTATCACTTTGGCGTCGTTGCTCATTCAGGGAACAACAATCACTAAAGTGGCTAATTGGCTGCATCTGAGCGAAGAGAAAGACGACAGTCCTGAAAACTTCGGCGTCGATATTCCTGATGAACTGAATACAATATTGCAACAGGAGGTAGTGCGGAAAGACGCTTATCTCAGAGATTATCCTCTCAACGAAGGTACTTTGGTCATGATTGTAGAACGCAATCAGAAATATATGGTTCCAAATGGAAAACTGCTTCTTAAAAAAGGTGATAAGTTGTTGCTCATTTCAGCTAAGAATGACGAGACTGTCGAATCTAAGAAGACTCATAATATGTTAGAAATGATTTCTAACAAACGCAGCAAGGAACGTTAGAAAAATCTGATTTTTTTTTCTTGAAATGATGATATTTTTACATCATTATTGTTTAATTTTGCAAACCGAAAAAAAGAATAATTAATTAAATAAAAAATAATACACTATGATAAGTTACAAAACTTTAGGACTTGTTAACACCCGCGAGATGTTCAAGAAAGCTGTAAAAGGCGGATATGCAATCCCTGCATTCAATTTCAACAATATGGAACAACTTCAAGCTATCGTTATGGCTGCTGTTGAAACAAAATCACCAGTTATCTTGCAAGTATCTAAAGGCGCTCGTGACTACGCTAACCAGACTTTACTCCGTTACATGGCAGAAGGCGCAGTAGAATACGCAAAAGAATTAGGCTGTGAAAAACCAGAAATCGTTCTTCACTTAGACCACGGCGACAGCTTCGAAACATGCAAGTCATGTATCGATATGGGATTCTCTTCAGTCATGATCGACGGTTCTCATCTTCCATACGAAGAAAACGTTGCTTTGACAAAGAAAGTCGTTGAATACGCACATCAATTCGATGTTACAGTAGAAGGCGAACTCGGCGTTTTGGCAGGCGTTGAAGACGAAGTAAGCGCAGCAGAAAGCCATTATACAAAACCAGAAGAAGTAGTTGACTTTGTTACAAAGACAGGTTGCGACTCATTAGCAATCTCAATCGGTACATCACACGGTGCATACAAATTCACTCCAGAACAATGCACAGTAGATCCAGAGACAGGCAGACTTCTTCCTCCTCCATTGGCATTCGACGTATTGGCAGCTATCGAAGAACAACTTCCAGGTTTCCCAATCGTTCTCCACGGCTCTTCATCAGTTCCACAAGACGACGTTGACACTATCAACCAAAACGGCGGTAAATTAGTTGCAGCAGTTGGTATCCCTGAAGAACAACTCCGCAAAGCTTCTAAGTCAGCTGTATGTAAGATCAACATCGACTCTGACAGCCGTCTTGCTATGACAGCAGCAGTACGTAAGACATTAGCTGAAAAACCAGGCGAATTTGACCCACGTAAATATTTAGGACCAGCACGTGAAAGCATGAAGAAACTCTACATGCACAAGATTATCAACGTGCTCGGCTCAAATGATAAACTTTAAAAAGAATTTTAGAACTTTAGAATTTTAGAACTTTAGAAATTTCAAGACTTCTAGAGTTCTAGAATTCTAAAATTCTAGAGTTCTAAAACACCTCGGGATGTAGCGCAGTCCGGTAGCGCGCTTCGTTCGGGACGAAGAGGCCGCAAGTTCGAATCTTGTCATCCCGACAAAAAAGACTAATGGCAAAAGGCTAAAGGTTTTGAATTTATAGATTCTAAAATGGATATAGTTTCACTACTTGCAATAAGCGTCGCTCTTTCGATGGACGCATTTTCTGTTTCAATATGTAAAGGCTTGGCGACTAAGAAATTCTCTCTTAAGACAGCCTTACTGTGCGGATTGTGGTTCGGCGGATTCCAGGCTCTCATGCCGATAATAGGATATTTCCTCGGAGCGCAGTTTGAACATCTCATCACATCTTTCGACCATTGGATTGCATTCGGATTGTTGCTTGTCATAGGCGTCAATATGATTAGAGAGGCTTTGTCGGAAGAAGAGTCAGCAGACAACGGACAACAGACAACAGTTGAATGCGCTTCTAGTTGCACAGGATTCAAGACGATGCTCATGATGGCGATAGCAACCAGCATCGACGCTTTGGCAGTAGGAGTCTCTTTCGCTTTCTTGTCAGTTAACTTATGGAAATCTGTACTAGTTATAGGAATCACTACATTCTTGTTCTCATTTGTTGGTGTCAGGATTGGAAATATTTTCGGCTCACGCTATAGCAAAATTGCCGAGATAACAGGAGGTACGATTCTTATGATATTGGGTGTCAAGATTTTGGTGGAGCATCTTTTCTTTAGTTAGGAGTTAGGAATGTATGTAGAGACGTATCAACAATACCTTTGAAAATAAAAGAATGTTAATGCGTCTTTGTTTTTTCGGGAATTTATTTTTTGAGACGCATCAATGTGTGTTTGATTTTATTGGAATCATTGATACGTCTCTACATTGGGGAATGGTTAAAATAGATCATCGTCTTTCCAATTTGAGACGTTTTGTTCGATATAATTTATTTTTGAGATGTATTCTTCTTGGTTCCTTATTATTCTATCGTGAAATCTATCTTGCCAGGCAAATGTTATGTCGTATTTGTTGGCGTAATTCGTGATATATCTTTTGTATTCTGATACGATATATGATAGTCTTCCGCATCGTTTCGCAATATTTCTCATATCTTCGTTATCGATCCTTTTTGTCTCAATTTTTTGATTGTTTTTGTGTTTGGAAGCATCGCTGACAAAAATTATTAAATGTACATGATTAGGCATTATTACAAATGAAAGTATTTTTACATCATTATATTTATCATTTATTTTCTTGATACATAAAGAAGCATGATCGCCCAATAATGATGTAATCATATTATTGTCATTTATCTCTCCGAAAAAATGCTCTCTTTTATCTGTACAAATTGTAATGAAATATAAACCGCCATTATACTCATGCCACTGCGCACGTGCGGATGGAATACGATAAGTGTTTTTATAAAGGTCTGACATTTTGTGTTGTTTGATTCAACTGCAAAATTAAGTCATCTCTCCTAAATAAAAAAGTTAAAAAATGTTAAAATCCCAATGTAGAGACGTATCAACAATACCTTTGAAAATAAAAGAATGTTGATGCGTCTTTTCGGTTAGGAGTTTAATCTCCGAGAAACTCGCTTGCTAGGATTTGGAGTTTTGAAGTGCTTGGTTCTTAGTTTATATCTTTCGTCATATAGAAGGAAATAAATCAAAATAGAGGAAATTAGGGGAAATTAAAGGAAAATTTCCTCTGATTTTTAAGTCGCCAAGTTTCTGAGTTTTAAAAAAATAACTTCTACTTCCTAACTAATCAGACGTGTAAATGTGTGTTTATTTTCATTGGAATCATTGACGCATCTCTACATAACTCCTAACTCATTAGACGCTTCAATGTTTGTTAAATTAATAAGTATCATTGAAACGTCTCTACTAAAAAAAACTTTAGTCTTTAGTCTTTAGCCTTTAGCCATTTTTCTTATCTTTGCGTGAATTCTAAAAAACAATATCGTGCAAACGTTAAAGTCGCAGATAAATCCTAACAGTAAGGAATTTCAAGATAATAAGAAAGCCTACATGGAGCTGATGTCGCGCTATCGTGACGGCATGGCTATGAGTATGCAAGGCGGAGGCGCTTCAGCCATTGAGAAACATAAGAAACGTAACAAACTCCTTGCACGCGAGCGCATCGACTTGCTCATCGACAAGAACACTCCATTCTTGGAACTCTCACCGATGGCGGCTTACGACACTTATAACAACGATTTTCCATCGGCTGGTATCATAACTGGTATCGGTACCATCCAAGGCAGAGAAGCGATCATCGTCGCTAACGACGCTACTGTTAAAGGTGGAACATATATGCAATATACCGTGAAGAAACATCTTCGAGCCCAAGAGATTGCGATGGAAAATAAACTGCCTTGCGTCTATATGGTCGATAGCGGCGGAGCCTTCCTTCCTGAACAAGATACAGTGTTCCCTGACAGAGATCACTTCGGTCGTTTCTTCTACAACCAGGCTCGTATGTCGGCGATGGGAATACCTCAGATCGCCATCGTGATGGGAATGTGTACTGCTGGCGGTGCCTACGTTCCAGCCATGAGTGACGAGACCATCATCGTTAGAAACCAAGGAACCATTTATCTCGGCGGACCTCCATTAGTGAAGGCTGCGACAGGTGAGATTGTGACTGCAGAAGAACTCGGTGGAGCAGCGATGCACACCTCTGTCTCTGGCGTCGCCGACCACCTCGCTGAGAACGACAGTCATGCGATGCAGATATGTCGTAACATTTTCAAGACATTAGAAAAGAGAAACAAACAAAGTCTCGACATACATCCTATCGAGGCTCCATTATATGACCCTGAGGATTTATATGGTATCGCGCCTATCGACCTCCGTCAACTCGTCGATCCGAGAGAAGTGATAGCCCGTATCGTTGATGGCAGCCGTTTCCAAGAATTCAAGGCACGTTATGCTACCACGATAGTATGTGGATTCGCACATATCATGGGATTCCCTGTCGGTATCATCGCCAACTACGGAGTGCTCTTCTCAGAGTCGGCGCTCAAAGCGACACACTTCATTGAGTTATGCTGCCAACGTAACATACCGCTGGTATTTTTGCAAAATGTCACAGGCTTCATGGTCGGAAAACAATATGAATGCGGCGGTATCGCTAAAGACGGCGCCAAGATGGTTCATGCTGTAAGTAACGCCAACGTACCTAAGTTCACCGTTATCTTCGGCGGTTCTTTCGGGGCTGGTAACTACGGCATGGCAGGACGCGCCTATAGCCCACGACTGCTGTTCATGTGGCCTAACGCCAAGATTTCCGTCATGGGAGGCGAACAGGCAGCAGGAGTTCTCACTACAGTGAAAGCTGATCAATACAAGGCTAGAGGACAAGAAGTGTCGCAAGAAGAATTGAATAAGATAAAGTCAGAGATTCTGGCTAAATACGATTACGAGGGCTCGGCGTTCTATAGTACCGCTCGCCTCTGGGACGACGGCATCATAGACCCAGTCGATACTCGTAAGATATTAGCGATGGGAATTGCGGCATCATTGAACCAACCATTCCCACCATTACAGTTTGGAGTATTTAGAATGTAAAATTATAGACAACAGTCAACGGACTACAGACAACATCCGTGGGTATGCAGATTGCTAAATATGGACAAAGTCTGTTGACTGTTGACCGTTGTCTGTTGACATATAAACAAAATGGATTTCACAACATTACAGATAGGAATAGAAAAGAATGTGGCTCGCATCGCTTTGAATCGTCCGGAGGTGCGTAACGCCATGAACGCTCTTATGATTAAAGAGCTCACCGAGGCGATAGACTGGCTCGATGCTCGCGACGACATACGCGTGATTGAGATATGCGGTAATGGAAAGTCATTCTGCGCAGGCGCCGACATCAACTATATGAAAGACATAGCATCGTTCGGTTATAACCAGAATCTCGAAGATGCGAAAAAATTATCTAAGTTATTCCAGAAGATATATTTCTGCAACAAACCTGTCATCACTTTGGTACATGGAGCGGTGATAGGAGGCGGCAACGGCATAACAGCAGCTTCCGACATCGTCCTTGCTGAAAAGGATACGGTCTTTGCTTTCAGCGAGGTGAAACTGGGACTCACTCCAGCAACTATTTCACCTTTCGTCATGGCGAGATGTGGCGAGATGCCAGCGAGAGAGCTGATGCTTTCGGGAAGAAAATTCACTGCACAAGAAGCGATGAATTACCGACTCGTCAACCATGTCGGCACTATAGATGAAATGAACCAAAGACTTGACGCTTATATCGATGACTTCTTGAAAGCATCACCAGATGCGATAAGAGACTGCAAGCATCTCATCAGAAACATCAGTGGAAGAAATAATCCGTACGACAGCATCTTCGACGCTACAGCAATGATGATAGCGCAAGAAAGAATGAGTGACGACGCGCAAGAGAGAATGAAGGAGTTTTTGGGCTGTTGAGCTAAGGTTGTTGCTTTAGTTTTTTTAATGTTCTTGGTTCAAAGTTTAAAGTTTTTTCTTACCTTTGTAACCGTATTATGCCTTCGAAGAAAATACATAAAATATTAGTCGCGAACAGAGGTGAGATAGCGGTTCGTATCATCGGCACTTTACGGAAGCTGAGCATAGCTTCTGTTGCAGTATATGCCGACAACGACGCTGATTCTCTGCATTGTCGTATCGCCGACGAGGCTCGTCCTCTTGGTGGCGGCACTCTTAAAGACACATATCTCAACATACAGAAAATCATTGACTCTGCTTTAGATGCCGGCGCCGACGCCATACATCCTGGTTATGGATTCTTGTCGGAGAATGCCGAGTTTGCAGAGGCATGTAGAGCCAATAACTTGATATTTATCGGACCTGATGCCGAATCGATGCGACTGATGGGCGACAAGATAAGAGCGCGTCAGTTTGCGATAGAGAATGACATCCCTGTCGTCTGGGGATTGGTGGGCAGCGTTGAAGAAATAGAGGCGCAAGCCGCCGCCCTCCCGTATCCTGTATTGATAAAAGCCTCTGCAGGCGGCGGCGGTAAGGGAATGCATATCGTAGAAGACGCCTCACAACTGCGTCTCTCTCTCGAACAGGCTTCTCGCGAAGCTGAGAAATATTTCGGCAACGGACAGATTTTCATTGAACAATATATCAGAAACCCTCGTCATATCGAGGTCCAGGTGCTAGCCGACCATCACGGCAACGTCATTCATCTCTTCGAACGTGAATGCTCCGTGCAACGTCGCTATCAGAAAGTGATAGAAGAGTCTCCATCTCCAACACTGACAGAAGAAAGACGTCAGGCTGTATGCGAGACAGCCGTCGCAATTTGTAAGTCGATGAACTACAAAAACGCAGGCACCGTGGAGTTTATCCTCGATGAGAACCAGAACTTCTACTTCCTCGAGATGAACACTCGTATCCAGGTGGAACATCCTGTCACAGAACAAAGGACAGGCATCGACATCGTGGAAGAACAGATCCGCATAGCACGCGGCAAGGTGATGGGCTACACACAAGATTCTATAGTGGCTAACGGTCACGCCATAGAATGTCGTATCTACGCTGAAGACCCGGAAAACGATTTCATGCCGGCACCAGCAGAACTGACATTATACCATGAGCCTAAGATGCGCGGCGTCAGAATAGACAGCAGCATCGACAGACCGACAACTATATCCGACAGCTATGACCCTATGATAAGCAAACTGATATGTCATGGCAAGACAAGAGAAGCAGCTGTCGAGATAACAAGAAACGCTCTCAAGAATTATATCGTACAGACAAGAAAAACCAATATACCTTATCTTCAAAGTATCATCGACAATGATGATTTCTTGAACAATAGAATCGATACTTCATATTGCGAGAAACATCAGAAAGAACTCATAGAATCTATGCATAAGATGCGTGACGATGTCAAGAAAGAAGACGTCGTGGCATTGTTCCTCTTCTACGATTTCAATAAGTTATATCTCGAAAACAATAACATCGACAATGTTTGGGAAGAGATAGGTTATTGGAGATTTAATATGAATATTGATGTTGTTGTCAGCTGTCAGCTGTCAGCTGTCGGCAATCAGCATGGCGATACATTCCATGTATGTGTAGAACGTATTAGACGTAAATCATTGAACTGTACTATCAACGGACAAGCATACGAGGTCTTGTTATCGCAAAATGGCGGCGGTGTCAACAAGGTCATCATCAACGGAACGACAGAATCCATCTTCGTTTCTGAGACATCAGACAACAATTATTGCGTACATCTGAAAGGTCTCGATTTCATCTGTCGTCGTAATGATGAGCTTAACTACACAAAAGATTATTCTAACATAGATTCTAAAAACAACGACATGACATATTGCTCGCCAATGCCAGGCAAGGTTATCAAGGTCAATGTGAAAGAAGGCGATGAGGTGAAAGAAGGCGATGTATTATGTGTTGTCGAAGCCATGAAGATGGAAAACAATATAAAGGCGATGACATCTGCCAAGGTAGCTAAGGTCTTCGTCAATGAAGGTGATAAAGTAGATGTTAAAAATATTTTGATAGAATTATCGATATGAATTTTGACTTGACAAAACAACAAATAGAGTTTCGTGATAAGGTACGCGACTTCGCAGAACGCGAGGTGAAACCTGTGGTAGCTTATAACGACGAGAACGAAATCTTCGATGTTGAGCTGACAAAGAAAATGGCCGACCTCGGACTTCTCGGCATCTGCGTGCCAAAGGAATACGGCGGACAAGAACTCGATACTCTTTCTTATATCATCGCTGTTGAAGAACTCGCAAGAATCGACGGTTCAACAGCAGCTACTATTGCGGCTGACAACTCATTAGGCATCAGCCCTATCAAAGAATACGGAACTAAAGAACAAAAAGAAAAATATCTCCCTCGTCTTTGCAAGACACATCTCTGGGGATTCGGCCTGACAGAAGAGAATGCAGGATGCGACTCAAGAGGAACACAATCGACAGCACGTCAGGAAGGCGACAACTGGATTCTCAACGGATCTAAGATTTTCATCACCAACAGCGCTACTCCTATGACATTGGGAAGCACCTTGCAGGTTATCTCAGGTGAGAAAAACGGCAAACCTGAATTCACTACATTCCTGATGGAAAACGACGCTGAAGGTTTCACACAAGAACCAATGAACCGTAAGATGATGTGGCGCGCCTCTAACACAGGACGACTCACTTTTGAAAACGTGAAACTCCCTAAAGAAAATATGCTCGGCGCAGCAGGACAAGGCTCTCATATCATGTTGTCAACATTAGACGGCGGCCGTCTCTCAATCGCTGCGATGGGATTGGGATGCGCTCAAGGTGCTTACGAAATGGCTCTCGCTTATTCACAAAAGAGAGAACAATTTGGCAAGCAGATATGTAAGTTCCAGGCAGTAAGTTTCAAACTCGCTGACATGGCGATGAAGATTGAAGCAGCACGTTGCCTCTTGTATAAGGCTTGTAGAATAAAAGACGCTGGAATGCCTTACGGCAAAGAAGCAGCGATGGCAAAACTCTACTGCTCAGAAGTGGCTGCTGAGGTATGCGATAACGCTGTTCAAGTGATGGGCGGTCATGGATTGTTGAAAGATTTCAATATGGAACGATTCTATCGCGACCAGAGAATATTGCAGATAGGAGAAGGTACATCAGAGATTTTACGTCTCGTAATCTCAAGATATATAGGTTGTTAAAAAAAAGAAGAAGTTTAATAATATAAAATTTTTGCATTATGAATAAATTAGAACAAATGTTTGAAGTATTGCGTAGCCGTCCAAAGAAACGTTTGGCAGCAGCTTACGCTAATGATGACCACACAATCTGCGCTGTTAGCGCTGCTATCGACAACGGTTTGATAGAAGGTATCTTGTGCGGCGATAAAGATGTCATCGCAAAAGTTTGCGAAGCAGAAAACATCGATATCAACAAATTCACTATTGTTCACGAACCAGACGAAGTAAAAGCAGCTACAAAAGCTTGCGACCTCATCAATGCAGGTGAAGCTGACATCATGATGAAAGGTCTTCTTTCAACAGACAAATACATGCGCGCTATCTTGAACAAAGAACGCGGATTATGCCCTCCAAACGCAACATTGGCTCACGTTTGTGCTATTGAAAATCCTAACTACCACAAATTGTTAATCGCTAGTGACTGCGCTATCATCCCAGCTCCAGATTTCAAGCAAAAACAAACATTATTAAAATATTTAGTAGCAACAGCTAACGCTTTAGATATCAAGAATCCTAAATTAGCTGTTATCACTGCAACAGAACAAATGCTTGCTGGTATGCCAGCTTGCGTTGACGCAGCTCTCATCGCTAAGATGGCAGAACGCGGTCAAATCAAAGGTTGTATCGTTGACGGTCCTATCTCATTAGACCTCGCTATCGACGCTGAAGCAGTAGCTATCAAAGGTTTCAAGAGCCCTGTTGCTGGCGACGCCGACTGTCTCTTATTCCCATGCATCGAAGCTGCTAACGTATTCTACAAATGTAACAGCAAATTCAACCACGCTGAAGTTGCAGCAGTCGTTATGGGCGCTAAGGTTCCATGTGTCTTGTCATCACGCGGCGACACATCACAAACAAAATTGTATTCAATAGCTTTGGCAGCATTGTTAGCAAAATAATTGATAATATAAATATAAGAAAATTAAGTAACTATGAGTCACAAATTATTAATCATCAACCCAGGTTCAACATCAACTAAGATTGCTGTTTTCCAAGATAAAGAATGTGTCTTCAAGACAAACATCAAACACTCAGCTGAAGAGATTGCTCCATTCGAACATATCGCTGACCAATATCACTTCCGTAAAGATGTTATCCTTAACACTTTGAAAGAAGCTGGCATGGAACTCAACGACCTTTCAATGGTTGTAGGCCGTGGCGGTTTGTTAAAACCTCTCACATCAGGTATCTACGAAGTTAACGAAGCTATGAAACGCGACTTAGTAAACAGCCCAGTTGGTGAACACGCTTGTAACCTCGGCGGCTTAATCGCTGACGATATCGCTAAGTCAGTTGGCGTTAAAGCTTATATCGCTGACCCAGTTATCGTTGACGAAATGGAAGACGTAGCACGTTTCTCAGGTCATCCTGCATTCCCACGTATGTCAGTTTTCCACGCTTTAAATCAAAAGATGATTGCTCGTCAACATGCAGCAACAGTTGGCAAGAAATATGAAGAATTGAACCTCATCGGTATTCACCTCGGTGGCGGTATCTCTGTAGCAGCTCATAAAAAAGGTCGTGTTGTTGACGTCAACAACGCATTGAACGGCGACGGTCCTTTCACACCAGAACGTTCAGGCGCATTGCCATCAGGTCCTCTTATGAACGCTTGCTTCAGTGGCAAATATACTAAGAAAGAAATCGACCTTATGCTTAAAGGTCAAGGCGGTTTCGTTGCTTACCTCGGCACAAACGACGCTATGGAAGTTGAAAACCAAGTTAAAGCTGGCAACAAAGAATGGGAACTCGTCTATCGCGCTATGGCTTACCAAGTAGCTAAAGAAGTTGGCGGTCTCGCAGCATCAGCATTCAGCATGGACGTTGACGCTATCTTCGTAACAGGCGGTATGGCTTACGACAAGAACTTCTGCAAGATCTTAGAAAGCCACCTCGGCAAAATCGCTCCAGTATGCGTATATCCAGGTGAAGACGAAATGATGGCTCTTACATTAAACGGCCTCATGGTCCTCAACGGCGAAACAGTAGCTAAGATCTACGAATAAAAGACTACAAGTCTACAAGACAACAAGTAGAGACGTATCAAAATTCTTCGAATTTTGCTGCGTCTCTCTTTTTATTCACATTCCTCCAATCCACGAAACCACACGAAACTTCACGAAATGGTTTTTCCGTTGAAAAAACCTCTATTCCCTCTAATCCTGAATTCCTAATTGATTAGACGCCACAGGGGTGAAGTGACCCCAAAAGTTTGGACAAAAAACTTTTGGGGTTTTATTATGCGTAAAAAACATGATCGAGAAGCATTGCTCAAATACATGGTGATGCTTAAGGAAGGCCGTTCCTTTAGATCTATCAGCGATGAATTCGGCA
>JAZOQH010000023.1:0-122954 GCA_045655965.1 Bacteroidales bacterium | reverse complement strand
GCAGAAGTTTGTACCTTCGCCTTCAGCTGCGTTGTTTTCTGGGTTGAAGCCGTAGAATGTACCGCCTGAGATAGCAACTTTTGCTGAACCGTCTTTGTAGTTAGCGTCATAACAGTTGATGAGGTATGTTGAGCCGTATTCACTGTCATTAGCTCTGAATTCACCGCCGTTGACTGTGAGCAAGCCTTTTGTTACAGAAGCTACTGTTACTGTACCTGCATATGAACCGTTTTCAATTATGAGGTTACCTGCTGATGTTTGGTCTGATGAACCGAGTACGAATACGTAGTCATCTGCATTTTCGATGTTAGCATTCTTAACAATCATTGTTGCGCCGTTGACGATACGGAAGATTGGGTATACGTTTTCACCTTCCACTGTTAAGCCTACCAAGTCATATGATGCATCTTCAGCAACGACTACTGGGCTGATAACTGTGATTGTGTCGCCTTCCTCTGATGCTGCCAATGCATTGTCGAATGTTGCGTAGTATACATTGCCGATTCTTGCTTCGAAGCCGAATGTTGTTACATCACCTTCGATTGTTGCTGTTGCGTTTGTATTCTCAGGAGCTACGAATTCTTCTTCATCATCGCCTGTTGTGAATGTTACGTCATTGTTTTCGTTCAATGCTGTGAAATCGTTGCCTGTAGCTACGAGATTATATGCTGCATTTGTTTTACGTACAACGACTGGCAAGTTAGCTTTAATTGTATTGCCTGACATTGTCATTGTTGTCTCAACAGTACCGTCAGCGCGGACGCCGTAGCCTGTAACATCGATTGTTGAGTTTTTGATAACAACGCCTGTTGATGTGCCGGCTGAGATACCGTTCTTGCAATTGTTAACTGTTACTTCATTGATTGTAAGACCAGCTACACCTTTAACTTGTACTAAAGAATGTAAGCCTTCAGCTGTAGATTTGCTTACTACGAGATTTTTGCAACCGCCTGTGTAGTTTTTAATAGCAGCTTTTGCTTGGCCTTCACCTGTAAATGAACAATTTTCTACTGTTACATTGCTTGTATAACGAGTAGCATTGCTACCACCAAGATTGATACTTGCGTCTTTTGCAATGGCTGTAGCGTCGAAGTTTACGTTTGTGATAGTAAGAGCTGCTGTTTCATATGCTGCGCTCTTGCCGTTAACTGTGATAGTACCAGTATAATTTTTGTCATTACCATCAATTGTAATTTCTGTATCAGGAGCTTGAACTACTGTTACATCTTCACCACAGTCATCGAGAAGTGTGATTGTGTTAGTGCCTGCTCCGCATGCATTGATAGCGTCTTGGAGTGTATTGAAGTATATTGTTCCAATCTTAGCTACATAGCTGATCTCTACGAGATTTGAAAGACCATTTGTTGCATCGTATGATGCATAGTAGTTTGATGGATATACACCGTCAGCGAGATATATTGATGGTGTTGTATGTTCGACAGGGCTTGTTCCGTTCCAGTAGTTCTTGTCTATGGAAACTGTTGTGTTATTGTTATAGCCTGTAATCTTGACGAACTCTTCTGGCGCATCTGTCTTGATCATCGCATTATTTTCAACAACAACTGTCTTTGCTGCTGAACCTAAAGCCATACGGATGGCACGGCCTTCTGTTTTTCCTGAAGCCCAGTTTTCCATAACGTTGTTTGCAATGCTTATCGCACCTTCATGGTCAGTAAGCTTGCCGTTCTTCTGGAGGGTGATTGAGTTGCCTGTGGTGTTCTTGACTGTGTTGCCTTCTATTGTTGCGCTGATTGGACAGCGGAGATTGATACCAGCACCTGCAACTGTGTTGATTTCGTTATCCATGACTGTTATCATTGATGTAAGCTCATCTGAAACAACGAGGATAGCATCACCTGTGATATTTTCGAATGTATTGTCTTCTATTGTGACGTTGAGAAGTTCCTTCACTGAAACGCCCTTGTTTTCAAACTTGAAGTTCTTGATTGTTACCTCATCGCTGTCAAGCTTGTTGTTGTCTGAACCTATTACGATGCCGGCTGTCATCTTATTGCCGTTGCCATCGAATGTGACATTCTTGCCGAGGTTTGTGATGGCGACTGCTTCTTCCATGTCTTCGAGAACTGTCACTGTATCGCCGTCTTCAGCAGCTGCCAATGCATTTGCGAATGTTGTGTAGTGAACGTTTTCGATTCTTGCTTCGAAGCCGAATGTTGTCACATCACCTGTGATTGTTGCTGTTGCGTCTGATGCTGGAGCTTCGAATGTGCCGTCGTCTCCTGTTGTGAATACTACTGCTGCACCTTTTTCGTTTGATGCTGTAAATTTGTTGCCTTCACCAACTGTAAGTTCGTATGCGCCTGTAGCCTTACGTACAACGACTGGCAAGTTAGCTGTAATTGTATCGCCAGATAATGTCATGTCGTATGCGCCTTCGCCGTCAGCGCGGACGCCGTAGCCTGTAGCTGTGATGTTTGAGTTTTTGATAACAACGCCTGTTGATGTGCCGGCTGAGATGCCGTTCTTGCCATTAAGTTTGATTCCTTCTACAGTGATGCCTGCATTGCCGTATGCTTGTAATGCTGAATGCAAGTCTGTGAATGTACCGCCGATGATAGCGATGTCGAAGCCTTGGCGGATACGCATTGCTGCTGCTGAATTAACACCAGCGCCTGTAGCTGTGAAGTTACAGTTGTTCACTGTTACGTTATGTGCATAGCGTTCTACCGAGCCTGTAGAGTTTGAATCGATGAAATAGTGACCTGCTTTGTCTGTTACGAAGTTGATGTTTTGGAATGTCAAAGTTTCTTCACCTTCGTAGCGAGCGTTGCCGTGGATTGTGAATGTGCCGCTATAAGCGAATCCTGCACCATCGATAATTACATTGACACCTTCTTCTTGTTTGATGGTTACATTTTCACCACAGTCTGCGAGAAGTGTGATTGTGTTAGTGCCTGTTCCGCATGCATTGATAGCGTCTTCAAGATATACATATTTAGTTTCACCAACTTGTGCGACTGCAGTTAATAATGTGTAATAACCATCTACTTCTTTCAATACCATACCTGTTGGCATTGTACCGTAAACTTCACCAACACATTCTACTTTAGCATTAAGGTCAACAACAGCATTGTTGCCTGATAAGCAGATGCCTTCTACTTCACCGCCTTCTACACTGATTTTAGCTACATTAGCATTAGCATTTGGACTTTGCATCCATACATAACCAACATTACCACCTGTGATAGAAAGGTTGTTTGTACCGTTATTAGCGAATTGACGTACTGCGAAGTATTTTGATTGAACACTACCACCTGCGATATTCAATGTAGCAACTGTATTAGCTCCGTTTGTCAAGTTGTCAATACCATAAGCCATTGAAGTACCACCAAAATGTTCGATTGTACCACCTTTAACAGTTACTGTACCTAAGTTATTAGCTACAACTACTGAAGATGAATTCCAGTTACGTTCTGTTGTTGCTGTAAGAGTAATCTTACCTGTTTTTTCTGCACTGTTATCAACAATTGTCAAGTTACCTCTATTGTTATTGATAAGGTAGAAGTTACCAGTTGTATTGTTATCAGTACCAGTGATTGTCTTACCATTGAGGTTCAATGTAATATTCTTATCTGCTGGAATTGTCAAAGTTTCTTCAAGACTGAGGTTCTTGTACAGAACGACATCATCGTTATCCTTTGCTTCAGCAATAGCTTTTTGAATTGTGTTGTATGCAACAAGGCCAGCAGCTGCTACGATGTAGTCTTCAGCTGTGCTTTGGCGTCCGTTAGCGAAGAAGCGGTCTCTTACCTCCTCATTTTCGAAGGTGATAGTTTCCATCTTTGTACATCCTGTGAAGATAGAACCGTATTCTGCCCATGTTACATTTGTTTGTGAGTTGAAATTATCGAAGTAGTCAACGTGTTCACCACCCCATGACTTAGTTACGTTTGCAGGGATGTAAGCATGTTTCAAGTTAGAGCTGCCACCGAATGCCCAGTGGTGAATGTGGATATATTCACGGTCACGAGGGAATGAAACTTCTTCAATCAAAGTCTTCTTGAATGCACCGTTTGCAATACAGAGATGAGCTGTACCACCTGCTGCAAATGTCAACTTAGTAATAGGAGTCTTGTGGAATGCCTCCTGACCGAAATAAGTAACAGTTGAAGGAATAACAACTTCGCCTGTAAGGTTAGGGAACTGACATGTGAATGAACCGATCTTGGTTACACCCTCCTCGATAATAAGCTTCTTGACAGCATTCATATCATAAGGAGCACCACCGATTGCGCTTGCGCTACCGTTGCTCTTGTATATAACAGTCTCACGCCATTCACCTACTTCGTAAGTTCTCTTTGTTGGAGCGTTTTGATCTGGAACTGGTTCACCTGCTGTTGGAGCGATGGTGAGTGTACCGTCAGCAAACAATGTCCAGTCGATACCGCCCCATGTGCCCTTAGAAGAAACACCAATGTTTGAAGCGCCATATACACCATCTGCATCCAAACCTGTATCAGTTAATGTAACATATACACTACCTGTAGTAGGAGCTGTTGGCAGTTGACCGTTAGCTTCATATTCTGAAGTACCGATAGCACACCAGTAACCGTCTGTGTTAGTTGCAGTCATAGTGTTTGAACCTTGGAATGTGATATTGCTATCTACAGAAGCATTACGTACCACAACTGGAATGAATGCTTTAACTGTATTGCTTTCTATAACAGCATTGTTGTTGTAACCTGCATCGAGACGGATACCATAACCATTAACATCAATGTTACAGCCTTGAATTGTTACACCTTGTACTGTACCGAGAGCCAAACCACTCTTAGAATTTGTAACAGTTACATTATTTACTGTAAGATTCCAGCCTGATGTGTTTTGGAGGAATGAGTGCAATCCTGTACCTGTACAATTTTTGACTACAACACTGTGTGATGATTTCAAACGAAGAGCAACATCGCCATTATCACCATTACCTGTAAATGAACAACTTTCAACTGTCAAACGTGGATAATGGTTTGTTTGTGTACTTGTAATGAAATCTACTTTTGCTGTTGTTTCATCTATGAAGTTGATGTTCTTGATAGTAATTCTTCTGTTATCGTTTGTATCTGACAATGCTGTAATTGTAATATTACCATTCATTGTCTTACCATTACCGTCGATAGTATAGTAAAGACCAACTTTTTCAGTAAGAGTTACGTTTTCTGTGATATTGTTTAAGAGAACTATTGTTTCACCGTTTTGAACTGCATTGATAGCTGCTGAAAGTGTCTGGTAGTAGGCAATAATTATATCATTTGAACTAACTGCTGCCACAAAGCCTTCAATACCTTCTTGTACTACTGTAGCGCCTATAACTTCAACATTACTAAAGTTAGCAGCCCAGTCTTCGTCAACCCATACGAAGTTAACTTTGTCTGCTACTACATCTTCAATATTTACATTGCTTGCAGTAATTTTTGCACCAGCTGTAGAACTTACCAAAACAGCAGCTTTCTTAGCTGTATTGAAGTCTGTACCTGTAACGTTCAATGTTACTTGTGCAGGATTGTCAATGTATTGGTCAGCAATTTTGATACCACGACCTGCGTTTGTTGCTGTGATAGAACCACCGTTCATTGTAACAGTTTGACCATTACCATTGATCCATAAGCCGTAGTATTCACCAGCTTCGTTGATAGTTACATTATCTAATGCAGCACCAGCTTGAACAGCAATACCATTGTTAACTGTTACATCAGTCATTTCTAGTGGACAACTGAAGATGATAGCGTGAGTGTTCCAAGCACCGCTTGTATCACCGTAGCCAGTCTTTTCAATTATCATGTTCTTGAATACAACCTTAGCCTCTGCATTAGCAAGACCGAATGATGACCAGTCACTATTTGTTTGGTTGAGTGTTAGAACTTTACCATTACCTTTGATTGTAAGGCTTGTTGTTTCAGATACACCGTATGCTTCACGAGCGCCGTAGCTTAATGTAGCATTATTAACGAGTTCAATAACCACATCGCCAGAACCAACTGCTGCAATAGCATCAGCTAACGTTGCATAATATGTGTCACCGATTTTTGCTTCTGCATTATCCATATAATCTTTAAGAACACCTTCTACATTTTCAGCACGTGCAATTACAAGTGTTATATCTTCAGCATCTACACCTGTTGTTGCATCATCTGCTACAAGACTCAATTTACCATTGTTAACAATGCTTGGGTTTGAATTGAATTCATCGTGAGCATAAACACCACCAACAACATCACAATCAACTAAACCAAGAGATGCGCTATAGTTGCCCTTAATCCAGATTTCGATACCATTAGTACCACCGCTGATTAAACAGTTTGTTGCTGTGCCGCATGGAGCAGAGATGAGCATACCTGTACCTTGAGCGTTGATAGTAACATTTTCCATTGAACCGATAACGTTTTCTGTTGCGTCACCGCAGTTGTATGTTTCGATACCATTTGTAAGAGCAGCACCTTTGATTGTTACGTTCTTAATAGAACCAACGCGTGTTGTGCTACCTGATTGGAGAACGATACCGCCGATAGTCTTGTTAGCATCGCCTTTTCCTTGTACGTCAATTACTAAGTCTTCAAATGCTGTAGCATTCCAAACTTTGATAGCAGCTGTATTGCTTGCATGAACAATAGTACCATTCTTAATTATAGGATTATTCTTGATGCTCATACCACCCCATGCATTTCGAGTGGTCAAAGTCTTGCCACCGAGGTCGAGAATGATAGCTTTTGCTATTGCAAGTTGTTGGTCTGTGTAATCAATGTCAGCAGTCATTTTGACAATATCACCATCTTGTGCTGATATAATAGCAGCATCTAATTCTGCTTTAGTTGATACTGAATATATAGGTTTCAAAACTACATTTCCATCAACAGTAACTGTGATATCGTTGTTAGCTTCTGTGTCATTACCTTTCTTATTATTCCATAAACTGTTGCCAGAAACATTACCTGTACCGAAACCTTCAGCTGTTGTTTCACCATCGATTGTAAGAGTGATAGCACCTTGCAAGCTTGAGTCCATTTCGATAGCTGCTTTGCCTTCAACAGCTTGTGAAGCTAAGAATTTGCATTTAGTAACTGATACATTGTTGGTAACAGAAGCATTTTCTGCATAAATAAGGACTGATTTACCAGCGCAGTTAAATGTACATTCATTGAAAACAACCACTTTAGCACCATATGTCCATACGTTGTAGTTGTTTGTTGTCTGGTTGAAAGTACACTTGTTGAATGTCTCGCTCTGACCATAGAGGAATACCTGACCATCGAATGTACATTCGTTATAAACTAAATTGCCAGAGTGTTGTAAGCCTTTATATGTGCTATTACTTGCGTATTTGAATGTTACGTTGTTGAAAGTAACATTTGCACCGCCCATATTTTTAGCACCGATATTTTCGAACTCAACACCTGGAACTACAGCTGTGATTGTTAAGTTTTTGCCAGATGTGCTGAGCTCGTATGTACCCTCTTTTAAAATTTTAACTTCATCTCCGGCATTAGCTGCTGCAAGAGCATCTGCTAAAGTCTCGTATCCAATTTCGCCGATTTTAGCCACATAATCAGCCTCGACTTCTCGAACAGAATTGGAAGAATTAAAATCGTTAGGGTTAATTCCACCCTCCCATGGGTTGTTTCGTCCAAAAGTTATTGAACAAAGCATCATGAAAAAAGTTAAAATAAACGTCTTTTTCATAATTGTAAAATTTTTGTTAATAGATAAGTTATTTTAATTGTTAATATTTTAATTCTTTAATACAAATTTCAAAATAGAGAAAAGCGAATCCAAATTCAACACATAGCATCAAATCGTTGAAACAGTTAGAGTTAAATGACAAAAAAAAGAATAATTTTATTTTACCGAAAAGAAATTCTGCCTTTCGCTATCAACCGATAAAAATAGGACTTTTTTTTGGATTTAACAAAATGTTTTTTTGGATTTTTTAGACGCAAGGCAGTGCGTCTTTACGAGGAGGACACTCCCATTCTGAGATTCTGAATTTCTGAGATTCAAAAAAAAAAGGACTTCGGAGAGTTCCGAAGTCCTTTTTAGAATTTTAGAACTCTAGAATCTTAGAACTCTAGAACCCTTCTAAAGTTCTAGAATTCTAAAGTTCTAAAGTCCTGAAAAAAATAATTCTTGAAATTATTTTTTCAAAGGTTCAGCTATCTTAGCAGCTAAGAATTGTCTGTTCATTCTAGCGATGTTAGTTACAGAGATGCCTTTTGGACATTCTGCCATACATGCGTAAGTGTTTGAACAGTTACCGAATCCGAGTTCGTCCATTCTTGCGACCATTTTTTGTACTCTTTCGTATGTTTCAACTTGACCTTGTGGTAACAATGCGAGTTGAGAGAATTTAGCTGATACGAAGAGCATTGCGCTACCGTTTTTACATGTTGCAACGCAAGCACCGCAGCCGATACATGAAGCAGCGTCCATAGAGAGGTCAGCGTCATGTTTGTTGATTGGGAGAGAGTTTGCGTCTGGCACACCACCTGTGCGTACTGATACGTAGCCACCTGATTGGATGAGTCTGTCTAAAGCAGAGCGGTCGACCATCAAGTCCTTGATGATAGGGAAAGCTTCAGAGCGCCATGGTTCGATAGTGATTGTTTCACCGTTTTTGAACTTACGCATGTGAAGTTGGCAAGTTGTGGTGTTTTTGTATTTTCCGTGAGGGTGACCGTTGATATATAAGCCACAAGCACCGCAGATACCTTCGCGGCAGTCGTGATCGAATGTAACAGGGTCTTCACCTTGCAAGACGAGTCTTTCGTTCAAGATGTCGAGCATCTCGAGGAATGAAGCTTCTTCAGGAATATTGTCAACGTTATATTCTACGAAGCGACCTTTGTCTATATTATTTTTCTGTCTCCAGATTTTTAACTTTAAATTCAACATAGTGCAAAATTATTTATAGTTTCTTTGTTTAACCTCGACATTTTCGAACTTAAGTTGTTCTTTGTACAATACAGGTTCTGCGTCAGGACCTTGGTATTCGTAAGCTGCTACGAAGCTATATTCAGCGTCGTTACGCATTGCTTCGCCGTCAGGAGTTTGGAACTCTTCACGGAAGTGACCGCCGCATGATTCGTTACGCATGAGAGCGTCGCGTGCCATGAGTTCGCCCATTTCCAAGAAGTCGGCTACTCTAAGAGCTTTTTCAAGTTCGTTGTTCATACCGCCTGATGTAGCAGGAACTTTAACGTCTTGCCAGAACTCTTTACGTAATGCCTTGATTTCTTCGATAGCTTCTTTCAAGCCTTGTTCGTTACGAGCCATACCGACTTTGTTCCACATGATAAGACCTAAGCGACGGTGGATAGAGTCAACAGTTTGTTTACCGTTGATAGCCATAAGTCTGTTGATCTTTTCACGGATTTGTTTTTCAGCTTCCATGAATTCTGGAGCGTCTGGATTGAAACGAGGAACGCCGATTTGGTCTGAGAGGTAATTTTGCATTGTGTAAGGCAAGATGAAATAACCATCTGAAAGACCTTGCATCAAAGCTGAAGCGCCGAGACGGTTAGCACCGTGGTCAGAGAAGTTAGCTTCACCTGCTGCGAACAAACCAGGGATTGTTGTTTGTAATTCATAGTCAACCCAGAGACCACCCATTGTATAGTGAACAGCTGGATAAATCATCATTGGAGTTTCGTATGGGTTATCGTCGACGATACGTTCGTACATTTCGAAGAGGTTACCATATTTTTCTTCAACGACTTTTTGACCTAAGCGGCCGATAGCTTCTTTGAAGTCGAGGTAAACAGCGAGACCAGTGTTGTTAACGCCGAAACCAGCGTCACATCTTTCTTTTGCTGCGCGTGAAGCCACGTCACGAGGAACGAGGTTACCGAAAGCAGGATATCTTCTTTCGAGGTAGTAATCTCTTTCTTCTTCAGCAACGTCTTTAGCTTTGATTTCGCCTTTACGTAATCTTTCAGCTACTTTTTCATTTTTAGGAACCCAGATACGACCGTCGTTACGGAGACTTTCACTCATAAGAGTAAGTTTTGATTGGTAGTCGCCGTGAACTGGGATACATGTTGGGTGGATTTGTGTGAAGCAAGGGTTAGCCATCATAGCACCTTTCTTATATGCTTGCCATTCAGCTGAGCCGTTTGATGACATAGCGTTTGTTGAAAGGAAGAATACACGACCGTAACCACCTGAAGCGATAACGACAGCGTGAGCTGCGTAGCGTTCAAGTTCACCTGTTACGAGGTTACGCATGATGACACCGCGAGCGCGACCGTCGACGAGGACAACGTCCATCATTTCGCGACGAGCGTACATCTTAACAGTACCTTTTTCTATTTCTTTTGATAATGCGCCGTAAGCACCGAGGAGTAATTGTTGTCCGGTTTGACCGCGTGCATAGAATGTTCGGGATACTTGAGCACCACCGAATGAACGGTTAGCTAATAATCCGCCGTATTCGCGTGCGAAAGGAACGCCTTGAGCAACGCATTGGTCGATGATATTATTACTTAATTCTGCCAAACGATAGACGTTAGCTTCACGTGCACGGTAGTCACCACCTTTGATTGTGTCGTAGAAAAGACGATATGTGCTGTCGCCATCGTTAGGATAGTTCTTAGCAGCGTTGATACCGCCTTGAGCAGCGATACTGTGAGCACGACGTGGACTGTCTTGGATGCAGAACACTTTTACGTTGAAGCCCATTTCACCGAATGATGCAGCTGCTGAAGCACCAGCCAAACCTGTACCGATAACGATGATGTCTAATTTTCTTTTGTTAGCAGGGTTCACCAAGTTTTGATGAGCCTTATAATTTGTCCATTTTTCTGCCAATGGACCTGCAGGTATCTTAGAATTTAATTCTTTCATAATATTATCCTATTAACCAACAATTAACCAATAATATAAAACTACAACAGCAAACATGACAACGATGAGAGCAGCAATGATTTTGCCGATGACTTCGATTCTGTTTTGCCATACGTGGTTGTTCCAACCGATTGATTGCATAACGCTTGCTACACCGTGTGCGAGGTGGAACCATAAGAATGCCAACCATACTAAGTAGATGATTGAATAAACTGGGCATGAGAATGTGTTGACGATGTAGTGAACGCCGTCTGTTACATTAGCAAGCTTAGCTTCTTCAACATGAATACCTAATTTGTGCAATACTTCAGGGAGCTGCATGTTAGCCCAGAAGTTGAATAAGTGTAAACCTAAGCCGATAAGAACGATAGCACCGATAACGAGCATGTTCTTTGAAGCCCATGAAACGCCTTCTTGTTTTTCAACTACTGCATAGCGTTGTTTACCGCGAGCTCTGTAGTTTTGTAAAGACAATACGAAAGCATAGATAAGGTGGAACACCATAAGTAATGCCAAACCTGCTGTAGCTACTAAAGCATACCAGTTAGCACCGAGGAATTCGCAAATCTTGTTGTAGCCTTCTGGCTTAATGATTGCGACAATGTTCATTGAGGCATGGAACAAGAGGAAAAATACTAAAGCGCCTCCGGTTACAGCCATGATCAATTTTTTTGTAATTGATGAAAGACCTTTGTTTGCCATAATTATTTAATGTTAATGTTTTTTTTAATTTTTAAAGCATTATACCCATTTTACCAACGAAGATAAGCAATGCGAATGCTAAGATAAGACCTACAACACCTACGATGACACCTACAGTACGCATGTGTTTAACATCGACCATGCCGGTACTGAAAGCGATAGCGTTAGGAGGAGTACTTACAGGCAATATCATAGCGAGAGATGCTGACAATGTAACACCTAAAATAAGTGTCAAGATGCCGCCGTAAGGTTCGAGAGCACCACCCATACCTGTACCAACTGCTACCATGATAGGAATCATAAGAGCTGCTGTAGCTGTGTTGGAAATGATGTTTGAGAAGAACCAACATACGAGACCTGCGCCAATGATAACTACCATTGGTGACCATTGTCCGAAAGGAATAGCTTCTACTAAATGCTTTGCGAGACCTGACTTATCTAATGCTGTACCAAGTGCGAAACCACCGGCAACCAACCAGATAACATCCCAATCAATTTCTTTGAGTTCCTTCTTACCGAACAAACCTGCTACACAGAAAATAGCGATAGGCACCATAGCAACAGTGTTAGCATTGATACCTGTAATCTTATCTGTCAACCATAACAAGATTGTCAAACCTATTGTTATGTAAGAAACGATAAGTTTTCCTGTTTCTGCTGTCTCACCTTCAATAGTAAGATGAATATGTTTTTCTGAAAATGGGAACAACTTAAGAAGCAAGACCCATGATAATATAAGTAATAAAAATACGAAAGGCATCATTACTATTGCCCAGTCGAAGAAACCGATATTGAATCCAAGGCTTTCGTTTAAGTATTTCAATGCGATAGCATTTGGAGGTGTACCTACTGGAGTACCGATACCGCCGATATTAGCACCGATAGGGATAGCCAAGATAAGGGCAATTCTACCTTTGTTGTTAGATGGCAACTGACGTAAGACAGGAGCCAAGAATGTCAACATCATAGCTGCTGTAGCAGTATTACTGATAAACATAGAGAAGACACCTGTAACCATTAAGAAGCCTAACAAAACGAATTTAGATTGAGTTCCAAATGGTTTCAACAACACTCTTGCGAGTTGAGCGTCAATACCCATTTTAGAAGCCATGATTGCAATAACGAAACCACCTATGAAAAGCATGATAGTAGGGTCAGCGAAAGAACCCATGATGGTCTTGTGTGAAAGAGCTATTTCTTTGAAAGCTTCTTTACCGCCTGTTTGCAAAAAGATAATTGCCTGGTCGGAACACATCAGAAGAAGAACTACAATAATTAATATTGATGTCTTCCATGATGGGATAGCTTCTGTAAACCATAATATCAAAGCTAATGCGAACACAGCGATGACACGATGTTCAACTGGTGAAATGTTTGGCAATCCTAACATTGATGTAGGAAGTATCCATAACACTATGGCTACAAGTGCTGCAATAGTTGTCTTAATGACTGCACTTTTGTTAATTGATTGACTCATTTTAAATTTAATTGTTGTTTTTTTTAGATTTTTTATTCCGTTTAGCTATCAGCTATCAGCAGTCAGCTATCAGTATTTGCTGAAAGCTGACTGCCGAGTGCTGACTGCTTTAATATTATCCGCCGAAGTCGTCGAATGAAATCATTTCTTTTGGTACTCCGAGGCTGTCGAGCATCTTCAATACAGCTGCTGTCATCATTGGAGGTCCGCAGAGATAATATTCGATTTCTTCTGGTTCGCTATGATTCTTAAGATAGTTTTCCAACAATACTTCGTGGATGTTACCGACATAACCTGTCCAGTTGTCTTCTGGAAGCGGTGCTGAAAGAGCGATGTTGAACTTGAAGTTTGGATTTTCTTCTTCAATCTTTCTGAAGTCTTCGATATAGAAGAGTTCACGTAATGAACGACCGCCATACCAGTAAGATACTTTTCTGTCAGTATGTTTAGTAAGGAATAAATCCAAGATATGTGAACGCATTGGAGCCATACCAGCACCACCACCGATGAAGATGATTTCGCGTTTTGTATCTTTGATGTGGAACTCACCGTAAGGACCGCTGATAGTGACTTTGTCGCCTGGTTTCAATGAGTAGATGTATGATGAACAAACACCTGGGTTTACTTTCATGAAGCCACCGTTAACTCTGTCGAATGGAGGTGTTGCGATACGAACGTTGAGCATGATGATATTGTCTTCAGCTGGGTAACTAGCCATTGAATAAGCTCTGAACTGTGGTTCAGGGTTATGCATAACTAAGTCAAACATACCGAATTTTTCCCAGTCAGCTCTGTATTCTTCATCAACGTCGATGTCTTTGTAATTAACGTCGATAGCAGGAACGTCGATTTGGATGTAACCGCCTGATAAGAACTTGAGGTGTTCGCCTTCAGGAAGTTTAACGACGAATTCCTTGATGAAAGTAGCGACGTTTCTGTTGCTTACAACTTCACATTCCCACTTCTTGATACCGAAGATTTGTGGGTTGATCTTGATTTTCATGTCTTCGCGAACTTTCACTTGGCAACCGAGTCTCCAGTGATCTTGTTGTTCTTTTCTGCTGAAGAATCCTGTTTCTGTAGGAAGGATTGTTCCGCCGCCTTCGAGAACTTGGCAACGACACATACCGCAGCTACCGCCACCGCCACATGCTGATGGAAGGAAAATTTGTTCGTTAGCTAAAGTGCCAAGCAATGAGTTGCCTGGTTCTACTTCGATTTCTTTTTCATCGTTGATGTTGATCTTAACTTTGCCTTGTGGAGCAAGTTTCTTTCTAACAATAACCAATACTGTTACAGGAATCAAGACAACGACTAAGAATACTGCAATACTAATTAAAATGATTGATGTAATACTCATTTCTTTTCTTTTTTAAACTGTAACAATAATTATTTGAAAGTGATACCGAGGAATGACATGAAGGCGATGCCCATCAAACCTGTAACGATGAATGCTATACCTGTACCTTGCAATGACTTAGGAACATGAGAATATCTGATTTTTTCTCTGATAGCTGCAATACCTACGATAGCGAGTAACCAGCCGAGACCAGAACCCAAACCGTAAGAAAGTGACTGACCTACTGAGCTGAAGTCTCTTTCTTGCATGAAGAGACAGCCACCCATGATAGCGCAGTTAACAGCGATAAGAGGCAAGAAGATACCTAATGAAGAATACAATGCAGGAGAGAATTTCTCTATCACCATTTCAAGGATTTGAACTACAGAAGCGATGATAGCGATGAAAAGGATGAATGTCAAGAAGTCTAAGTTAACATCAGCGAACTTAGGGCTAATCCATGACAATGCGCCTGCTGACAAAACATATTTATCTAACAAGAAGTTGATTGGCACTGTGATAGCGAGAACGAAAACGACTGCTACGCCAAGGCCGAAAGATGTCTTAACATTTTTAGACACTGCGAGATATGAGCACATTCCCAAGAAATATGCAAATATCATATTGTCGATAAATATCGAACGAATGAAAATACCTAATGATTCCATTATTTCTTATCCTCCTCTGGTTTTTGAAGCCACATGATAATACCAACAATGATCAATGCCATTGGAGGGAGAATCATAAGACCGTTGTTCATATATCCGAAATTATAAAGGCCTTCTGGGATGACTTGGAAACCAAGTAATGTTCCTGAACCGAAGAGTTCGCGGAAGAAAGCCACAATAACTAAAATGATACCGTAACCGAGACCGTTGCCTATACCATCGAGCAATGATTCCCATGGACCGTTACCCATAGCGAAAGCTTCGAGACGACCCATAACGATACAGTTGGTGATGATAAGACCTACGAATACTGAAAGCTGTTTACTTACATCATAAACGAAAGCCTTGAGGAATTGGTCAACGAGGATAACTAAAGTTGCAATAACTATAAGCTGTACGATGATACGTATCTTAGAAGGAATACCTTTTCTTAATAAAGAGATAACAAGGTTTGACAAAGCAATAACCACTGTTACTGAAAGAGCCATTACCAATGCCGGTTTGAGCTTAGCTGTTACGGCGAGAGCAGAGCAGATACCTAATATTAATACTGTGACAGGATTTGCCTTGCGTAATGGAGCTGTTAAAAGTTCTAAATTCTTACTCATTGTTTTTCAATATAAGGTAAATAAGATCCTAACACATTTTCTATCATATTATTAACTCCTTGTGAAGTTATAGTTCCACCGCTGATGGCATCAACAGAATGTTTTTGAAGGTCAGCTGATAATTTAGCAACGCCGCCTTTTACAACATCAACAGATACGAATTCGCCATTGCTGAAGATTGTCTTGCCTTGGAATTGGTTTCTGAATTTTTCTGTTGTGATTTCTGCACCTAAACCTGGAGTTTCTGATTTGTGGTCGAAAACAACGCCGACAACATTTTGGAAGTCTGATGTCATGCCGATGTAGCCCCAGATAGGACCCCAAAGACCAGCACCTTGAAGAGGAAGAACGTTGACGTTTTCTTTACCATTATTAATAACGATAACTGGCAATACAAAGTCTTGTCCGTTGTCTCTCTTGTAAAGTTCGTCTTTCAAATTCATTGTGAAAGCTTCGAATTTCTGGTAGTTTTCTGTTGTTTCTTTAACAACTTCACCTTTACCATTAACGAGCATCATCTTAGCACAGTCTTTATTGAAAAGTTCTTGAACATTAGCGCCTTCTTCTATTTTTACGTCGGCTGCTTGTAAGATGTTCATCATTTTTTCATTATTGACATTTGCTTCTTGGAATGGTTGTAAAACCAATGCTGCTGCTGATAACAAAGCTGCTACTATCACTGTCAATACTGTGATGTAGAAGAAAATATATCTATCTTTCATTTTGCACTCCTTTCTGCTTGAGCCCAGCGTTTTTTACGTTTACTGATATTCATTGCTACTACGCAGTAGTCGATCAATGGAGCGAATACGTTGAGTAACAAGATAGCGAGCATCATACCTTCTGGGTAACCAGGGTTAGCAACGCGGATCAATACAGCCATAGCACCGATGAGGAAACCGTAGATAATCTTACCGCAATTTGTCTGTGCTGCTGTAACAGGGTCTGTAGCCATGAAGATAGCACCGAACATGAAGCCGCCCATCAAGAAATGATAGTAGAATGGAACTTCTGAAACACCGATTGCTGTGAACAACAAACCTAATGCTGCAGCGCCAACGAATGTTGAGAGGATGATTCTCAAGCTTGCTACGCCTGTAACGATGAGGAATAATGCACCTAACAAGATAGCGATTTTTGATGTTTCACCAACGCTACCTGGGATTGTACCGATGAACATATCCATAACGCTTGGAAGTTGTTCTAATCCACCGCCGTTCAATAATGTACCGAGTGGTGTTGCACCGCTGATAGCATCGCCTTTTTCAGCGATCCAGATGCCGTCGCCTGACATTTGTGATGGATATGAGAAGAACATGAAAGCACGTGCCAAGAGTGCTGGGTTAACGATGTTCATACCGCTACCGCCGAACACTTCTTTACCGATGATAACTGCGAAAGCTACAGCGATAGCGAGCATCCACAATGGCACATCAGCAGGCATGATTAAAGGAATAAGGAAGCCTGTTACGAAGAAACCTTCGTTGACTTCTTCTTTTCTGACTTGAGCAAAGATGATTTCAATGCCAAGACCTACAACATAACTCACGATGTAAAGAGGTAAAATCTTCATCAAGCCGTAACCGAAGTTTTGCATTAAAGTTGCGGCTTCACCATGAGAGCTGAAATGTTGGAAACCAATGTTCCATGTTCCGAAGAGGAAGCAAGGAATAAGAGCGATGAGGACATAAATCATGTTACGTTTCATATCGACAGCGTCTCTGACGTGAGAACCGTTGATAGTAACTTTGTTAGGAACGTAGAAGAATGTCTCCATTGCATCGAAGAATGAGTGGAAGCAATAAAGTTTGCCGCCTTCTTCAAAGTTAGGTTTTATTTTATCTATAAATTTACGTAATCCCATAATTATTGATATTCGATTAGTTCATTTCTTTGCGAAGCAATTCTAAGCCTTCACGTATGATTTGTTGAATTGGTGTCTTCGATGGGTCGATGACTTCACACAATGCGAAATCTTCAGCATCGATTTCATAGATTCCAAGTTCTTCCATTTGGTCGATATCTTTGATGATACAAGCCTTGATGAGTTGCATTGGATAGATATCGAATGGGAAAACTTTCTCGAAGTTACCTGTCATGATGAGTGGGCGGATACCACCGTTGAGGTTAGTATCGAGCACTTTGCTGCTCTTCTTGCATAATGATGCACCCATTGTGTTTGTTGAGGTGAACTTCTTGAAGTTAGGAGCTAACCAGCCAAAGAGTTGATAATGGTCGCCTTCTGGAATAACAGAGACTTGTGTGTCGTAGAATCCCAAAACGTTGTTGCCATTGATCTTTGTACCTGTCAATACGTTGCCGCTGATGATACGAACATTTTCTGATGAAATGTTGTTATATAAACCTGACAAATCAGCGCCGATGCGTGTTGCATAGTAAACTGGTTCTTTCACTTCTGAACCTGTGAAAGCAAAAATTCTCTTGCTGTCGTAGTTACCTGTGAGGAAGAGGTTACCTATGCTGATGATGTTTTGAGCGTAGCAGTACCATACGACTTCACCTTTGTTTATTGGTGACAAGACGTTGAGTTGAGTGCTTACGTTACCAGCAGGATGTGGTCCTTGGAATACGTTGACAGCGATATTCTTTGCAGAGAACTTCAATGCTTCGAGAGCTTTTTTAGTCTCTTCTGAATTGACGTTGAGATAAACCTGACCGTCTGTCAATTTAGCGAGAGCTTCAGCACCTGCCTTAACAGCTTCCATTTGGTTAGCGATGATAAAGTTGTTATCTGGAGCCATTGGAGCTGTGTCGAACATTGACACTACGATGCATTTAGGTTTGTCCTGAGCCTTAGCGATTGTTGAGTAAGGACGTTGACGGAGCATTGTCCATGTTCCGCTTTGGATCATTTTTTCTACCACTTCATTGCGTGATAATTTTGAAGGGTCAGCTTTACCGAAGTCGATAGCTTCATATTTGCCGTCTGATTCAACGACGACTTTCAAGATGACGCGTTTTTCACCACGGACAACTTCTTTCACTTTACCTGAAACAGGAGATGCGAAGAAAACGTCTTCGTTTTTCTTGTCGTGGAACAAAACGGTACCGACTTTTACTTCATCACCTTCTGCCACGTGCAATTTTGGTATTAAACCGATAAAATCGTGAGGTTTGATGGCGAAGATCTGAGGTTCATAATTTCTTACCTCTTTCTTTGCTTCGCCAACAAGGTGAATATCAATACCTTTTTTAATTTTAATCATAATAAGTTGTTTATTTTTAAAAAAGTAAATATATACTTTAGATAATTATTTACAACTGTACTTTTAAAAACGACAAAAGGATGGCATCAAAAGATACCATCCGTTTTGAAATTTATCTTAAATTAGAGCATAATTCTCTTTGTTGACATAGCGTCTGCGATTTGTTCTTCTGTTAACAAACCTTGTTCTCTTACGAGATCCATAACGCCTCTGCCAGTTTCGATAGCTTCTTTAGCAAGTTTTGTACATGGTTTGTAACCGATGACAGGAACTAAAGCTGTGATAACGCCAACGCTGTTTTCAACTAATTCTTTGCAACGTTTTTCGTTTGCTACGATACCGTCGATACAGAGTGTACGTAATACGTCGAAGCCGTTTTGCATCAATTCGATTGATTCTAACAAAGCGTAAACCATAACTGGTTCCATAACGTTGAGTTCTAATTGAGCGTTGTTAGCACCTAACATGATGCAGTGGTCGTTACCCATAACGCGGTAGCAGAGTTGGTTAACTACTTCTGGGATAACTGGGTTAACTTTACCTGGCATGATTGATGAACCTGGTTGTAATGCTGGGAGGCTGATTTCGCCTAAACCGCAACGTGGACCTGAGCTCATTAAACGTAAGTCGTTACATACTTTGCATAAGCTTGTGCAGAGTGTTCTCAATGCGCTTGAATAAACTAACATTGGAGTAGCGTCTGATGTAGCTTGTACGAAGTCTTTTGCTAATTGGATGTCCCAACCTGTGATTTCGCGTAAAGCGCGGAGACATACTTCTCTATATTCTAATGTTGAACAGATACCTGTACCGATAGCTGTTGCACCCATGTTGCTATATAATAATTCTTTAGCTGCTTCAAGAAGATGTTCTTTTTCATTCTTCATTGATTGAGCGAAAGCTTTGAATGTAAGACCTAATGTCATAGGAACAGCGTCTTGGAGCTGTGTACGACCCATCTTGATGATGTTTTTGTATTCTTCAGCTTTCTTTTCTAAAGAAGCGATGAGCATATCCAAATGTTTAACCATTTCGAGGTGGTCAGCGTACATTGCTAAATGTACTGCGCATGGATAAGCGTCGTTTGTTGATTGTGAACCGTTAACATGGTCGTTAGGTGAACAGAATTCATATTGACCTGGTTCATGACCCATATATTCTAAAGCGACGTTAGCGATAACTTCGTTAGCATTCATGTTTGTTGAAGTACCAGCGCCACCTTGGATAACGTCAACTGGGAATTGATCGTTGTATTTGCCAGCGATAACATCGTCACAAGCTTTTACGATACCTTCGTAAATTTCTTTGCTGATTTTGCCTGTTTCGTAGTTAGCAACTGCTGCAGCTTTTTTAATAACGCCTAAATACTTAACAATGTTTGGATAACGATTGATACCAATACCTGTGATTGGGAAGTTATCAATAGCTCTGAATGTTTGAACTCCATACTTGCATTCCATTGGAATCTCGAGTGCTCCAATGAGGTCGGATTCTGTACGTGTTTTTTGTGTTGCCATTTCTTTGAATTTTTATTTCTGTTCTGTGATTATATTTATTTCTCTAATCGTAAGGTCGTTACGATTTTATATTTTCTCGTTTTTATCTATTTATATACCTTATTAAAATATGCTGCAAATATACTATATTTTTCCAATTTAGATATTTTATTATCGATTTTTTTTGTATATTTTAACTTTTTTAAATCGGCATACTAACTTATTGATTTTCAACAGTTATATTTTCTTTATGATGAAGTTTCTTGGTCAGCAGCGCCAATGACACAGCCAGATTTTCATGTTTTATTATGATACCGTCGGGAACCTCAAGATGTACGGGCGCAAAATTCCATATAACTTTGATTCCTGCTTTTACCATAATATCACAAACTTCCTGTGCCGAATCCTTCTGTACGGTAATGATACCGATCTTTATATTCAGTCGTTCGACTATGGTGGTAAGTTTGTCGATATGAAGTATAGGCTTGTCGTTGACAGTTGTTCCTACAAGATCGAATGAGTTGTCGAATCCGGCAACAATATTGAGTTTGTAGTCTGCAAAACCTTGATAGCTCAGCAAGGTGCGGCCCAAACGTCCCGCACCCACCAGAACTACTTCATCTAAACTATTGAATCCCAAAACCTCCTCTATATCGTTTATCAATGATTCTATCTCGAATCCCATTCTTGGCTTTCCCGACTGCGAGCTTACACAGGCGAGGTCTTTTCTCACCTGGATATTGTTAAGCTTAAGACTCTTTGCCATCACGGCAGAAGATATGTAGGTACAATTCTCCTTCCTTTTCTCTAGCAAAAAGTTATAATACAACGGCAATCGGCTCATCACCGTCTTGATAATCTTTACAGGTTCGGTTTGTGGTTCTATCATTCTTTTGTCATTTCATAAAGTTTAACAGAGTTGTATATGGTCTTTTCTTTTGCTTCGTTACCATATTTATCAACGTCAACAATGTTACGAGGGCTGTGTGTGATACAGAGTGGTCCGTTCAAGCAGCCGCCTTCGCATGCCATACCTTCGAAGAAGTTTTCTGTTGCCTTACCGAATTTCAACTTCATCAAGTTAGCTCTACATTCATCGATGCCGCTCATCACTACTGGTTTAAGACCTTCAACGTTGAGTTCTTTAGCAACGTCGAGGAGACCTTGAACGATACCGCCTGACTTAGCGAAGATTCTTCCGTAGAATGAACCGTTGTCTAATACTGTATCTTCACAATCTACAGTGTCGATGCCGCGAGCATCCAAGAATGCTTGTAATTCTTCAAATGACATTACGCAGTCGATAGCGCCGCCTGTCTTTTCCAATTTGAATTCTGCTTTCTTTGAAGCACATGGTCCGATGAAAACAACCTTAGCTGTTGGGTCTGAGTGTTTTATCAACTGAGCTGTCATAATCATTGGAGATACAGAGTGTGAGATATGCTGTACCAATTCTGGGAAGTTCTTCTCGATAAATGCAACATATGAAGGACAGCATGATGTTGTCATCAAGCCTTTTTCTTTCCATTCCAAAGCTTCGTTATAGAGAGTGATGTCAGCGCCGAGAGCTGCTTCTACAACTTGATGGAAACCGAGTTTTTGGATTGCAGTAACAACCTGTGTTGGTCTGCCGAAGCGGCATTGACTTACGATAGCAGGAGCGATAACTGCATATACATTATATTTAGTGTTATTTTCAGAACCCTTCAACATATCGATGATGTCGAGAACGTATGATTTGTCTGTAATAGCACCGAAAGGACATTTGTAAACACAAGCACCGCAAGAGATACATTTGCTGTTGTCAATCTTAGCTTTCTTGTTTTCATCGATGGTGATAGCCTTTACCTTACAGCTTACCATACATGGACGATGTTGCATGATGATTGCTGAGTAAGGACATGCTTTTGAACATTTACCACATTCGATACATTTTTCCTTATCGACTACAGCACGTTGATTAACGATGCTGATAGCGCCTTTAGGACATACATCCTGACAAGCGTGAACCATACATCCACGGCATGCTGGTGTTACCATAACGCCTTGTGCTGGACATTCGTCGCAAGCGATATCGATAACTTCTACTGGATTAGGGTTGTTTCTGTCGCCACCCATAGCCAATTTGATTCTATCTTGGATGATAGTTCTTTCTTTGTAGATACAGCAACGGATCTGTGGTTTAGGACCTGGGCATATAACCTTAGGGATTTCGTAATATGCTTCTTCCAAACCGCCTTCATATGCACGGCGGATAACTTCTTTTAAAACGTTGTACTTAACGATCTGAACGTTTGTGTCAAAGACTCTTTTGTTTGTACTCATATCTTTAAATTAATCATAATTCAATTCTACAGTTTTTCCCATGGCACGTATATTAGATGCCAATTTTTCTACAAGTTTCATCTTCATAGTGATATCGATAGGCAGCCCTTGATGAGCCACGTTAACGCTTTGTCCCACGAAGAATTTTATATGTGTGGCTTCCTCGAACAGCACATTAGCCAAGAGAGAAGCACCATCTTGTTTCGTAAATGTTTTAGGTGTCAAGTCGTTGATAGAAATATATTTCTCCGACAGTTCCAGCAGTCTTCTCAACGTGAGGACACCTTCTGTTGTGAGGTCGACGCCTTCTATGAAACCTATAGGAGGCACGTCTTTGTCAGGGAAGTCGAAGCTTGTTCGCAGCGGCTTGTTTAGATAACGAGCAACGATCTGAGAGCTTGTTCCTCCGCACACTACTCTTTTGCAGTCGCCTTCCATAAACTGACCCACGTAGTAATTATCTTTCTCCTTATCGACAGGAGGGCCCACCATGATATTGACATTGACGCGACGACGATATTTCACGGCAGCCACAGTAGTATCGTCACCAGGCTTGTCGAGATAGAGGTCGTTGCATGCCGATGTCAAGAGACAAGCCACTGCCCTTGCCGACATATTAGGCTTTATGTTTCTATCAAGATGTTCCATGATTTGCTGACGTTCCCATCCGAAGTTCAGTATCTGACCTATTCCGGCATGTACTGTACCGTCAGACATAACCATTATTATATCGTTTTCTTCCAGATTAAGTTCCGATTTATACACGGACTTTTCGAATATTGTCAGTTCTTCTCTCTGAAAATCCATACACTTACCGTTATGATAATATATGGCTTTCGGATTGTCGAACTCATACAGGAATCCTTTGCCTTCGTCATTGACGTGTATCAATGAGAATGTGGAATACGCCACGCCTCTCACATGACATACGGGGAGTGTCTGTATCAGAGTCTCCACGCATTCGTCTATATCGATGCCGTTAGCTGCCATGGTACATAGAATCTTGGATGTGAGAGTAGAAAGTATATTGGCTTTCACTCCACTGCCAAGGCCGTCGGCGAGCACGAGAGTAGTATAGCCGCCATCGACTATGCTGACGACATTGTCGCCGCACAGCTCCTCGCCATACTTGTTCACCGAGGTGCATCCATATTCCAAGCACAATTCCATCACTTCCTGCCTTTATCGTTTTCTTCTGAAAGAGTTTTCTTCAATTTCAAGAGCGCCACCTTTGTCTCTGCCGTCGTCTCACCCAATAGAGAGGCTATTTCCTGAGCCACGCGCATCTGTTTCTTGATAACCTCATCGGTTGTCTTCAAAGTCTCCATCTTAACCTTATTGATTTCAAGGTCATAGTTCACAACATCAGAGACGTCTTTCATGATAGCGAAGAGTACATTCTGATCTTGGAGGTAAATGATAGACATATCGATATATTTACCTGTCGATGGAATGAACATCTTTTCCACTGTGACGTTACGCTTTTCGTTGTAAGCGATTATGAAGTCGACCAGGTTCAAGAAATCCTTGGCATGGCGGCCTTTGATATTAGCGGCGTTGATGCCGAGCAACTCACGACCTTTTCTGTTGGTATCAATGACATAGAAATCAGAGTCGAGGAGTATGATGCCGTTAGGGCTGTTCTGTATTATCTCATACGAGAGCGACTCGGCGCGTTCGCGCATATATGGAAGACATATCTCTATATCGGAGTATCCGTTATAGACTGCCCATGCTTTCTCGCGGCAAGTATTATAGCCGCATGCCGAGCAGTTAAGTTCGTCTTCTGCAGTATGCTTGCCAATCTTTGCCAAGATAGCTCTTATCTCGCGTTCCGGAGGAGGCATACTGTTATTTCTAATTCGAGGATACTGTCTGCCAAGGTCGATATCATGTTCTTGATACTGATGAGGCGCAAATGTCTTCACCTCATTAGTGACATATTTTATGACATCAGACGTTGCCTTAATGCTACCGCCTTTTGTAGGTATGCTACACGGTCCGTTAACGCAGCCGTCTTTACAGATATTCATTTCAAGGAAGACATTTTCCAGGCTATCTATATTTTGAAGAGCATCGACGCAGCGGTCAGGGCCATCTACTGCCATGTAATCGTAGCCTTTTGGGCGATATGGCAACGACCTGATAATGCCGTGACTTATAGGATAAGCCTTAGAGAGACATGCTGTAGCGTCTTTATCTTCAAAAGCAATATTGGTAATATCTTCTAAAACTATATTCTTTTCTTCCAACAACTCCTGGACATCTTCGAAAGTAAGGACGCCGTCGATTATTCCGCTTTCATATGCTTCGCGTTTCTTGGCAATGCAAGGGCCAATGAAGATTATCTTAGCATCTGGATATTGACTTCTGATCATCTTGGCGTGAGCCACCATCGGAGAATCGACAGGAGCCAGATATTGCAGTGCCTTAGGATAATAAGCCTGAATGAGACGACACACAGCAGGACAAGCCGAAGTGATGAAGTTCTTGAACTGTCCCGACTCCAGCATAGTCTTGTATTGCTCTGTCACGAGTTCCGCGCCATAGGCAGTCTCTTCCGCGTCAAAGAATCCCATCTTGGCCAAAGCTATTTTAAACACATTAAAATCCTTAAGTCCAAAACTTGAGATAAAAGACGGAGCGACACTTGCTATGACCTTTGCCCCGCTATTGAGAATCATTTTAACTTCATGCAATGAACTATGGACAATCTTTGCATTCTGCGGACATATAAAAGTACAATGTCCACACAAAATGCAACGACTCTCAATAATCCTTGCCTGATGATTCTTAACCTCAATAGCCTTAACAGGACACTCTCTCAGGCACTTATAACAATCCTTACATTTAGCGTCTTTAAATTCTAAATAATCCGCCATGATTTATTGAAATTTGACGAAATCTGTTTCGAATTATAAATTTAACAATGGATAAACTTCTTTTGCAAAAAGTTCTTCTGCATTATCTTTGTTGACGTTATGAACCAAGAGGCAATCTTCACCTAATTTCTGAACTGTTGGTTCATCAAAACCTTCTGCTTTTACTATCACACCTTTTGCGCAAAGGCCAAGACAGAAACTTGCTTGAAGATCTACAACATCTTCTACATCATACTTTTTCAATATTTCCTTGAAAGCTTCAATAACATCGTATGAACCTTTCAAATGGCATGAACTGCCAACGCATACTTTAATGGTTGTCATATCAAAAAATTTTATATCTTATTGATAAATAATATAAAACAAATTAAGTTTTTTAAAACACTGCAATTATATCACAGCATTTTTCCCTATTTTAAGGGAGCAACAAATTTAATAGTTATTTTTTTGTAAACCAATCTTTTTTTGATAAAAAAATCACCACCCATTAAAAAAAAAGAAAATACGGGGCACTATCGTTTTTTGAGGCAAGTATATAAACGTTTTTTAAGACGCTACAGGGGTGACGTCTCTACGTGAATAACGTATTACCAAGAATGTTTTCAAATTCTAAAGTTCTAAAATTCTAGGATTCTAAATTTCGAAAATTCGCCCCTCCGCGTTAGGGATTGGAGCGGCATCCTTTGCGAGTTTTTTCGGGCAACAGACAACGGGCAACAGACATCGTATTTTTTTGAGCGAGACGGAATTGAAGCGAGCAAAGATATAGCGGAAAGCCCGACGGCAGAGCCGGAACGCCCTACAAAACCACTTCCATACAAACCTTCTGCACGGCCATTCCCATGCTCTCGTAAAACGCCTTCGCATCAGGATTCTTATCCCATACATTCAAGGTTACATTGAAACAATTTTCGTTCTTAGCATATTGAAGGACAAAGTCATACAACTTCTTCCCTACTCCATGACGACGATATTTCTCATCGACGCAGATGTCGTCGATATACAGACTTTTATCAGGACGAAGGTTGCTGCAATTGCTCAGGTCCTGCATCACGCAGAAAGCATATCCTTTGACGTCATCGTCTTCTTCACATACAAAAACCGGAGTGCTGTCGTCGACAAGAATCTTTTTCAAATCATCTTCTTCATATTTTCTTTTACCTTTTACGAAAAAATCCGGACGACCTTCAGCATGAACGTCATTGACCTGTGACAACAAGTCTAAAATACGAGGTATATCGTGTTGTTGCGCTTTACGAATCATAAGAGTAATTTTGTTTGCAAAGATACGGTTTTTTGAGTCGCAGAGACGCAAAGACGCAGAGACGCAAAGACGCAGAGACGCAGAGATGCGGAGATGCGAAGTGTTTTGCATTTTAAAAAATCGTACATTTGTGACTTAAAAAATTTTCTATGAAAAAAATCATCTTCATTATAATATCATTTCTTTTGATGACATCATGCACCTCTCGTAAGACCGAGGTCGCTTCTCCAAACAAAAATATCCGTCTCGCCTTCAATATTGACAATGAAGGTTTTATGTCGTACAACGTTAAAGTCAACGGCAGTATTTTCATCGACGATTCCCAACTGGGCTTCGAAGCTAAAGACGGTTTGAATCTCAGCAATTCCTTTGAGATAATAAAGACAGAATTCTCCTCTAATGACGAGACATGGGAACAAATCTGGGGCGAGAACAAAGTCATACGTAACCATTATAACGAGATGGCGGTTCACCTTGCCAACGAAGACAGCATTTTCCTCATCATGCGTTTCCGTCTCTTCGACGACGGCGTCGGTTTCCGTTATGAATACAGAGTAAAAGATACAGACAAAATTATACTAACCAACGAGTTAACTTCTTTCAACATAAAAGGCGAAGGCACTTCATGGTCGATACCAGCGAGTTTCGAGACATACGAATTATTATACCGCACTCTCCCATTGGAGGAAGTTGAGAATGCGAATACACCGTTTACTTTTAAGACACAAAGTCGCAGAGACGCAGAGACGCAAAGTATTTACGCTAGTATCCATGAGGCGGCGTTGACAGATTTTCCTGAGATGACATTGGGACTTCGTCCGGCAAAAGACGAAAGACTAAAGACAAAAGACATTGAAGAAAAGTTCAGAGTTCATGGTTCTGAGTTCAAAGTTCAACTTGCTCCTTATCCTGATAAGACGAAGGCTATCTTTGAAAAAGACAACTTCATAAGTCCTTGGCGTACAATACAGATTTCTGACAAAGCTGTTGGCCTTATCAACTCAAGCCTTATTTTAAACCTCAACGAGCCTTGTGCTTTGGAAGGTGACCTTTCTTGGATCAAACCTATGAAATATGTAGGTGTCTGGTGGGGAATGCATCTCGGAGTAGAGACTTGGGTCATGGACGAGCGACATGGCGCCACCACAGAGAACGCTAAACGTTATATCGACTTCGCCGCTGCCAACAACATCGACGCTGTCCTTTTCGAAGGATGGAACGAAGGATGGGACAGCTGGGGCGGACGTCAGAACTTCGACTTCACCAAGGCTTACGCCGATTTCGACATTGATGAAATTATGCGTTATGCAAAAGAAAAAAACATAGAAGTCATTGGACACCACGAGACTGGAGGTAACATCATCAACTATGAAAATCAATTAGAAGAAGCTTATCGCTGGACGAAAGAGAAAGGCATCAACTGCGTCAAGACAGGTTACGCCGGTGGTCTCCCCGACGGTCACAGTCACCACGGACAACACAACGTGCGTCATTACAGAAAAGTCGTGGAGACAGCAGCGAGACATCATATCACGCTCGACGTACACGAGCCTATCAAACCTACTGGGATACGCCGCACCTACCCTAACATGATGACACGCGAGGGCGCACGCGGCATGGAATGGAACGCCTGGAGCGAAGGCAACCCGCCAGAACATCATGTCATGCTGCCTTTCACACGACTGCTCGCAGGACCGATGGACTACACTCCCGGCACATTCGACATCTTATTCGACAACACTCGTAACTCTCCGCAACGTAAGAAATGGAACGACAACGACAAAGGCAACAGCAGAGTCAACACGACACTTGCGAAACAACTCGCCAACTGGGTGATATTATACTCGCCGCTTCAGATGGCATCGGATATGATTGAGCATTACGAGGGACATCCTGCGTTTCAGTTTTTCCGTGACTTCAATCCCGACTGCGACTGGTCGGAGGCGCTTCAGGGCGAACCTGGAGAATACGTAGCGATTGTGCGCCGAGCCGGAGAGGATTTCTTTTTAGGAGCGGCCACGAACGGCGAGGCGCGTGAAATCGAAATTCCTCTTACGTTCCTAGAAAAAGGCAAATCATACGAAGCGACGATTTATTCCGATGGCGACGACGCTCATTGGAAGACGAATCCTACCTCATATAAAATAGAAAAGAAGACAGTATCATCCTACGACACCTTATTTATTAAAATGGCAGCCGGCGGAGGATGCGCGGTTTATTTAATGCATAATTGGTCTTTGTAGAGATGCGTCGACAACACCATAAAAATATAAAAAGAGGTTGTTGACACGTCTTTCCATTGGTTGAGATGCGTCGACAACACCATAAAAATATAAAAAGAAGTTGTTGACACGTCTTTCCATTGGTTGAGACGCGTCGACAACACCATAAAAATATAAAAAGAGGTTGTTGACACGTCTATCGTTATATTATCACATCAAGACGTGTCAAACACTGACAGCTGATAGCTGACAGCTAAGTTGTCTGTTGACCGAAAAAAAGACGTGTCAAACACTCCTTGTTTTATTTCATTTGTGTGTTCGACGCGTCTCTACGGGGATGATGATATTCATCGTCATTCCATTTGACAACGTTGTTTTTTATGTAATTATCAACATTTTCGAATTCAGCATAATCTCTAATAATTCTATCATGAAAGCGAGATTGCCACATGAATGGGATATCGTTTTGCAAGGCGAATGTCGTAACAGATGATTTATATTTCAATATGATGTTGGAAAGTCGTCCACAATGTTTTGAAATTTTCCTCATATCTTCATTGACATCAATATTGTTCTTAACCTTACGTTTGCGCGCATATCGTTTAAATGTATTATCTACGGCAACTATCAAATGAACATGATTCGGCATTATAACATGCGACAATATCTGTGCATCCTTGAACGTAGCATTGATTTTATCAACATAAGAATTGGCAAAATCACCAATCTTTGACAATTCCATTTTATGTTCATGTATTTCTCCGAAAAAATGTTCCCTTTTATTTGTACAGATTGTTATGAAATAATATCCATGGTTATAATCATGCCAATACGCTCTCGCAGAAGCTATTCTGTATTTATTTCTGAAAAGATCTCCACTCATAAAATTGATTTTTGTTTTATGACACAAAGATACACAAAACACAGTATATCACCAAGTTAAAAATTTTTAACATCCTTCCGTAGAGACGCGTCGACAACACCATAAAAATATAAAAAGAGGTTGTTGACACGTCTTTCCATTGGTTGAGATGCGTCGACAACAGCATAAAAATATAAAAAGAGGTTATTGACACGTCTTTCCATTGGTTGAGACGCGTCGACAACACCAAAAATATTAAAAATAGGTTGTTGACACGTCTTTCGTTATATTATCACATCAAGACGTGTCAAACACTGATAGCTGACAGCTAAGTTGTCTGTTGACCGAAACAAGACGTGTCAAACACAATCGTGTTCATTTCTTCGGTGTGTTCGACGCGCATAATGAGAGACGCATCAAACACACCTTGTTCATTTCATGTGTTCGACGCGTCTTTACAATATTTTCACAGAAACTGGATTCTATAAAACTACTAATAAAAGATTATCAATCTCTTTTATCATACCAGTGACCATCTTGATCCTTAACTTCCCAACTCTCGCCGTAGAAATGATAGATTATTTTTGCTTATAACTCATTTTTTAAATCAATTCAATTTATCTTCCTTATCCAAAACATGAAGACATAAAAAACATAAAGAAAGTCGTAATTACGACTTTCTTAGTTGTTTCTTAGCAAGTTTCAAATGATGCGCATTCATCATCCACCACCATATCAAACACTTCTGCTTCTTCATTTTCAGGATAATAGCAGTCGCTTCCCATAGTGCCAAAAACCACACCATCATATATCATTTGTGGGATGATATAATCGTGTGCGCACATATAATCTTCAGGGATAGGAATATATTCTTCATCAAAGTCTGTCATAAGCAATTCCAACTTATTTATATCAAACTCCTCGTTTGCGGGTATGCTAATACATCCTATTGTTTCAAGATGCCCCCATACATTTACTCTAACCCTTACTTCTGCTTCCTCATCATCCTCATCAATTATTCCTTCACTTATAAGGCTTTCTCTAATCCATCTTTGATCATCTTTAATCAAGATTTCATCAATATTACATACGTTTTCACCAATTCCTTTATAATCTTCTAATGAAATGTTTTTAGCCTTTTTTCCCAATTCTATCAACTTAGACGCTGTAATATCATTTAAACCACGCCAAAACATTTCATCTTCTCCAATTTTAAGAGCGCCGTTGCCTTGCTCAAAAACAACATCATCCTCTGTACCGCGTATTTTATATCCGTGACTATAAGACACTTCACCTTCTTCCAACTCAAAAAAATCATCACCCATTTGTCTTATATTAAGGCTATCATATTCATATTCACTTTTCTCGCCATTATCATTAACACAAACAGTTAAGTCATTATCTTCACTAAAGAGATACGCAAATTCTACGCAAGGTACCTCCATATCCTCATCATCTGCGGCATAAAACTCAACAGTGATACCTTGTCCTTTAATAGTTACTTCAACCTCTTTTAATTCAACATTATCATAATTTTCTAACATACTATCATTTTCTTTTTGTTCGTTTTTATCTTCTGTTTCACCTACGACTTCAAACTCATAACCCAATTCATTTACTATTTTCATAAATGGATCGAAGTAAGTCTTTGGGAAATATTTCCATACGAATGCCTTGCCGCCTCTTACGTCGATGTCGTCGCCTTCGCCGAGGAAGTAGTCGCCACCAGCTGTGCCAGCGCTGTCAAAAATTGCCAATGCCTGCTCGCGTGATGCTACCATAGGAAACTTTTTACTAACATAGAAAACTTTTTGCAGGTCTTCGAGTCTTGCTTCCGGATGCTGGTCTGCATAATATCTCACGACTGCCTGACAGAAACGATTCTTTTTTGTATATATTTCGCCATTGAAACGATATGAAGCCTTGGTATTTGATTTTGCCATAACTTTAATTATTTTAGGTTAATATTAAATTCTTTTAACTTATTTTATCTTCCTTATCCAAAACATGAAGACATAAAAAAAACATCACAACAAGAAATGCTTCTGTTTCTCGCCGCAATGTCTAACTGAATGAAAATTTAGGAAATATTTATATGGCGCAAAAATCGCTACCTCATCCACATAGGGGGGTAAATGTAGTTTTCATTTTCAAAGACGCCATATCACTTGTTTTTATTGTTTATGCGAGCAAAGTAAGGTATTAAATGCCTTTTTTCAAAAGTTCTTTTTGGTTCTTTTAATAGTCTACAGACAACAGACTTCATCCATACTTTTGCCTTTTGCCATTAGTCTAATCCAAAAACATCGATTCAAAATATTTATCGAAGAATGCCTGAATGTATTCCTCGTATTTGCGATTTATCGCATTCTTATCTGAATACTTACCTATCTGTTTCTGCCATCCGAGTATGAATGTCGAATTTATTTTCTGCAGGCAAACTCTTGGCGAACCATCCATTTCTGACTTCTTATCAAGTTCTGCTTGCTTACGTTCTTTGTACTTGTAAAGAGCTTCGCCATATGTTCTTGTATTGTCATCTCCATACAAAGAAAACACCTCTTGTGCAATCTCACGGCACAACTTACGCTGAGATTCTATTAAATTTTCCATCTTCTCCTTCATTTATATTCTAATTTTCTTCAACATTATCATCCACATATCCAACAACTTCCAACAATCTTTTTTTAAGCAAGATTTTCCTTTCTTCTATAAAAGTCTTGAAATCTTTTATATCCAAGCTTACATTTTCAGGAATAAGTTGGAATTTCTTATCTATCTTATTTTTCTCAACCCATTCCTTCAATGAAGTGGCGTTTTTAGACTCATTGACATATCCATTTAGCAGCTGCAAATTAACCACAGAGTTGTAATTAGCTTTATCTTTATAGAATTTGTAAGTCTCTTCATCCATGCCATCTTTTCTTCTAAGACCTGTGAAATAACTTTTCGGATGAAGATGATCTTTATGGAAGCGCTGATTATTATTATAATCGAGGTGAGCATACAGCAACGACAATATTGAATAGCAATAAGAATCGTTAATATCCGTATGCAACAAACTATCTATATAATCTGATGTAAGATATAAATTTTTAGTAGGATTACCCTTGAATGCTTCTTTAATGTCTTCCAATGGAAAACCCTTCTCTTCAGTCTCATTCATGACACTTTTTATTTTTGTCAGAATGGTATCAGACTGACCGCCGAACACTTTTTTAAGCAGCGACAGACACAGCCACTTGCGAATTTGTTCTTTCTCGTCTTTATTGTAAGTAGGCTTTGTTATCTCGGTTTCAATTCCTTTTGTATATATGTAAAAGACAATAGGTATGACAGCGTTTTTTGATGTCAAGTTCAATTCGTCGAATCCCCACGATTTAAGTAAGTTGAATGCTGCGACAATAGAATCATCTATTCTATCCCAGTTATCTTCAAACTTTTTAATCATATCGACTTTAAAATTTTTTATCTGGAACTTGATATTGTCATTAAACAAGAATAGACATGTTTTAAGTATAAAATCTGTATTTACGTCGAATCCACAAGATTTCACTTCCTTTTTAGTTTCCTCTATCGCTTTTCTTGCATCCTTGTTTTTCCATTGTGAAGTGGTCTTGGACATCAGCAAGTCGGAAAAACTCAATTTTGTACCTCCGCTATTCGTTCGCACGAAAATGTCCAACACTTCTTCTTCGTTTTGCGAATCTTCCAAATAATAATTTATAATTTGATCCGTAAATACTTTTCTATGTAATTTCATTAAAGTCCATCTGGCAAAATTAAAATCCTTGAAATCGTCTTGGGTCAAATTATTCTCAACGAAATAGAGTTCCACTTTTTCAAGATCTTTATCTTTATATCTCAGAATATCATTAACCCTAAACCATTTAGCGTCAGGATTATTTTTTTGTTCTTTCTTTAAATCATTCTCAGACAAAAACTTGAAGTTATAACTCATATTACGCTCATCATCTTCGGGCAACGGACTTGATATATCCAAATACAAATATTTTTCTTCAGTACCTTTACACACATAACTACCACTTAACCCCAGATATATGCTTGTAAGTCGCTGCTGACCGTCTATCACTGCAACGAACTCATCTTTTCCTTTCACATCAATATACTCATTATTCCCTCCATCCGATTCTTTGTATGCCGTAAGGAATTGATAGAATCTCAAATCATCCTTGATCTTTTCATCTGTAACTTTCCAGAACATAAAGGAATTTATAGGATAGTTTCTCATTATACTATCAAAAAGAGATTCTATTTGTTCTGTGGTCCAGACATATTTTCGCTGAATCGCCGGAATCAAATATTTTCTACTATGAATATTATTCAACACATCATTTATTGTAATTGCCGTTTGATATGAACCCATAATCTGTTTGTTATTAAGAATGTATTAAACCAAATCTTAGTATATAAAAGCAAAAGAGGTTTAAAACCTCTTTTGCTTTTATAATATCATTTATAGCTTTACGATATCATAACTTGAAGTTGTACCACTAACTTTAATTCCGTGTTCTTTTTGGAAAGCATCTATAATCTCTGCCAAGTCTGGTTTTCCACTATATTTTCTTACAATTGTTACAGAAACACCTTTTGGAGCTCCATGAGAACCTTTACCTGTTACTTTAAAAACATAATCCATAACTATAATTTTTTAAAAATAAAGCCTACTCTATTAAGGATTTTCGGCATCCTCCTTTTATTTTATAATACGATTAATCAAGGTCGATATCAACATAAATTTCAAATCCATCGAAATCTATTAAAGCTTTATCTTCACTCCATCTCTTAAGTTGTGTTTTGTAAACACCGTTTGCTAACCAGAAGAAAATCATTGCAGGAATGCCTTTGAATGTTATATCATATAACTCTTGGACTTCGTATGCTACAACATATTTTTCCATAAAGCGATAAATTTCAGTCTGTGTAAGACTTAACTCATCGACATTTATTTTAATATCTCTTTCACATTTTCCATAGAAGAACTTTTTTATAGTTTCTATTTCCTCTTCTTCTTTCCATTTACCCAGCTCAACTATTACCTGTTTCTGATATTCATCTTCTTGATCATCATAATCATACATTGCATATATTTTTTCTCCGTCATTATTGAAGAAGCAATCGAAGAAATTAATCGTTTCTTCTTTTTTATCTTGTTCCTTTACAAAATTACCATCTTTGTCAATAAAAATCCAAACGCCATCATCTGTCAGCACCTCTGCCATGCCTTTTTCAAAGTTACAAGCATAATCATATTGACAAGGAATGACTTCTTTACCGGTTTTATCCATAAATCCGTACTTGCCATCAATAACGATTCTTGCTAAGCCTTCATAGAAAATATTCCAATCTTTAGGATTGCCGATACAGTCATATTTGAATGGTATGATTTCATTTCCTGTTTGGTCGATAAATCCATATTTCCAACCTTTTTTCACTTTTGCCATACCATTACTGAAATCATCAGCTTTGTCATATATGCATGGAATTACAACTTTACCTGTTTCATCAGCAAAACCATACTTGCCACCTTCTTTAACAACATTCAATTCTTGAACATTATCTTGATTTTCCGCTACAACAGCTTCTTCATTTTCGTCAGTTTCACCTACGACTTCAAATTCATAACCGAGTTCTTTCACCTTTGCCATGAATGGATCGAAGAAAGTCTTTGAGAAATATTTCCATGCGAATGCCTTGCCGCCTCTTACGTCGATCTCGTCGCCTTCGCCAAGGAAGTAGTCGCCGCCAGCCGTGCCGTCGCTGGTAAAAATTGTCAATGCCTGCTCGCGTGATGCAACCATAGGATATTTTTGAACTTCACCGAAAACTTTTTGGAGGTCTTCGAGTCTTGCTTCAGGATGCTGGTCAGCATAATATCTCACAACTGCCTGGCAGAAACGATTCTTTTGTGTATATTCTCCTCCGTTGAAACGATAAGTTACCTTTGCTCTTTTACCTCTTTCCTTGACAGGAGCCATATTGACGAGGTCGCACAATTTCATATCATTTTTAGCAAGCTTCTTATTATCTGGAGATGCAATCTGCACCTTTATACCATAGAGTTCTTCCATGAAGTTTTCGAAAACGCCCACCAAGTCTTGGTCACCGCATTCAAATTCGCCGCCTTTTGCATCACCTTCTCTAATTGCTGCCAATGTAGCTTCATCATCAGCAAAATGATTTTTATAATATACTCTTAATACTGCGCCATATGACTCAAAGAAATTCTCTTTAAGAGTCTTGACCTTCATATTACCACTTACTTTGAATTGTGCCATAATGTTTAGTTTTAACGATTGTACATTTTGTTTAAGACTGCAAACTTCACAAAAGCAATTTAGTTTTCAAAAGTTCTTTTTGGTTCTTTTAATAGTTTACAGACAACGGGCAACAGACAACAGACTTTATCCTTTTTTACCTTTTGTCTTTAATCTTTTGCCATAAAGAAATGATGCCCCGAAAGACATCATTTCTTACTTCAATTAATAAAATCATTCATCTCTGATATTTCAACATCAATTGTTTTTAGGAGTGATACCGCATTTCTTACCTTCTCTTACAGCTATATATTCATCGCCTATTGTGATGTCATCGTAACTAAAAGGAACCACGAGTTCGTCATTCTTGTTTATCAATCCATATTTTCCGTCAATAGAGACTTTTGCCAAACCGTCCTTGAATTCTGCGGCGCTAAAATATTTACAAGGAATAACTTCGTTGCCGGCCATATCTATATAACCATATCTGAATTTAGAGAACACCGATGCGAAACCTTCGCTATAACTTCCTACGCCATCATATTTGCATGGAACTGCTTCGTTTCCTTCTTTGTCGATGAATCCGTATTTGTTATTTGACATGACAGAAGCCCTGCCATCACTGAAAGACGACACTTCATCATATCTGCAAGGAATGACTTCGTTTCCGTTCTTGTCGACGAATCCCCATTTGCCATCAGTTTTTACGGCAGCCAGACCTTCGCTGAAAGACATTGCATCGTCATATTTGAACGGAAGAACTTCCTTGTCGGAAGCATCTATGAATCCCCATTTGCCATCAATTTTTACAGCTGCGAGACCTTCACTGAAATCGCGAGCAGCAATATATTTCAACGAAACAACCTCATTGCCTTCTTTGTTGATGAAACCGTACATTTTTTCTTTGACAGAACAAACCCTAGCCACGCCATCTCTAAAACGATATGCTTCTCTATAGTTACAAGGTATTACCACATTACCATCCTTGTCGATAAAACCATAACTGCCTTTTCTAACAATGGCCTTTCCATCAACAAACATATCAGCTGCATCAAAACCACCTTTACCTCCATAAACATAATCAGTGGTAAGCACCTCATTGCCATCCTTGTCGATAAATCCATAGTACTTACCCTTCACACTTACAAGACCTTCGCTGAAAGTTCCGATTTCTGAATACTTTAAAGGCGCCTTAACCTTCTTGACCTTAGATTTCTTTTCTGGTTCTTTTGCTGTTTCTGACGGAACGCCAATAAGGGCACACTTGGAAGATTTTTCCACAAATACAAGTCCGTTCTCAAATATGTGAATAAAACTATATATCACAGGTAAGATTTCATTACCTTTTGTGTCATAAAGTCCGAATTTTTTTCCACCAGAAGTTGATACAGATACAAACATACCATTAGTTATATTCTGTATAACTTCATGTTTACAAGGAACTACTTCCTCACCTTTTTCATTGACCAATCCTCTCAAATTATTGATTGTCACTACAACATAACCATTAAAGAATTGGATGATATTTGGGCTGTAAACATTTTGAACAGATATTGTGTCATATTTGAAAGGTGTTATTGCATTACCATCTTTGTCGACGATTCCGTATTTGCCGTCACGCTCAACGACTTCATATTCTTCGAAAACAGATTTGGTTTCAGTTACTTCAGGCTGCGACACTTCATTGCCTTCTTTATTTATCCAGCATTTATTTCCGTCTATTTCGACAGATGCCACACCATTCTCAAACTTGGAAATGGATTTATATTTACAAGGAAGTATCTCTTTTCCATCTTTATCCAACAAGCCAGACAAGTCACTTTTTTTTACACAAATCAAACCTTCATGAGAAAAGCCATACAAAGTTATACCATCATATTCAAAAGGTGCGACCCACTTATCCTCCTTGCTGAGACAAGCATATTTGCCATCGCTATTTTTAAACACAACAAAACCATCTTGGTGTTGTCCCCAAATAGCGCTTCCCACTTGAGGATGAGGGAACAAATATTTAGGCGCGACCAGTACTTCATCCTTGCTAATGATTCCCCAACCTTTGCCATTTATGTAAACAGGAGCTATTCCATCTCTAAATTCACCAGCTTTATCATACACACATGGAACTACTTCATTACCATAGCAATCTACAAAACCATACTTACAAAGAACTGCGGGACTTGTTGTATCATTTTTACCTACCATCACCAATTCTTCACCACGCACATTATCTACATAATCATATTTAAAGTCTAAAACGGGATTTTTTTCCATAACTATAAAATTTTAATTGTGTTATAATCTTTTTAGGTTTACAAAGAAAAATACTCTCCCCCGATTTTCAAAAGTTCTTTTTAGTTCTTTTAATAGTCTACAGACAACAGACTTCATCCATACTTTTGCCTTTTGCCATTAGTCTATAATTATGAATTATGCATTATGCATTATGAATTCTCATTTATACTCTCTCTGTATATCATGGAATTCATTATGCAGTTCGATGGCATTGTCTTCAATCTTAATCTTTTTCAAGAGAAAAGTACGGATTAACGGCATCAGTTCAACGACAGACATTTCGTCAAAAGACAGAAACAATGTTGAGTTCAACTCATATTCCTCCGCCACTTCCTTATAAATATATTCCATTCCGGTTTCAAAGAACATAAAACCATCAACGCCATCCATAAAACCATCTTCTTTATCTTCGCGCCACAACAAGGCCACTCCATACATTGATTCATCGTCTTCATCAGGAGAATAGAAACAATAAAGCGAATTGTATTTGTCGCCACTCGACTTGGTAATAACATCTATGTGTGATGAGAAATAACATTTTTTTTCATGATGGAAGTTGTCGCGAATATATTTCGACACTTCATTGACTTTTTCTTCAGTTTCTGTTTTCATACTTATTTTTTTAAGGTCAACGGACAAATAATTTTTTTACTAAGAGCGATTGGGTTCAATGCTCGCAGCTAATTGCTCATCGCCATTGCGTTAGGGATTGAAGCGGCATCCTTTTGGAGCGCAGCGGAAAAAGATATAGCGGAAAGCCCGACGGCGATAGCCGGAACGCCCAAAAAATGTCAAATAAAAACCTCGCCATGAGCATCTCTTACCACCCTTTCACTCATGCACTGAGGTCGAGGATTGACGTAACATCCCATGAATGTATATTCATCATCTTTACATTTCATAGTGTTATGATGCAAGTCGTTCCAATATTTTTTTGTAAAATCATTGAATTCCACGCCATCACATTCTGACTCCAAGGTTCCGTCTTTCTTGAAACACTTAGGTTTTCCATCAGGTTCTTGAAATATGAAAGTAGTCTGATTGTACTTCTCCGCCAGTTCAACACCGAATTCAAACAATCTCTGCAAATCGCCGACTTCATTATTTTTGTTAAAATGATGTATGCAATTAAATATGACAAAACTCTTTTCGTACATATACACACCCTTACTATTTTCCATAAGACCATAGACAGGCATATATGCATATTTCAATGACTTAAGCAAAGAAATCATCTCACGGATTCTTTCAATATTCAATTCGTCATCTTCATAACTCTCACACGGACTTACGATTATGAAACCATTTGCAGAATAACGTTCAAATACAGATTTTGCACTAGTTTCGTTCATTCCAACAAGCGGCGCATTGTTAAAAGTATCATGATAATCGTTTATAAAATTGCGATATTTTTCCATAGTTAGTTTAAAATTAATGTCACCTTTATTCCATCTTTTCCTCTATACATAATAGAAAACACCTAAAACTTGACATTTATTGACAAAAAAAACGCATCAATATTTTTCATTATATTAATGCGTTTTCTATTTAACTTGTAGTCTTTATAAAGTCTCATTCTCCGTCTTCTCCACTATCTTCAAACCACCATTCTTTCCTGCGACAAACATCGCAAACGTCTGTCCATCAACAGTCAGCTCATCGAGATATAACGACTGACCTTCTATGAAGAAAGGACATACAAAAGTGCTGTTTTTCTGTAATTTGGTATTTTTACAATCCAAAATCTTATATGTATTATCACCTAAATATTCCGCAATACACTCTCTATCAGGATTCCAGGTAAAATAAACCTTCTCCCCTACTTTTAGATTCTTACTATGAATACATTTCTGCAAAATCTCCTCCGACTGCTCATTAGGTTCTCCGTTGTTACAATTCACAAAATCATCCCAATCATTGTATCCAACAAATCTTGCTAAAATAGACAAAGTATGAAAGCGAACCGTATCGTAACCATCGATGTACCCCCAAATTCGTTTCAACGTACTTTCCGAAATAGTCTCTCTGCATCTTTCATATATAATTCCTGAAAGATATGTAAAATCAGTAGGAGTCTTTATCTTACGAGGAATAGAGTTCTCCACCAATTGCCTCAATCTGATAATATTATTATTACTTTTCATACACCGCCTTTCGTTTTTGCAAAAATAAGCAGTTTTTCACATAATATTTGGTTCTAATTGGTTCTATTTAGTTCCGACTTTAGCAACATGCGGACTTTTAATCGACTTATTTCCTATCTTTGTAAAAAAATTACTATGGACACTAACGATATTTCAAGTTCGGGCTTTGTGTTTCAAGATTGTCATTCAGAAACTAAGTCTTCATTTCTCAATATTAAAGAAATTGAGACTAAAGGATATAGCAGTCTCCATACTGCGACATATCTTGGAAAGAAAGTCATCTTGAAAGGTCTCAAACCTGAATTCAAGAATGAGAAATTCTATCAGGATTTACTCAAAAAAGAATTTGAAATATCACGTTCATTAGACCATCCTAATATCGTCAAAACTATTGACTTTCAAAATATTCCTATTCTCGGCGATTGCATCGTGATGGAATATATTGAAGGTCTGACTTTGACAGAGTTTATTGAAGGTCACAAAGTCACAAAGTCGCAGAGTCGTAAGGCAAAAGATGTTTATGAAAAGATTTTCAACGAGTTACTCGATGCGATGGAGTATTTTCACTCAAAACAAATCATTCATCGTGACTTAAAACCAAGTAACATTCTTATCACAAACAACGGCAACAACGTAAAAATCATCGACTTCGGCCTTTCCGACACCGATGATTACGTCATCCTTAAACAAGCAGCAGGCACCAGAAAATACGCCGCTCCTGAACAGATGACTCCAAACAACACAATAGATTGTCGCGCCGACATTTATTCTTTAGGAATCATCTTAAAAAACAACTTCCCTAAGTCATATCAGAAAATCGCCGACAAATGCGCTCAGCAAAATAGAGAGAAACGTTTTTCTTCTGTTGATGAAATCAAGAAAGCATTGAAAAAAAGGAAGAGAAAAATCACTAACATCATAAGTCTCATTGTTTTCATTCTTTTTTTTGCAATATCTTTTTCTTTAACAAAATATTTTCTTTTAAAATACACTTATAACATAAAAGAAAAAAAGGCACTGACAGAATCCACACAACATATTGATTCTCAAATTAAATTCATCACAGAGACCATCAATAAAGGTGCTGTATCCAACATTAACGAATATAATGAGATCGTTAAGATTTGGCATAGTCTTACCACATCCGACATCCACAAATGGTCGGAACAAATTCCAAGCGACACGCCTTTTCACAACGATTTCATAAACCACTGGAACACATATCTTGGAGACAATATCAAAGATATCAGTTTGTTATACACCGACTGGATGAGAGAATCATTCCAATTGATTTACGACAATCTCAAACCAGGAGAAGAAATCGTTGCGGACCCAAAAAATCCAGGTTTGTTTATTATTATGACTAATGACTAAAGGCAAAAGACTAAAGATATTTCAACATTTGTCATTCGTCATTTGCCATTTGTCATTCGTCATCTGCCGTTTGTCTTATCACAAGATGCCACATTTTATGACCGAGAAAATCCTTTACGTTCATTCTTTCGAATCCCACTGATTTATAAAGACGTTCCGCATCGGGATTTTCAAAATCGACTAAAAGACCAAGTGGCTTTCCATATTGCTTGGATGCAATTTCTTTCAAGGCAAGAAGCAGTTGTTTTCCTATTCCTAAGCCTCTATATTCTGGAAGTACCGCGATGCTATCCAAGTAAACTTCTGACGCATCTGTCTCGTCTTCAATATTATGTATTTTTCCCGTACGATTGAAAATATGTTTCAGAGTGACATCGCGTAAAGCGTACAAATCGGCGCCGTCGTATGCGACAGCAGCGCCTGCTGGGATGCCGTCGATTTCGGCGACGATGGCATTTCTATAACTATATTGCGAATTCTCAAGACGGGCAATCTCCTCAAGTACAGACAGGTTATCATCACCGCAGTAATGTTTGGCACCATCCTCACCTATCGCCATAGCGACCACCTTTGCAATGAGAGACGCATCATCTTTGGCAGCTTTCCTTATTTTCAATTCATAATTCATAATGCACTTCGATTTAAAAAGTTTTGGACAATAACTATTGACCGTTGTCTGTTGTCTGTTGACTAAAACAATGCACAATTCATAATTAGCTGTCATTCTATTACTTCCACATAAAAACTCACAGGACGAAATCCGTCGTTACAAGAAAGCATTGCCGAATGAGGATTCTTCATCCATCCGTCGAAGAAGTTGCCGCCACCTTCCGAGAGTTCTTTAATGAAAGGAAGAAGAGTCTCCCATGCGCTATCGCACAGCCCCTTTGGTTTTTGGACATTCTCCACATAAAACACCTGACCGAGATGCAAGTCGCAAGCATGCTCAATAGGATTTTCATATATTGCCATGAGGTCGTCGTAACGAGCCATCCTCATCACTGTGATTTTTATTTTTTTCATATTACAAAACTACAAAAAACAAATAAAAGCTAGTAATAAATCTAAATTAATTTCTTTAAAATCTCATTACTATCAATACTTTTCATCAAGGTCACTTATCCAATAAGGTCAATACAGTATCATCAATATAATTATCTATCAAAACTATGGAACTAGTTGCGTTTCTAATCAAATCTGATACAAAATCAAGACGTTTCTCTATTTCCATTTGATGATATTCCAAATTAGATAAACGATGATTTAACAAAACATCATTTGCAAGCAAACGTCTCATTGAAGTAAATACCCTCATTATCCTTATATTCATTTCTATTGCAGTAGATGAACGCAGCACACTACTAAGCATTGCTATACCATTTTCCGTAAAAGCATATGGCAAATATTTTAAATGTTTTCCTTTCCCTTCGTTTAAGGTCACAATCTGTGACCTTAAACACTCTTCCATTGTTAATTGAAAATGAAAATCTGAAGGAAAACGTTCAATATTACGTTTCACTGCTTGATTAAGGGCTTTAGTTTCAACTCCATACAAAAATGCCAAATCCTTGTCTATCATAACACGACAATCCCTAATTTCATATATCTTTTGTTTTATAGATAACTCTTCACTATTATGATTCAAAAAATCTTTTGCTTGATCTGTTATTTCTTTATTTTCCATTATTTCATAAATTTCGTTATTTTAAACAAACACTAATCACATTATAAAAACTATTGCTACCTTTGCAGCATTCTTGGAGATATGATAAAAAACATTTTGATAGTAGGAACCGGAGGCGCATTAGGTAGCATTGCTCGCTACTTAATCACCTGTCTTTTCACGCACTTAGCCATTTGCAGTGAACTAGCAATTTTTCTAGTCAACATCATTGGGTCCTTCATCATAGGTTTACTGATTCCGGCATCGTCAAACACTTTATATCTTCTTATGGCAGTCGGTTTCTGCGGAGGTTTCACTACTTTCTCCACATTTTCAGCTCAAGCTTTCCAGATGTTACAAAGCGGTCAACGCCTCACATCTTTGATATATATCTTAGCATCGGTTTTGATTTCAATAGCATTTGTCTTCTTAGGCATCTATTTATCAGAAAGATATATCAAATAAACATATTTTATTCATTTTATAAATTAGTTTTTATGAGTTGGTTCGATTCTTTATGTTCAGGTTATTTAAATACCGCTAACACCGTTTTATTATACGCTATTATAATATCTATCGGCGTATTTTTAGGCAAATTCAAAATACGCGGCATCTCATTGGGCATCACATGGGTCTTATTCGTCGGCATCTTCGCCGGTCACCTCGGACTTCAAATAGAACCAAACACATTGCTTTTCATAAAAGACTTCGGATTGATACTATTCGTATTCTGTATCGGTTTGCAAGTTGGACCTTCATTTTTCTCATCATTTAAACAAGGTGGCATAACACTCAATATGTTAGCGATGGGTGTTGTTTTCCTTAATATCATCGTAGCACTGATATTATATTACATCGATGGCTCTATCGAGTTACCTATGATGATAGGCGTTTTGTATGGCGCGGTCACCAACACTCCTGGCCTCGGTGCTGCCAACGAAGCATTAAGTCAACTCAACTATTCTGGCGAACCAATTTCTTTAGGTTACGCATGCGCCTATCCTCTTGGTATAGCAGGCGCTATCTTAGCCATCATCGCCATCAGATATATCTGCCGCATCAATATTGATAAGGAAGAAGAATATCTCAAAACACATGACAAAGACGGCGAATCATTAACAGTATTACGCCTTGAGATTTGCAACGAAGCTATCACAGCCAAACCTCTGAAAGAGATAACCAAACTCACCAAACATCATTTCATCTGTTCTAGAATATGCCAACAAGGTGTTATGAGCAAACCCGACGCAGACACCATTCTACATAAAGGCGATTTGGTCACTATAGTATGTAAAGAAGAGGATGTCGATGCCATCACAGCATTCATCGGCAAGAAAAGCGATTTCAACTGGGACAATGAAAACTCCCCTATGATTTCACGTCGTATCCTCATCACCAAATCAGAGATCAACGGCAAGAAACTTAAGGACTTGCACCTCTCTAACATATATAACATCATCGTAACACGCGTCAACCGTTCTGGCGTTGACTTGTTTGCAGACCCTAACCTCGAACTACAGATTGGTGACAGGGTGATGGTTGTTGGTAAGAAAGATTCCATCGACCATGTCGCTAAGACATTAGGTAATGAGTTAAAGAAATTGGACACTCCAAATATCATCACCATCTTTGTCGGAATATTCCTCGGCATTCTTGTCGGCAGCATTCCATTAAAATTCCCAGGAATGCCAACACCTGTGAAACTCGGTCTCGCTGGCGGTCCGCTCATCATTGCCATCCTCATCGGTCGTTTCGGTCATAAACTCAAGTTGGTCACTTACACTACAGTAAGCGCCAACCTTATGTTAAGAGAGATTGGTATCGCTTTATTCTTGGCGAGTGTCGGCATAGATGCTGGCGACAGTTTCTTGCACACCATCGTTGAAGGTGACGGCCTTCTTTATGTAGCATACGGCGCTATCATCACAATAATACCTATTCTTATTATCGGAATATTAGGACGTTACATTTATCATATCAACTACTACTCCTTGATGGGACTTATTTCTGGCAGCACCACAAATCCTGCAGCATTAGCATATTCGAGTCAGACAGCAGGCAACGACAAACCAGCCGTAGCATATTCTACCGTTTATCCTCTAACAATGTTCTTGCGAATCATCAGCGGCCAGATTATTTTGTTGCTACTGATGTAAGCAGACATACATTTTCATAAATATTTAAAGGCATCTAATCGTAACTTTATTTGAGAATGTTTTTTTATTTTTGTTCTCAAAATAATCTGTTATGAAAAAGTGCATTCTCCTCTTATTGACAATATTCATGTCACTAACTATTTCCGCTCAGGAAAAGATTAAAGTGGCATGTATAGGCAATAGTGTCACTTATGGTTACGGCCATGAAAATCCATCAGTTACATCATATCCTTCTCAACTTGCCATAATGCTTGGCGAAGATTATGAAGTAGGTAATTTCGGAAAATCAGGAGCCACTTTGTTACGCAAAGGACATCGTCCTTATAATGAACAAGAGGAATTTCAGAAAGCACTCGACTTCGCACCCGACATCGCAATAATACATCTAGGTCTCAACGACACCGACCCTCGCAACTGGAAATATTACAAAAGAGAATTCATCTCCGACTATGTCGCTCTTATTGAAGCTATCGAGAATGTCAATCCTGATGTCGTTATTTTCATCTGCCGAATGACTCCTATCTTCCATTGGCATCATCGTTTTCAAAAAGGCACTCGCGACTGGTATTGGGAAATACAAGCAACCATAGAAAATATCGCAGAGAACATCGCCGAAGTGAAACTCATCGACTTACAAGAATTATTATATCATCGTCCCGACCTCATGCCCGACGCTCTTCATCCAACCCCAGAAGGAGCGAGACTCATTGCCAAACGCGTATATTCAGCAATCACCGGTGACTTTGGAGACTTGTCTGTATCCGAATTATACAGCGACAATATGGTTATCCAACGCGATATGCCTTTTGTTGTTAAAGGCACTGCCAATGCATACGAAGACATCGTTGTGCGTTTCAATAAGAAAATTCTTAAAACACAAGCTAGCGATGATGGCAAATGGGAAGTCTGCTTCGACACTATCAAAGTCGATGGAAAAAAACACAGTCTTACAATTAAAAGCAAGAACAAATCTTTAACATTCAAAAACATTCTTGTTGGAGAAGTTGTTTTATGTTCTGGCAATTATAACTCAACGAATAACAGTCAACAGACAACAGACTTTGATGAAAGAAACAATGACAACATTCGTATCTATTATATGGAATCACCTAAGGTTTCAAAAGTTGTCGCTGATTTAGAAAAAATGAATTCCATCGAAAAAGAAATAATCAACAATTACTACTTGTATTGGCCAACGACATGGCAATCAATAAATAAAGACAATATCGATTATTACGAATCATCATACCACATAGCAAGAAAAATCTCCGATTCTTTACAAATGCCCGTCGGTTTGATATACAACGTTGTTGAAAATATGCCTATCGAATCTTTTATTGACAGAAAGACATTGGAATGGCATCCTACATTACTCGATATCTTATATGAATGGCGTAATAAAGACAAAGTAATAGATTATTGTCATCCACACGAGCCTTCATATATTTATTACAGAGGCATTGCTCCATTATCGTCATTTCCAATAGGGTCAGTAATATGGTTTATGAAACATTCTGACGATGATTTAGAATCCGTCAAGATGTCGGCACTGATTGACAGTTGGCGTAAAACCTGGAACAACGAAGACCTACCATTTTATATCCAATGAAATCGACTCATTATGACAACAAAAATATACAATGCATTAGCCGCTCGTTCTGATGAAGAGAAAAAAGTCGTTCTGCCACGTTTCTTCAAGACCGGCAAGGGACAATATGGAGAAGGTGACATGTTTCTCGGAGTGACAGTACCTAACATCAGAGAAGTCGCAAAAGAATTCAAGGATGTTAACTTTGATATCATTGAGAAATTGACACATAGTCCTTGGCACGAAATGCGAATGTGTGCATTGCTGATTCTTGTCAACAATTCCAAAAAAGAAGTGACAAAAGACACCTTTGACTTCTATCTATCACAGACAAAATACATCAACAATTGGGATTTGGTAGATCTAAGCGCACCTCAAATCGTTGGCAGATTTCTTCTCGACAAAGAACGCGACATACTATACCGACTAGCAGAAAGCGACTTGCTCTGGGACAATAGAATCGCCATTGTATCCACATTGACATTCATCAGAAATAACGATCTAAACGACACTTATAAATTATCGCTAAAGATGATGAACCACAAACACGACCTGATGCATAAAGCGATAGGTTGGATGTTACGCGAAGCTGGCAAACGTGATACAAAACGATTATACGATTTCGTCATGGAATACAAAAACATCATGCCTAGAACAATGTTACGATATTCGATAGAAAAGTTTGACAAAGAAACACGTAAAGAGCTGATGAGTTAAAACAATCATCTTTAAAATAAGTTATTATTTTATTACCTTTGCTTTTTCATTTAACACGAACTAACAACAATCACATAATGAACAACCCACTTTTAACAACATCAACATTGCCATACGGCGCCCCTCAATTTGACAAGATTGAAAATCAACATTATATACCTGCCTTCAAACAAGCTATCGAAGAAGCCAAAGCAGAAGTAGATGCCATCATCAATAACACTGATGTCCCTACTTTTAAAAATACAATTGAAGCTCTTGAATATGCTGGGTCAACATTAAACAGAATCAGTCATATCTTTTACAACCTATTGGAAGCAGACACCAATGACGAGATGCAAAACATCGCTGAAGAGATAACACCTCTTACTACCGAGTTCTCTATGTATGTAAGTCTAAACGAGAGTCTGTTTCAACGTGTCAAACAAATATATGACAACCGAGAACTTATGAATCTTGACGCAGAAGAAACGAGACTGCTCGAGAAGACATACGAAGGTTTCGCCCGTAATGGAGCCAACCTCTCACCAGAAAACAAAGAAATATATAGCAAATATATTGAAGAGCTATCTCTATTGTCATTACAATTTGGCAAGAACGTACTCGCTGCAACTAATGCCTTTACGCTAAACCTTACTGATGAACAAGACCTAATTGGTTTACCTGATTACGTCAAAGAACAAGCTGCTGATGCAGCAAAGAACAAAGAGTTAAAGGGCTGGCTTTTTGACCTTACCGCTCCTAGTTACATCCCATTCATGAAATTCAGCGAACGCCGCGACCTTCGTGAGAAAATGTATCGCGAATACAACACACGCGCATTCGGTGGCGAACTCGACAACAGTCAAATAATTAAACGTATAGCAGAGTTGCGCATACTCACTGCCAGACTTTTAGGATATCCTAATTTCGCAGAATATCAAACAGAGAGACGCATGGTTAAAAACCCTAATGCCGTCAATGAGTTCTTAAATAAGCTCTTGATTCCAGCATTACCTAAAGCCAGACAAGAAGTTGAAGAACTCAATATGTTTGCTAAGGCGAACGGCTTCACCGAGATGCAACTTATGCCATGGGATTTCAGTTTCTATGCAGAGAAACTTCGTCTCGAAAGATACAATTTAAGCGATGAACAACTGAAGCCTTACTTCCAGCTAGAACATTGCATTGATGCTATTTTCAACTTGGCAAATAAGTTATATGGATTAACATTCAACGAGTTGAACAATATCCCTGTCTACCACGAAGATGTAAAAGTATATGATGTAAAAGACAGAGACGGATCACATCTCGCTTTATTCTATGCCGACTTCTTCCCTCGTGAGAGCAAACGCGGTGGTGCATGGATGACAGAGTTCAGAGGTCAGCGAATTTACAATGACATCGATGAACGTCCGCTCATCAGTATCGTAACCAACTTCACAAAACCAACTGCCGACACTCCTTCTCTTATCACCCACGACGAGTTCACTACTTTACTGCACGAATTTGGTCACGCATTACACGGTATTTTAACCAAAGGAAGATATGAATCAATGACGGGTACCAGCGTTGACCATGACTTCGTCGAACTTCCATCTCAGATAATGGAAAACTGGTGTTACGAACCAGAATATCTAAATACCTTCGCTAAACATTACCAAACAGGCGAGACAATACCTAATGAATTGATTGATAAAATCGTAGAATCTAAAAATTATCTATCAGCATATTATCACATCCGCCAGTTACAATTTGGCATTTTAGATATGGCATGGCACAATCTAACAGAAATCTTTAAAGAAGACTCACTGACATTCGAGAAAAATGTTTTGTCAGCCACAAACGTATTGCCTTCTATTCCAGAGTGCATCATTTCAACAGCTTTCTCACACATCTTTGCGGGCGGCTATTGCGCAGGATATTATTCATACAAATGGGCAGAAGTATTAGCGGCCGACGGATTCTCACTTTTCAAAGAGAAAGGCATCTTTGATCAAGATGCTGCTAATTCATTCCGCGAGTTACTAACCAAAGGTGACAGCATAGACCCTGCAGTATTGTACCGTAATTTCAGAGGTCACGATCCAGAACCAGAAGCACTATTAAAACAGTTGAAAATTGAAAGTTGAAAGTTAAAAACTAAATGTTATATAAACGTGTCGATGTAGATTCAAAAAACATTGACACGTTTTTTTATCATAACAAAACCATTAGGCTTTTACAATTATGATATCCTTAATATTGGTTGTATATTGTTTTGAGATATACTCATTCTTTATGTGCCAATTATTATTATAGCCTTGTATAGCAACACGCACTGTATCAACACCATTTCGCATATTAATTTCATCTACCACCTTTGATAATGCAGACTGCCTGTCTCTATCAACAGTATCAAACAGATTACCTTGTATTGCATTGTCTTCGCATATATTACAAGCGATAACACCAGCTTTCTTATAATAGAATGTTCCTTTTCTCCAGGCCTTTCTCAATGCTGCAACAGCTTTCGACACAATCTCTTGCATATCATTTGTCGGAACATCAAAATTTACTATCTCGTTGATATAAGTCTGAGGCATATCCTCTCTGAAACGACTCGTATAAGCGAACACCACAATTGAACCACAAACGGTATGCTGTTCGCGAAGTTTCTTAGAACATTTAGCGGCAAAGTTGGCTACTGCTTCCTCAACGTCTTCTAATTTATCTAATCCTTGATCAGGAAAACTTCGACTTGTACAAATAGACTTTTTGTATGTCTCATCTTCCATCTCAATGCAACTCTCACCACGCAGCTCTTTCCATGTTCGCAGTCCCGTTATCGACATCTCTCTTCTAACCCAACCTTCTGACTTCTGAACAAAATCCCAAGCAGTTTCAACTCCATTATATTCCAGTTTCTTAGAATGTTTTCTACCAATTCCCCAGACGTCTCCTATAGGAAATAGTTTTAACGCCTTCTCACGTTTTTCTTCAGTATCAATTATACAGACACCTTTATATCCTTTATGTTTTTTAGCATATACAGATGCCATTTTTGCCAAGGTCTTAGTGGGTGCAATACCTAATGAAACAGGTATCCCAGTTCCCTTATTAATAGCTTTAACAGCATTCCGAGACAATTCCATTATAGATTTTACATCTACAATTTCTGACAGATCCAGAAAAGCCTCATCGATAGAATAAACATGAATCTTGGGAAAGAAAGATGAGAGCATCGACATTACTCTTCGGCTCATATCGCCATAAAGATTATAATTAGAAGAAAAGACTGCGACGCCATTTTTCTCAAGCAAGCCTCTCACCTGATAGAAAGGCACGCCCATCTTAATACCAAGTCTTTTCGACTCCTCACTACGAGCAACCACGCAACCGTCATTATTACTCAACACCACAACAGGTTTGTCTCGCAAGTCAGGATGAAAGACACGCTCACATGAACAATAAAAATTATTGCAGTCGGCAAGACCAAACAGTTTCATTATTTACGTAATTGTTTAATGGTATATGTTAGAACTCCCCATACGAGGAACTCATTCTCCTCAGTAACCTTTATCGGATCATAATCCTTATTATGTGGTATCAACCATGCACAATTCTCAGCCTCATCATACCTAAACTCCTTCAATGTGAATTCACCATCAACGAAAGCGACAACGAAATCTCCATTCTTAGCCTCTAATGACTTGTCAATTACAATTATATCGCCGTCACATATACCAGCATCCTGCAATGAATTACCAGAAACCCTTGCTAGGAAAGTCGTCTCTCTATGACGAATCAACTCCCTATTAAGGTCAATAGTTCCAGACAAATAGTCTTGCGCCGGACTAGGGAAACCAGCTTTTATAACAGTATCTACAAATGATATAGCATTATTTTCAGACGAAAAATCAGAAGAATACAGATCTATCTTTATATCGTTGTTCATAACAAAAGCAATCTAAAACCAAGAGAATGTAAACCAAAAACAAAATTTATGAAACCTATATAGAACCTATTATCGCCATGAGACTTTCTTTGCATATTCGAACAACTCTAAAGGCAGATGACAATATCCATTAGGATTTTTATCCAAATAATCTTGATGATAATCCTCCGCAGCATAAAAATTCTCCAGAGGCATTACCTCAACAACTATCTCTTCATCATAATTTTTCTGTTGTCTCAAAATGACATCATTTATAACAGACAAATCATTTTCATCAGTGTAATAAATACCTGTACGGTATTGCAACCCCACATCATGACCTTGTTTATTGATACTTGTCGGATCGATAGAAACGAAGTACATATCCAACAACATCTCGAGACTTATAACAGAAGGATCATATTTTATATAAACAGTTTCAGCTGCCATTGTCTTACCAGAACAGACATCCTCATACGATGGATTTTCTATTACACTATTTGCATAACCCACTTCCGTAAAAACCACACCTTCAATCATTTTGAAATAGTGTTCCGTTCCCCAAAAGCAACCTCCAGCTAGATATATCTCTTTTGTATTTTTATTCATTACGTTTATTTTTATAAACGCAAAAATATGACTTTTGTTTGTAAGTGACAAGAAGTGTTTGAATCAATGTACCTTTATTTCCACTACAATTATTATTTCAAAGAACCATTATATTTTATGACCTTATCTTAATCACTGTCTTTTCCTGATCACATATAGCGCACCTAATGCTGACAGCAACAACACACCTTGTCCTATCGACACACTATCAGCAGGATAATTATAATCCAATCCATGTGTCTTAGGCAATAATATCAACTCATAGGCATCATTATTGACTTTACGAAACCCATCATTACAACTGAAGAATCCATCCGATTGCCCGCTCATCTGTGTATATCCAAAACTTCCATTGATTTGCGCTTTGACATTCATAACAGAAACTATTATTAAAATTATAGATATTATATATTTTTTCATCTTCATAAAGCTTTGTCTTTGAGTCGGGAGAAGAGCTATGAACTTTTTCACAGCCCACTCTCAACTCTGAACACCAATTTTTATTTATGAATGACGATCTTTTGCGCATTAACGTTTCCATTATCTATCATACGGACAATGTAAATACCAGTTTCAAAATTATCAGTTGAAATACGAGCGACATTCTCCGCACAAGAATCCACTCTCATGAGTTCTCGTCCCATTATATCAAAGATTTGAATAAACGTATTTGATGTCACATTGTTAATTGTCAACTCATTATTATTCAAATAAACATAATTGTTATTGTCTCCAGTTTCTTCAACAGAATCATATTCATACAATTTCAACACAAATCGTTCTGGATTATCGTTAGTCGTAGCAATAAAGGTATAGTCATCCAACAACATATTTGTAAAATCTCCAGTAAGTTTATCAACGAGGTAAATGTTGTCATATTGATTATTTAAAGCAGATACACTCAAAGTATATTCTCCCATCGTTTTTGCTTCAAAAGAAACAGGTATATCTTTCATTGACTCTTCAAGCATCGCGATTGCATAGTCTTTATCTTCAGCAGGAATATAAATCATCGGGATATCTTCATTCTGATGCTCTATCTTTTCCAGACTTACTTTATTGTCGAATGACACATAAGCGACATCTTCATAATTACTATTAGAGACCTTTATTTCCAGAGATTCATTATCACGTGATCTTCGTGAAGGCGGTGTGTTTGTCTTCTTTATCTTAAGTTCTCCAGCCTTAACTGTCTTGACAAGAATACTTTGACATGGTTTGATTGCTGTTGCATCAGAAATTTTAGCGTTCCATGCACCACTATTAGACAATGTATAATATCCTTCGGCAAGATTATCATTATCAATTGCTGCACCTTCACCTTTATATATATCATGTGCAAACGGATTACCTATGAGATTAAATCCTGACAACAAGATATCATTCGTCTTACTTAAATTGTAATTCACATCACTATTATTCATCTGACCTTCGAATGACAAAGTACAATCATATTCATTTGCATACAGATAACCTCTTCCTGAATCCACTGTGGTAAAATTATTGCTTCCATCTTTTACATTCTGCCATACACTTGTCGGTTCATCATAACGATACAAATCATAATTATTTGTCGTCGGAATCAGCCCATCTACTGCCGATACATTAACACTTCCTTTTAAAGGTGAACTTATTGTGTACCAAGCTCCGTTTGTATTACCATAACCTTCAATCTCTTTTTCCAAAGTAGCATTTACACCAGCATTATTATGAATAAGTTGACCTCCATCTTTGATTATCAAGTTTTCAGCATTATCACATGCTATCAACCCATTCACAATAAGACTTGCTCCATTTTCAACAGTCACTTTATTCATCACGCTCACATTTTCATTCCATGTTGTCGTGCTTGTAATTGTTTGAGATGAAGGAATTTCAACATCTGTACAATATGAACTTATACCTTCATATTTAAAGAAATGGTATGTCTGATTTTTGATATTTGTAGGGAATGCTCCTGAAGCTGTTAGTTTATATGCGCGCCAATCCAAAGCGACATCACCGTCATAATATGCACCTACAAATCTCTCTGTCGTTGTATTATAGAGATAATCTGGATATACCTCTTCGTCTATCTGTACTGTCTTTAATTCAAAGATATTATTATCAGTATTAGTTCCAATTCTCACAGAGTTATTGTTACTTCCAGATGTACAATACAACCAATTATCTTCATTAGCATTAGGGTATATTGTCATATTGCCATTATTGTATGTAATATTCCATTTGATGTCGTCTGGCACTGCACTGATAATTTTTCCATCATTAACTATAATTTCACATGCAGTAGGTTGTCCGCTGCCACCTTCTATCTGCGACATCGCATAATACTTTCCATCTTTTGAGATAGATATTACAACAACATCGGAACTACCGAGAGAAGACAATTCTGATTCTACACAATTGTTATCACTTACCGAAAACACTGCATATAGATTTTTGTTCTCATTAACCTTATACGATGGCGTCACCATAGTAGGGCTCTGATTGACAAAATTTTGAATCTCACTTTCAGCCCATCCGCTGAAGGAGAATCCACCAGGTGCTGTTGCGTTTGGCAACTCCCCGATTTCATCTCCCTTTGCCAGCGTCTTTGTCTCAAGCAAATCACCATTAACGTAAAACGTCACAACAACAGATTCAATGATATTATACGTTGCTGTTGCGACACCACTATTCAACATACCTTCCTTCATAGCAACAGCTTTAATGGTAGTAGTTGATGAGACCTCTATAGAATTTGAAAAAATGGAACTTTCATTGGTTGGCGTGGATCCATCTGTTGTATAATAAATTGTCACACCTGGTGTCTCGCATGATATTGTAACATTCTGAGTCGTTGTATAATCACCACCTTCTGGAGTAAATGTCGGCAAAGACACCATTGGCGTAACTTCCGAAGATTTCACAAAGATATCGATATAGAAGAAATATATTGTTCCGCCCATATTCGTCTCTGAATTAGAATAGGGAGCAAACTTTTCATACACCTCGCCACTACTATATTTTCTGAACGCTACACTTCTGTTGGAGGCGCCAACGTTTGTGATGACGAAAGCACTATGATTTGGAACCGAAGTGCCAGCACCAGATGTAGCCGCACTAATTGTCCATGTTGAATTAACACCGTTTTTGACAAAATCGGTGCCGCTGCTACCATAGCCAATCATGTCACCACTTGGATTAACGAAAGTATAATTACCATTGGTAACGCCAACAGTCCAGCAGAAATCCGTCTCATTATCAGTAATTTCTGATGGTAAAATAATTCCTTCATCAGTCGTCGTCGTCGTAAAAGCGACGCCCTGAGGCTTACCTGCCGCCACATTCGACATCGCATAATAAGACGTTGTGGACAAGGAGTCGTGGCGAGCAGCGAAGATGATACTGCTGCCATTTTGAATCTGTGACAATTCTGTTACTCGAAGATAATCTTCCTGTGCGTTGATGTTTAATCCTAATATTAAACACACAACAAAAAAAAGTAATTTTTCTGTTCTCATAAAATTTGGTTTTTATTTAAAGTTTCGTTTGCAAAAGTATAACAGGAAAAAGCGTTTGTCAAGGATTTTAACTCTTTTTAACTTTTATGCGGTCCGTTGGCAAGTTAGCGGGAAAATATGATGTCAAATGACTAGAAACTAATGTCTATTGTTATTTTTCATTAACATTTACAGTTACATTTTTATGACAAAATGTATATTATTTTTATTATTTTTGCTCTTCATTATTATAGTTTTTTGTCATAAACAAAACTGAAAATATCAGATGCTTTTCAACTCTATAGAATACGTAATATTTTTACCCATCGTATTAATATTATTTTATGCTTTACCACATAAACTACGTTGGGCAATGCTTCTCGTAGCAAGTTGCACATTCTACATGTGGTTCATACCTAAATATATATTAATCCTTCTCATAACAATAATCATTGATTATTTAGCCGGTATTCTGATAGAGAAATACACTGACAACCACAAACTTAAGAAAGCACTTCTGATAAGCAGCGTCATATCAACATGTTTGGTGCTTTTCATATTCAAATATCTCGGATTTATCAGCGAGAACCTCGTTGCGCTTTGCAATTATTTAGGAATTAACATCAATCTCGCTGTTAATCTAATACTTCCAATAGGCCTCTCGTTCCATACATTTCAAAGTTTGAGTTATGTGATAGAAGTTTATCGCGGCAACCAAAAAGCCGAACGTAACTTCGGAATTTACTCTCTTTACGTAATGTTTTTCCCACAACTCGTCACCGGTCCTATCGAACGTCCAGGCAATCTTTTACGTCAGCTTCATGAAGAGAAAAAGTTCGACTACGATAATATTTCAAAAGGTTTCAGACTGATAATATTCGGTCTTTTTATCAAGATGGTTGTCGCCGATAACCTTGGTTACTACGTAGATATGATTTACGAAGACCCAAGCAAATACAACTCCTGGGACATCATTTTAGGTATGTTCTTCTATTCGTTCCAGATATACGGCGATTTCTTCGGTTACTCAACCATCGCTTTAGGCAGCGCGAAACTCATCGGCTTCGACATCACCGACAACTTCAACACTCCTTATTTATCAAAGAGCATCGCTGAGTTCTGGCACCGCTGGCACATTTCATTATCAACTTGGTTCAGAGATTACGTTTATTTTCCTTTAGGAGGCAGCCGCGTAAAATTTAGCCGATGGGCATTTAACATATTGATAGTATTTATATTAAGCGGCATCTGGCATGGCGCAGCATGGAATTTCATATTCTGGGGATTAGCACATGGATTGCTTCACATCTTCGAGAAATTTGTCCTTAACCATATACCAGAAAAAGAACACAAAGGAAGAATTGAAAAAATAATCGTCGACGCCTTCAAAATTGCCAAGACATTCATACTTGTAACGCTATTCTGGTCATTATTCAGAGCTACAAGTTTCACCAACATAAGCGACTTATTCACTTCGTTAGTCAATAATTTCGGTGTTAACGAACATTTACATATTGAAAATAGAATATGGATTTACCTCGGATTATTTATAGTTCTGGACGTAATGTTGTACAACACACGCTTCGATAAATGGTGCGACAAGTTTCCTGCAGCTATACGTTGGTCCATTTATTTCATATTGATTTTCATGATAATAACATGTTCCAGTGTCAATAACTTCCCATTCATTTATTTCCAATTCTAAAGCTATGAAGAAACTGATATATAAATTCGCCTTACTCGCCATACTTCTAGTTCTGATGAATTGGATTTATGGAAAATTCTTCCTTAAAAACGACATGCTCAAACACTCTAAGGAGATAGAACTAGTATGGGATGTCGTAAAAGACAGCTGTACAGTAGTTTATGCCGGAGAATCATCTAACATAACATATCTTCCATCCGACAACGACAAGCGTAAGATTAGCGATTTCGTTTTCGATTATTTCCCAAATATGAAATGCGGCGACATGACCAAAAGCGCTGCTCATAGCGAAGTCTATTATCACTTATTCAACAATATACCTGAAAACTCTCCTGTCGAGACAATCATCATAACAATGAACATACGTTCATTCGGTTACAATTGGATTGAATCGAATCTTGAAACACCTATTCAAAAATATCTGGTACTTCTAAAGGAATACCCACCTCTGTTCAATCGTTTCAAACTGGCATTCAAGGCTTATGAAATAAAAAGCGACAGCGAACGAATGGAGGCAAGACTCTATCATAAACAGAATGACACATTTACTTTCCCTTATCCTTTTAAATATGACAACACAGCCGACTGGGATTTAGGTAAAGCAGTTCAAGGCGTTATCGACAGCAAAGGAAAACGTAATAAAAATTTAACACGACTTGCCTGCCATTATATCAAAGGTTATTCATTTATGATCAATGATGACAATCCTCGTATTAAGAACTTCGACGACATCGTTGAACTTGCAAAACAAAGAGGATGGAATCTGATTTTTAATATCATGGATGAAAATGTTGACCGCGCCAACGAACTAGTAGGCAAAGACTTATTATATTTAATGAGATACAACCGCGATTATCTTATAAACAGATACGGCAATATTGAAAATGTAACGATAGTCAATAATTTAGGAGAATTGAGAAACAGTCTGTTCATAGATCAGAATTGGACAACAGAACACTATTCTGAAACCGGACGACGCATTATTGCCAATAATGTAGCGCAAGCTGTAAAGAAATACCATCCAGACATGTATATCGAATGCGATGAGATTGAATACCCTAAAAACTATTATCGTATCAACCTTAAGACAGATTCTATAAGCATAAGTAATCCAAGCCCTTATGGATTGATGATTGAAGACAGCACATCTGAAATTGAAAGCAATGTAGAAAAAGTTTATATATCAGCAAAGATTTTGATGGAAGAATGTCCTGATGAAGCTTCCATTGTCATGAAGACATTTAAGGACGGCGTGGAAGCAACTAGCAAAAGCTTAAGTCTCAACAAGCTTACCGGCGCAAGCGATAAATGGGAATTTGTCAATACAGTATTTCCTATCGACTCATCATTCTTTGATACCGACACATTCCAAATTTTCCTGTGCAACCACTCATCTACACAGGTTCACATCAAATCTATGGATGCCTCTTTTGAATACGACGATTTTGCATGGAATTACATATCAAAACAATGAACAAAACAGAAAAATATCAGCTGCTTTACGAACAAGTCAAAGCATTATTAAATAAGGAAAAAGATGAAATCGCCAATATGGCTAATATTGCAGCACTCATTCACGAGACCTTCAACTTCTGGTGGACAGGATTTTATCGTGTGATAGACAATGAGTTGATTTTAGGACCATTTCAAGGTCCGGTGGCATGTACCAGAATCGCTTATGGCAAAGGAGTTTGCGGCACATCATGGAAAGAAGCGCAGACCATTGTAGTGAAAGACGTCCATGAATTTCCAGGGCACATAGCATGTAGCAGCGCCTCACAGAGTGAGATTGTCGTACCGATATTTGAAGAAAATAAAGTAGTTGCCGTCATGGATATCGACAGCGAGAAACTCGCCACATTTGATAATATAGATAAAGAATGGCTTGAGAAAATTGTGGAACTTTTTTAAGAAACGTAGAATTTCAAAAATCTCAGAAAATACGACATTTTATCTTCTTAATATTCATCTTCTTTAAACTCAACAAATACTATAGTTTTCCTTTGATTCTCTTCAACATATAACTTTTCATACTTTTCTGAAACTCCTTAATAGTAATGCCTGCACATTTCATAAATCTTGTTTCCATTATAAAAAAAGAAATAAACGTAAGTAGGATTCCTAATATCCAAGTCGTTGCATCAAGAGCTATTTCATCATTCAATCTTCTAATCATGGTAATTGCATAGACAAACATAATACATGCAGTTATCATTCCTGGTGAATATGGCTTTTTTAACTGATGAATTACAATTCCGACAGTATGAATAAATCCTTCAAATAATGCCAAAATCAAAGGAACAAGCGCAAATATAGCAATAGTATCAAAAACAAATGGAAGAATCAAAATAAGTAATAAATATATAGCAACAGGAAAATGCATTCGTTCTTCACTAACATCAGGACTAATTATACATTTGCTAAAAAATATTTTATAGAATCCCCCTGGAAATCTGGATTCTTCCCATTCATGAAGTGTATATAAAATCATGAATATGATAGTCATTTGTCGCAATAATGACAACTCGTTCCAATTTACAATACCTACAACAACAATTGTAGTAAGAATACAAGTCATTATTTCTAAGTTGTACTTAATAATTCTGTTCATACGTCAGCTTTTCTAAATTTATATTTAACAGATACAAAAATAGACAAACATACTGAACAAACAAAAAAGAGCGTACAAACAAATTCTGTCTATACGCTCTCTTTGATTTTCAATGATTTACAGGGTTATAAACCATTATTTTTTCTTAATATTCATCCTCGTGGAAGAAGAAATCGTCTTTTGTTGGATAGTCTGGCCAAATATCTTCGATTCTTTCGTATATCTCGCCTTCATCTTCTATCTCTGAAAGATTTTCTATAACTTCTTGTTGTAAACCAACTCTCATTGCCCATTCCAACAATTCATCTTTTGTTGCTGGCCATGGTGCGTCTTCCATCTTTGATGCTAATTCTAATGTCCAATACATTTTTCTATGGTTTAAAAATTCGGGCGCAAAATTACTATTTATATATAAAAAGTCAAGTGTTTTTTCAAAAATATTTTCAAAAATTCTTATTTCGCTGGTTTCCAAGGCTTTTCAGCAATATTTGCCTTTTTCATAAAGAGTCGTGACAAGACGAAAAAATAGTCTGAAAGTCGGTTTACAAAACGTCTCAAAACGTCGTCAACCTCATATTCTCCGCCCATTCGCACAAGGTTGCGCTCTGCTCTGCGGCAGACAGTCCTGCACACATGCGCTCTCGATGACAAAATGTTGCCTCCCGGTATAATCAGATACTTTAACGGCTCCAACTGCGCATTAATAGCATCAATTTCATGTTCTAAAAACGTCACATCGTCTTCTGTCAATCGTGGAATATATTTCGATATTTCCGCTGACGATTGGCTTTCTAAAGCAAGACATGATTCCAAGACCAAAAGACAATTCTGTATTCTGTCAAAAACTTCAATCTCATGTGCATCTACACCTTCAGAGTCACCAAGTACAGCGACAAATGCGCTCAACTCATCAAATGTTCCGTATGCTTCCAATCGAATGTCATCCTTGCTGACACGTGTTCCACCTATTAATGATGTGGTTCCTTTATCTCCAGTTTTTGTGTATATCATAGTTTAAGGTTTATAGTTAATAGTCAGTTTTGAAGTTTATAGTTTATAGTTTAAGGTTTATAGATTCTTGATTTGTTCTGAGATTTTGAATTTCTGAATTTCTTAGACCTCAATATAAAGTGTTGTTTTTCTTTTCTTTCCATCTTGAAAAGGATTCCGAAATGATAACAGTCGATAGTAAGTCTTACGTCTTCCATATTTTTCATCTCGTTCCATCTCCTCTCATTTTCTTTCGTGAGATGAATGTCCTCTTCAATGATATATAAATCGTTTTCCTTAAAGACATCATTCTTAGATAACAGAAACGTTTTCAGTCTGTTGTTCAACTCTTCTCTCCAATTTTCATGAGTTATTTTTTCTAAAACCTCTTCATAAAAATCATAGACAAAAGGAGAATGCAACCTGAATTTTCCCTGCGACTTTAGGCGATATTTAATATATGAGAATAACACTCTGAGCCTTGAGCCTTGAGCTTTGAGCCTTGAGCTAAATTGGTTCCTAGTTCAAGGTTCAAAGCTCTTAGTTATTAAATTATTTAACGTTTTCTACTGCTTTAATTTCCGGAAGAATGCTTTTTATAGTTTTCTCTATTCCGTTTTTAAGAGTTCTTGTGCTGTGAGGGCAACTGCCGCATGCACCTGTGAGTTCGACCAAAACGACCATATCGTCTGTCAAATCAACGAATTCCACTCCTCCTCCATCGGCGGCCAGATAAGGTCTTACCTGAATGAGGATGTTCTGAATCTTTTGTATTAACTCTTGTTTTTCCATATTTTATTTGGCTTTGAGCCGTGAGCTTTGAGTTGTGAGCATTTAGCAAAATATTGCTCATAGCCCACTGCTCATAGCTCATAGCTTATTAAAACATTTCAACAATATTCTTTGCTAAATTTTCGAAAGCTGCTTTCACTGGAGAGAATCCATTGAAAGAGAATGGAGTACCATTGTCATTAGCTACTGAAATATTTTCATCGATAGGTATCTGAGCAAGCAATGGCATATTCAATTCTGATGCAAAGTCAGCGCCTGTGTTCTTGCCGAAGATATAATATTTCTTCTCTGGCATGTCTGATGGTGTGAAATAAGCCATGTTTTCAATCAAACCGAGGATTGGCACGTTGACACCTTCATGACGGAACATATTGGCAGCGCGACGTACGTCGGCGAGAGCGACTTTCTGTGGTGTCGTCACGATAACAGAGCCTGACAACTTAAAGTTCTGTGCGAGACATAATTGGATGTCGCCTGTTCCAGGAGGCATATCGATGACCATGAAGTCGAGTTCGCCCCAGTCGGTATCGAGGAGAAGCTGACTCAAAGCATTAGATGCCATAGGTCCACGCCAGATAAGAGGCATCTCTTTATCAACGAGGTGACCAATAGAAATCATCTTAACACCATATTTATCAATAGGAACCATATATGATTTTCCGTCGCGTTCGTAACCGAGAGGACGTGTCTCCTCATTGCCGAACAGAACCGGAATTGAAGGTCCGTAGATGTCAGCATCAACCAAACCTACCTTCATACCTTGAAGTGCGAGACCTATTGCAAGGTTGACAGCTACCGTTGACTTGCCAACGCCGCCCTTACCTGAAGCGACGGCAATAATATGTTTTACTTTTGAAAGTGCATTCTCTTGTGATGCTGCAACGATGTCGATTTCAATATCGCCGAAAGCAGCTTTTAACATCTGTGTTGCTGTGTCGATGAGTATCTGGTTTTTCTCATCTTCCACTTTTTCAAACAAAAGGCGAAAACGAATCAAGTTTTCTTTTAATTCGATATCGTCAACCATTTTTAAGTTGATGATATTGTCGCCTTTAGGAAAATAAATCACTTCCCTTAAGACTTCTATAAGTTTTCCTTTTTCTGGTTTCATATCTGATATTTATTTATTACAAAAAAATTCTTCTGTCGCTTTTTTAAATCCTTCAGGATCATCGACGTGAATCCAATGTCCTGCATCTTCCAATGTCACCATTTCATAATTTGGGAAATGATGTTTCATATATTCATAGTCTTTCTCAAGGATATAATCTGATTGTGCGCCTCTTACGAATAAAGTCGGTCCGTCATAATGATATTTCTCATCGAATCCCTTGCCTATTTCAGGAAGATTTTTTGCTATGCCATCGAGATAAGGTTTCCATCTGAAACCGTTTTCGTGACTGTATGACAAGTTCTTAAGCAAGAAAAGAAGGAGGCGTTTCTCATAATTTTGTTTAGCAAGTTCTGCTTCAACATCAGAGCGATGTTCTGCCTTGCTTAAATCTATTTTCGACATGGCGTCGATGAAACCGACATGTTCCATCGGATGGTCGAAAGCGCGAGGACTTATATCAAGAACTTCTAATTTCTCAACCATATCAGGATAGTCGAATGCTAGACGCATCGCTATCTTTCCGCCCATGCTGTGACCGAGAAGATAACATTTGGTAATATTCTCTTCGTCAATCATTTGTTTTATATCTCCTGCTAAAACGTCGTAGTTAAATACATCGGAATGTGGCGACTGACCATGGTTTCTCACATCAGGGACCAACACATAATAACCAAGCTCTGCGAAACGCTTTCCAAAAAAATCCCAGTTTTCCGAAACTCCCAACAATCCAAAAATAACCACTATAGGCTTGTTTTTTGGATCTCCATACTTTCTGTAAAATAATCTCATTTTTCTGTCATTTTCTAAACAGCAAATCAATGCCATTCTTATAATTTGGCAAAGATAATAAAAAAGTCAACAAGTCCACAAGACAACAAGACAACAAGTTTTTTTGAACTATACACTATCCACTTCCCACTACTCTACACTCTACACTCTACACTCTACACTCTACACTCTACACTCTCAACTACTATAAACTATTAACTTTATCCATGGCGTTCCGGCTTTGCCGTCGGGCTTTCCGCTATATCTTTGCTCGCTCCGCTCGCAAAGGATGCCGCTCCAATCCCTAACGCAGTGGGGCTACTCTGAACTAAGGCTGTTGGCTTTTGAACTTTGGAATATGAGCATGGTCGCTGAGTTTGTCGAAGCGCCAAACATTGGTGCCTTCGACAAGCTCAGGCACCAATGAATTAAAAACTATCCTGACACCCTGAATTCCTAACACCCTGATAGCCTGAATTCCTAAAAAAGTAGGAAATAAAATCAAAAAAAGTAGGGAATAAAACGGAAAAAGTAGGGAATAAAATGTTATTTTTGCAAAAACAAGACTTTATGACTAATCAACTTGAAAAAATTATAATGCGTTATCGAGAGTTAGGTATCGAGAATCAGATTGATTACGAAAAATTTTATCTATATTCTCTGATAACCCATTCAACTGCCATTGAAGGTTCAACAATCACAGAACTAGAAAATATGATTATGTTTGATGATGGCATTAGTCTGAATGGAAAAAGCATTGAGGAACAAAACATGAACCTCGACTTGAAAGTTGCATACGAAAAATCTTTTGAAATAATCAGAAACCATACTCCATTGAGCATTGATGTTCTAATTATGCTTTCTGCTTTGGTTATGAAAAATACAGGAAAAGAATATAAGACCATATTAGGTGATTTTTCATCATCTAAAGGCGAGTTGCGTTTGCTTAATGTCACTGCTGGCATTGGTGGAAAATCATATATGAACTTTAGCAAAGTACCTATCAAATTGGATGAGTTTTGCAAACAAGTTAATATTGAACGTCAAAATTTTTCATCAAAATCAATTGCTAAATTGTATGAAATAAGTTTCGATGCACATTATAACTTGGTAACAATTCATCCATGGGCTGACGGCAATGGCCGCATGGCACGTTTGATTATGAATATGTTACAATTCGAATTTGGACTCATACCTACGAAAATTTTAAAAGAAGATAAAGAAGAATATATAAAAGCATTAGTCGCAACTCGAGATAATGAAGACCTCAACATTTTCAGAGAGTTTATGACCAAGACTATGATAAAAAATCTGAACAAGGAAATCGACAACTACTTATATTCTATTGGCGAGACAGACAATGTCAAAGAAATTGCAACCAAAGAAAAAACAAAAAGTAGAGACATCATCATTTCTCTGCTTGAACAAGACGGATCATTAAATGCGTCATCTTTAGCATCACAAATTGGCATTACAGCAAAGGCTGTTGAAAAACATATTTCACGTCTAAAATCAGAAGGAATTATCGAACGTGTTGGTTCAAACAAAACAGGTTATTGGAAAGTAAATAAATCATAAAATGAGAATAGTTATACAAAGAGTCTCCGAAGCCTCGGTGAGCATTGGCGGAGAATTAATATCAAAAATTGAAAAAGGAATGATGATTCTGCTCGGCATCGAAGACGCCGACACAGAAGAAGACGTCGATTGGCTCTGTAACAAATTGTCGAAACTTCGTATCTTCTCCGACGAAAACGACGCCATGAACCTCGACATCAACCAGATTGAAGGTTCTTTTCTCGTTGTAAGCCAGTTCACTCTGCACGCTATGACAAAGAAAGGCAACCGCCCAAGTTTCATCAGAGCTGCACGCCCTGAGAAGGCAATTCCTTTATACGAAACCTTTTTAAAACGACTCGCTCTCATCTCTGGTCGCCCTGTCCAATGCGGACAATTCGGAGCTGATATGAAAGTAGCCCTTATCAACGACGGTCCTGTGACAATAATCATGGATTCCCAAAACAAAGAATAAACAATATGAAAAAAACATTATTTATATTATTGGCAATTGGTTTGTTATCATCATGCTGCAAACCTAAAGTGGAAGGTCATTACGTTTATCAGCACGGATGGAACTACGACATCAAAGAAGGTAACATCGACGTTCATGAGACCGGCACCATGGATTTCTACAACAACGGATGCGCCCTCGACTCGGCACGTCAGGTTTATAAAGTAAGATTCAACGACGGAGGTGAGGCTACCTGGATTTTCAATTACGTCAGTCCAAGCAAATGGCATGTAGAAAATGAAGACTTCTACTTTTCCGGCATCAAAGAAAGCTTCCGAATGGAATTACTTGAAAACATCACCGTCAATTGCGATGAAGAAAAATCCGCTGAATTAGCACAGCAAATCATCAAAAATGTAAGCGGCAGTATCGCTCGAGAGACAAAATTCCATTTCGCTGAACTGACACAAGAAAAACTGATGTGGAGCTACACTTATTCCAACGGAAACACAGACACTTGGACATTTTACCGACAGGAAAAATAATTTTTCTTTAAACTTCAAACCTTAAACCTTAAACAAAAAAAATCATTACCTTTGCAACATGGAAACTAAGAGACAACAAAAAATATCAAAGCTCCTCATGAAGGAACTCAGCGAGATTTTTCAAAGAGAAATCAAAGCTAAAAGCAATGTGATGATTTCAGTCACAAAAGTCAACGTAACAACCGATATGTCATACGCTCGCGTATATCTCAGCATCTTCGGCCCTAAGATGGAAGACAAGAAAAAAGTCGTTGAAGAAGTCAACGGCATTTCAAAAGGCATCCGCAAGATGTTAGGCGACCGCGTCAGACATCAACTCAGAATAATACCAGAACTTCAATTCTTCGAAGACGACTCTCTGGATTATATCGAAAACATAGACCATCTTCTTAAAGACTAATGACTAAAGACTAATGGCTAAAGACATGGAATAAATCCTTTAGACTTTTGTCTTTAGACTTTTACCCTAATTAAACATCAATTGAAACTACCTTCGTTCATAGCGCAACGTTATCTTCTGGCGAAGAAAAGTCACAATCTTATTAACATTGTCACATGGATTTCGATAATAAGTGTTTGTGTCGCCACTTTCGCTATGATTTTCGTTTTGTCGGTATTCAATGGCTTCAACGTGGTGATTTCTGATATGATTCACCAATTCTCTCCCGACCTCAACATCAGCGCTGTAAAAGGAAAGACGATCAACCTCAACGACTTTCCTTTAGACAAATTAAAAGAAATAAACGGCGTCGATTATGTCTTCCCTACCATAACAGAAGACGTGCTGTTCAAGAACTCCAACAAACAGCAGATAGGTCAAGCAAAAGGCGTCCCTCAGGATTATAACAAAATTAACAGAGTGAGAGGGACAATCCTAAACGACACCACTTTCGATGTAAGATACAATAATATCAACTACGGCATTCCTGGAGCAGGAATGGCTTACTTCCTAGGAATCAACATCTACCGACCTTATTCTTCTATACAGGTTTATGTCCCTAAAAGAGGTAACGCTTCTTCGTTCAATCTTGAGAACAGTTTCAACAGTTCAAAACTTGTCGTCACGAACGTATTTTCAACTCAACAGGAAGTTGACGAACGTCTTGTACTAGTTCCACTCGAATGGCTCTCAGAATTGATGGAATATGGTAACCTCGTCACTGACGTTGAGATATTTATAAACGATAAAAGTCTAAAGACAAACGGCAAAAGACAATTAAACCATATCAAGAAAGAGATTAAAGACATTCTTGGTGAGGATTATAAAGTTTATGACCAATATGAACAGCAAGAGACTTTATATAAGATGATGAAAGCCGAGAAACTTGCTGTCTATCTTATCCTTACTTTCATCTTGATAATGGCGACATTCAATGTCATCGGCACTTTGAGCATGTTGATAATCGATAAAAACAAAGACATCACTTTGCTCAAAGCCATGGGCGGCGACAGCACTTTGATTAAAAAGATATTCATCAACGAAGGTCTTCTCATTTCCGTCGTCGGCGGAATATTAGGATTGTTATTAGGAATAGCCGCCGTTTTGATACAGCAATATTTCGGCATCATACGTCTCGGCAACGGCGACGGCAACTACATCATCGAGGCTTATCCTGTTGCATTACAATTCACCGATATAGTATTGGTCTTCATAACAATAACTATAATCGGAAGTGTCGCAGCATTCTTTACCGCCAATAAATCCATCAAGAAAATACACGACGTCTCGCTTAATGCTAGATAATTAAAGACACAAAGTCTCAGAGACACAAAGACACAAAGACGCAAAGACCTAACTTTATGTCTCTGCGTCTTTGCGTCTTTATGTCTATATATCATTGTGCCTTCAACATCTTTGTCAACTCGATAAACTCTTGTACTGAAAGTTGTTCTGGACGTTTGTTGAAAATCTCATCTTGAATGATTTCAGCAGGTATCATACTTCTCAATGAGTTTCTCAAAGTCTTTCTTCTTTGGTTGAAAGATTGTTTTACTACCATCACGAAAGTCTTCTCGTCACAATCCAATTGACTTACATCATTACGTTTCATTCTTATGACCGCCGATTTAACCTTTGGAGGTGGATTAAAAACGTTTTCATGCACTGTAAATAGATATTCAATATCATACCAAGCCTGAAGCAATACGCTCAAGATTCCGTATGTCTTGCTTCCTGGACCGGCAGCGATGCGCTCAGCGACTTCCTTTTGTATCATACCTACAACTTCATCAACCTCATTGCGATATTTCAAGACTTGGAAGAAAATCTGACTGCTGATATTATATGGGAAATTACCTATCACACCGATTTTCTCTGAAGCGAACTTGCTCAAATCTGTTCTCAAGAAATCACCATGGATGAGGTTGTCGCCCAACTGTGGATAGACATTTTTAAGATATTCAATAGATTCAGTATCAATCTCTACAACACGAAGTTTCTCCAAGCTGTCTTGAATGAGATACTGAGTAAGCACACCCATACCTGCACCTACTTCCACAATAACATTAACATCTTTTGACATTGAATCGACGATTTTTCTTGCAATGTTCAAATCGACGAGAAAGTGCTGACCTAAAGCCTTCTTAGGTCTGACCAAATTGTTATATGATTGATTCTGTTCCATAATCTAATTTATTTTAATTCCTCATTCCTAATTCTTCTATAAGCATTACGCGCTTGAGCCACATAGACGCTCGCTGTATATTCATCTATGATTTTTGCGTAACACTCCATCGCTTCTTCTTTTTTATTTAAATATCTCTCCAATAATATCGCATTTTCCAGCAAAGCCTTGTCTGCGATATAACTATCGGCATAACCTTGATAGACACGTTTATACAGACTATCGGCGAGTTCGTAATCCTTGGTTTCCATTGCGATATAAGCCTTACGACTTAAAAGATAAGGCATACTAACCTCATTAGGATTATAAATATTCACCGAGTCAAGCATTTGATTTGCGAGTTCGTAGCGTTTCTGATAAATATAATAATCAGCTTTAGCAATACGCTGCAATGCGATAGTGTCATATTCCAAATTATCGGTAATGAGCAGCGACAATGTCATAGCGTCGTTTGCAATAAGTTTAGATGTCGCTGATTTCAATATGTTTAAGACAGCCAACGACCAGTCAAATTCGCCCATATAATAACGAAGCTGCGCATTCTTAAAACGCGCCTCGTGACCGACTGGCTCCTCCTTCATCGATTTATCAACCTGACTATATAGCAATGTAGCTTCCCACATCTCACCTTTATAAAGATAGACATCAGCAAGCATCATTTTAACTTTCGCCTTACTATATTTTGAAAGATTATATTCCAAAACATTATTTAACAAATCTATTGCTCTGTCGTATTCATCAAGTTTGAATGCAAGTATTTCAGACCTTATAATCAATATAGGTATTGTCTTATCTGAAATTGCAAGCTCTTCACATTCTGTCTCAATACGTTTTTCAAAGGCAGAATAAAACTCTCTATCATAATTTTCCGAAAGAGACTTAACATATTGAACTTCTGTAAGTCCAACGACAGCCTCAGGATAATATGCGCCTTCATTTGATTTCTTCACGAGATATTCGTACGCATTTATTGCGATATCATATTGTTCGTTATCACGAGCTATTCTTGCAAGATAAATGATATCAAATTCTCTATCATCAAAACGTTTATCCAGAGCTATCTCTTGATTAAGAGCTATTTCATAGTCCTTCATCTGAAGCGAGAACCACACCAGCAATTCAGCGAACATCACGTTTTCAGGATTATCCTGAGTTTTTTTCAAGAATGCCATACGCATCTCATCAACGACAGAGCCATCGACATCGTATCGCATCATAAAAGAAAATCTTGATTTAATGAGATCGTAATCATCTGGATCTACTTCTAACTGAAGGAGGTAATTCTCTATTGACTTCTCAAAATTCATCATGGAGTTATAAGTGAGAGCTTTCTCCATATAGAATTTATAGTCTATATACTTTGATTCCGAGCCTTTGTCGTATATGATGATAGCATATTCATCGAGGTCACGGCTGCGCATAGTGTTAGCCACTTGAACATAGACGCTCTTATCTTCTGGCAAGTCGTTTATCAACTTTTTAAGATATTTATCAGCCTTTTCCGTCTCGTTCTTTTTCATATAAATGAATGCCAAAGAAATCTGTGACTTCCATTTATTTGTAGTGTTATCTTTTTTTATGAACGATTTAAGAACTCTCTCGGCATCATCATAATTTTCCATGAAGAGCAGACACTCTACATATTGAGAGAAATAATGGTAATTATTGTAAGAAGTATAAAGCTTAAGATATAAATCTGCTGCTTTATCGTATTCTTTATTATTGTAGAAACTACGTGCAAGTTGCTCATCCACTTGACGTTGCGATTGTGTATTTTGAGATTGATGAATCCCTTTTGATGGCAGAGGCACCTGTGCAAAAACAGACGATGCCATCAACAACAGGAGTGACATAACGAAAAACAATCGCGGAGCATTTCTCATCGTAGCTTATTGTTTTTCAATAGTTTTAATAAATTCACTTTGTTTTTCGAAGCGGTCTATGAAATAATCCAATTTTGCTTCTAAGGTTTTAATTGCAGTTTCTTCAGATTTAAGATATTCATCTCTTTTTGCTTCATCATAAAGGCCTTTAGCGATATCATCTTTAAGGTCATTGATTTGAGAAATAGAATACTCTATGTCATTAATGATGACAGTACGTTCATCTTCATACTGTTGAAGATAAGCGCGAAGGAGCTGCATCTCAGGTTTAGGGTTATTACTCTCTCTCAGGAAGTTGTCGAATTCAGCGCATTCTCCTACGAGTTTATTGAATGCCGTTTCAGCTTTTTCCTGTTTCTTCTCGATTCTATCGAGTTGTTTTGTCAACGCATTAATACGTTTCATTGATGGCTCAGTGCAAGCCATCAATGAAAACAATATCAATATTATGCTTAATTTACTTAATAATTTCAAAGCCTGTGTATTTTTGGAGTGCCTTAGGAACTCTGATTCCTTCTTCGCACTGGTTATTTTCCAACAATGCAGCAACGATACGTGGCAATGCGAGTGCGCTACCATTCAATGTGTGGACGAGACGGATGTTACCATCTTTATCTTTGAAACGGAGTTTCATTCTGTTAGCTTGGAATGTCTCGAAGTTAGAGACAGAACTTACTTCAAGCCATAATTCTTGAGCTGCAGACCATACTTCGTAATCGTAAGTCATTGCTGATGTGAAGCTCATGTCACCGCCGCAGAGACGTAACACTCTGAAAGGAAGTTCGAGTTTACGGAGGAGGTTAGCGACGTGTTCTTTCATTGCTTCTAATCTTTCGTAAGATGTGTCAGGATGAGCGATTTCAACGATTTCAACTTTGTCGAATTGGTGCAATCTGTTGAGGCCGCGTACTGTCTTGCCCCATGAACCAGCTTCACGGCGGAAGCAGTTAGAGTAAGCCACGTTTCTCAAAGGAAGTTGATTTTCTTGAACTATCTTATCGCGGAAGATATTTGTGACAGGCACTTCAGCTGTTGGGATAAGATACATATTATCCAATGGCACAGCATACATTTGAGCTTCTTTATCAGGAAGCTGACCTGTTGCGTAAGCTGATGCTTCGTTAACGAGGATTGGAGGTTGTATTTCGTAGTAACCTGCTGCTATTGCTTCATCGAGGAAGAAATTGATAAGAGCGCGTTGGAGACGAGCGCCAGCGCCTTTATAGAATGGGAAGCCAGCACCTGTGACTTTATTACCGAGTTCGAAGTCAGCGAGTTGATATTTATTGAGCAAATCCCAGTGAGGAACAGCGCCATCATAAAGTTTTGGCATTTCGCCTTCTTGGTTTACTATCAAGTTGTCGGCTGCTGTCTTGCCGCAAGGAACTTCGAGGTTAGGAGTATTAGGGATCTCGACGAGTTTGTTTTGAAGGAGAGTCTTGATTTCTTCAGCGCGTTCGGCGAGAACTTTAGTCTTCTCTTTAAGTTCTGTATTTCTTTGTTTGAGTGCGTTAGCTTCGTCTGCTTTGCCTTGTTTATAGAGTTCGCCAATTTTCTTAGCGAGCATATTGGCTTCAGCGAGAGCCTCGTCATTTTCTTGTTGAACTGCGCGACGTTCGTCGTCGAGTTGCAATACTTCATCTAATAATTCAAAGCGAGTAAAATTCTTTATACTCAAGCGTTTGATAACTTCTTCTTTATGTTCTCTTATGTAAGAAACTACTAACATGGTGATTTATATTTTGCTTACAAAGATAATAAAAAGACTAAAGGCGAAAGGCAAAAGGCAAAAGTTTTTTTTTGACACATATCATTGACACAGAACTCTAAACTCTACACTCTCAACTCTACACTTTATCTGGGCGTTCCGGCTCTGCCGTCGGGCTTTCCGCTATATCTTTGCTCGCTCCGCTCGCAAAGGATGCCGCTCCAATCCCTAACGCAAAGCTACTGCAATAAAAAAATCCCGAACTTCAATTGAAATTCGGGATTTTCTTTCTGTCTCGTTTTATGTTAACGATTATTCAGTGATTTCAGCTTCAACTGGAAGAACTGAAACGTATGAACGATTGTCTCTTCTCTTACGGAATTCAACGATACCGTCTGTGAGTGCGTAAAGAGTATGGTCTTTACCGCAACCTACGTTTTCACCTGGATTGTGTTTTGTACCACGTTGACGGACGATGATGTTACCAGCGATAACAGCTTGACCACCGTAAACTTTCACGCCCAAACGTTTACTTTGGGATTCACGACCGTTTGATGAACTACCAACACCTTTTTTATGTGCCATAATTTAATTTTTTTCAGGTTTGTTATTCAGTAATATTTTCAATCATGATCTTTGTCAAGTCTTGACGATGACCATTTAATTTTTGATAACCTTTTCTTCTTTTCTTTTTGAAAACAAGAACTTTGTCACCTCTGAGATGCTCAACAATCTTAGCATCAACTTTAGCACCTTGGAGGACGGGGGTGCCTACCCTTGTGTTGCCTTCATTTTCGATCAACAACACCTTGTCGAATGTGATTGTGCCTTCGACTTCACCATTCAAGCGATTGCAAAAGATTTGATCACCTTTGCTTACTTTGAATTGTTGCCCTGCGATTTCTACAATTGCGTACATTTTTTAAATTTAAGTTGAAATTAATTTCTAATTTTTCGGACTGCAAAAGTACACTTTTTTTCAATACAAAATCAAGAAGATGAAAAATATTTTTAGACATGAGCTATGAGCCGTGAGTTCCGAGCAAAAATCATAAAAAAATAGCATCAACATCTAGACGGCAAAACTGCTCACAACTCAATGCTCAATGCTCGCAGCTATAAGTCAAAAGTTTTTTTCATACCACCTTATAATATAAAGCATATTTTTATTACCTTTGCGGAATTGTAGTAAAAACAAAGAACTACATAATTTGCAAATTTTATAAAAAACATATACCATGGTTGTATTCTTCGAAAACAAACAGCGAAACATCATCGCTTTAGAATGTCAAGAACGTTTAAATCAAGAATCAATTGCCAAACTCATATGGTTGTTTGGTGAAGCAAAACAATTGCTAACTCCTACCATTGAAGGTCATTTCTTCGGTCCACGCAAGGAAATGATAACTCCATGGAGCACCAATGCTGTTGAAATAACACAAAACATGAGCATCAGCGGAATCACTCGTATTGAAGAGTTCATTCCTGTTGCTGCCGACGACAACAGCTTCGACCCTATGCTTCAGGCAAAATATAATAACTTAGACCAAAACTTATTCTTCATAGACCGCAAGCCAGAAGCTATCAAGAACATCGACGATATCGAGGCTTACAACATCCAAGAAGGTTTGGCTTTAAGCGAAGAAGAAATCTCATATCTCAAGAGCATCAGAGAAAAGATTGGCCGTCCTCTTACCGACAGCGAAGTATACGGTTTCGCACAAGTCAACTCAGAGCACTGCCGTCATAAAATCTTCGGCGGAACTTTCATCATCGATGGAAAAGAAATGCCAGACGCTCTCTTCGCACTCATCAAGAAGACTTCAAAAGAAAATCCTAACAGATTAGTATCAGCATACAAAGACAATGTCGCTTTCATCTTAGGTCCTAAAGTTGAACAATTCGCTCCTAAGACACAGCATCAAGCTGACTTCTTCCAAGTAAAAGACATCGACACTGTCATCTCATTGAAAGCAGAGACACACAATTTCCCTACTACTGTTGAGCCTTTCAACGGCGCTGCAACAGGTGGCGGCGGTGAAATCCGCGACCGTCTCGCAGGCGGTAAAGGCAGTATTCCATTGGCAGGTACCGCTGTCTACATGACATCATATCCTCGCACAGAAGAAAACCGCGAATGGGAACAAGGTTTCGAAGAACGTAAATGGTTATACCAAGATCCAGCCGACATCCTCATCAAAGCTTCTAACGGAGCATCTGACTTCGGCAACAAATTCGGACAGCCTTTAATTAATGGTAGTCTCCTCACTTTCGAACATCAAGAAGAAAACAAGGAATTCGGTTTCGATAAAGTCATCATGCTTGCTGGCGGTATTGGTTTCGCAAGAAAAGAAGACAGCATCAAGGAAGACCCAGAACCAGGCGACCTCATCATCGTTTTAGGTGGCGACAACTACCGCATCGGTATGGGCGGCGGCGCTGTTTCAAGTGTTGACACTGGACAATTCAGCAACGCTATCGAGCTTAACGCTGTTCAACGCGCTAACCCTGAAATGCAAAAACGCGTCGCTAACGTAGTACGCGCTATGACAGAATGTGGCAACAACCCTATCCGTTCTATCCACGACCACGGCGCTGGCGGTCACCTCAACTGCCTCTCAGAACTTATCGACAAGAGCGGCGGCGTCATCAACGTTGCTAACCTCCCTGTCGGTGACCCAACATTGTCAGACAAAGAAATCATCGGTAACGAGTCACAAGAAAGAATGGGTCTCCTCGTAAACAAAAACGATACAGAGATCATCAAGCAGACAGCTCTCAGAGAACGCGCTCCTTACTTCCAAGTAGGTGAAGCTACTGACGACCAACGTTTGCGTTTCATCAGAGAAGACGGCAACAACGCTATCGACCTCAGCTTAGGTGATTTCTTCGGAAGCACTCCTAAGACAGTCTTGTACGACACAGACAAACCATATCAATTCAACGATATAGAATATAAGAAAGAACAATTCAACAAATATCTCGAACAAGTGCTTCAACTCGAAGCTGTCGCTTGTAAAGATTGGTTGACAAATAAAGTTGACCGTTCTGTAACAGGACGCGTCGCATTACAACAATGTGCAGGTGCAATACAACTTCCTCTCAACAACTTAGGTATTAGCGCATTAGACTACCAAGGCGTTAAAGGTATCGGCACAGCACTCGGTCACTCACCAGTAGCAGCTCTCGCTGACCCAGCAAAAGGTTCACGCCTTGCAGTAGCAGAATCACTCACCAACGTCATCTGGGCTCCAATAGAAGAAAACCTCAAAGGTATCTCTTTAAGTGCAAACTGGATGTGGCCAGCTAAGAATGAAGGTGAAAACGCTCGCCTCTACAAAGCTGTCAAAGCATTGAGCGACTTCTGTATCGAATTAGGCATCAACGTACCAACAGGTAAAGACTCATTGTCAATGACACAGAAATATCCTAACGGACAAAAAGTCTTGTCTCCAGGTACAGTTATTGTCACTGCTGTTGGTGAAGTCTCTAACATCCGCAAGACTGTTAAACCTGTCGCTTCAACCGACAACGCAACAGAATTGCTTTATGTTGACTTCTCAAAAGGCGCATTCGAATTGGGTGGCAGCAGCTTAGCTCAAGTATTGGATAAGATTGGCAACAACGCTCCTGACGTTAAAGACGCTACTTACTTCAAGAACTGCTTCAACACAATTCAAAAGCTCATCGAAGAAGGTCTCATCGTTGCAGGTCACGACGTATCAGCAGGTGGTTTAATCACTACATTATTAGAAATGACATTCGCTAACTGCGAAGGTGGTCTCAACATCGACTTGTCAGCATTCAACAACAACGACCTCGTATCAGTAGCATTCAGCGAACAACCAGCTGTCGTTATCCAAATCAACGACGCTAAGGCAAAAGAAATCCTTGCAAACAATAATATAGACTTCGTTGTTATCGGTAAACCACAAGACAAACGTGAAATTACATTGACAAAAGACAACGAGACATATAACTTAGACATCAACGCATTGCGCGATGTTTGGTACAAGAGCTCATATCTCTTAGACATCAGACAAACTGGCAAGGCTAAGGCAACAGAACGTTTCGAAAACTACAAGAAACAAGACTTACGCTACGACTTCAGTTCTAAATTCACTGGCAAAGCTGCCGACTTAGGCATCGACATGCACAGAAGAGAAGCATCGGGCGTCAAGGCTGCTATCATCAGAGAAAAAGGTGTTAACGGCGACCGCGAAATGGCTTACGCTTTATACCTCGCAGGTTTCGATGTAAAAGACGTTCACACAACAGACCTCATCAACGGAAAAGAAGACCTCAGCGACGTCAATATGATTGTCTTCGTCGGTGGTTTCTCTAACTCTGACGTATGCGGTTCAGCAAAAGGTTGGGCTGGCGCTCTCCTCTACAACGAAAAAGCACGTACAGCAATCGAAAACTTCTACGCTCGTAAAGACACTCTCAGCTTAGGCGTATGTAACGGTTGCCAACTCATGACAGCATTAGGTCTCGTTTATCCAGATCACGAAGAACATCCTGTCATGTTACACAACGACTCACACAAGTTCGAATCTAACTTCATCAATGTTGACATCAACCACAGCAACAGCATCATGTTGTCATCACTCGCAGGACGCCGCTTAGGTGTTTGGATTGCTCACGGTGAAGGTAAATTCAACTTCCCATATTATAAAGACAAATACAACATCGCAATGAGTTACAGCTTCGGTGATTACCCTGGCAACCCTAACGGCAGCGACTGGAACGTAGCAGCTATCTGTTCTAACGACGGTCGTCATCTCGCTATGATGCCTCACATCGAACGCGCTTTCTTACCATGGCAATGGCCATACTATCCAGAAAACAGAAAGAACGACGAAGTAACTCCTTGGATCGAAGCATTCGTCAACGCACTCAATTGGATTAAAAAACAATAATGATTATGAATAAATCGGAAAAATTAAATATTCAAGGCAGACCTGACGTCCCTCCAAGACTGTTCGACTTATTGCCACGTTATGTAGAGAAGTACGGTTACAAAGACAACCTCTTCGCTGGAAAAGTTAACGGACAATGGGTTAAATATAACGGAGAGAAATTCTGCGAGATGACCAACTCCATCAGCTACGGATTGTTGAAGTTGGGCGTCAAGAGAGGCGACCGTATCGCTTTGGTTGCTACCAACGCACCGGAATGGAATATGATAGACTTCGCTATCCAACAAGTTGGAGCTATATGCGTGCCAATCTATCCTACCGTCAGTCATGCCGACTACGAACATATCTTTAAACATTCCGAGGCAAGCATAGTTTTCGTTACAAATAGCAACTTATATAATAAGGTGTCGGACATCATCGCTTCGACACCTTCTATCAAGGAAACATTTCTCATCAAACCTGTAGAAGGATTGAAGTCGTTGCAAGAACTCATCGACTTGGGAAATGCCAATAAAGATGTTGAAGCTCTCGAAGCAGCAAAGGCACAGGTACAGAACAGCGACATCGCCACCATCATCTACACCTCTGGCACAATGGGCACACCTAAAGGCGTAATGCTCACACACCGCAACATCTTGTCAATCATAGAATATCTCTGCCCACTCTACCCTATCGACGAAACACACGATGCAATAAGCTACCTGCCACTTTCTCATATTTATGAAAGAGCAGTACAATATTGCCACGTTTACTTAGGCGTAAGTACTTATTACATCGACAACCTCGGTGCCATCGTTGACACTATGGCTGAGATAAAACCGCAGCACTTTTCTTCAGTACCTCGTCTCATCGAGAAAGTTTATCACACCATAGTTCGTAAAGGCCGTAAACTCAAAGGCTTCAAAAAAGCTATATTCTTCTGGGCTTTAGACCTCGCCGAACGTTATGACGAGACAAAGAAACACAACAGCTGGTTCTATCGTCAACAATTGAAGATAGCTGACAGACTCGTCTTCAAAGAATGGAGAAAAGTGTTTGGCAACAAACTCGAACTCATCATCTCTGGCGGCGCTGCTATCCAGCCACGTCTCGTAAAAATCTTCACAGCAATAGGAATACAACTCTCTGAAGGCTACGGCTTGACAGAGACATCACCTGTTATCGCAACCAACAGCCTCACCTTGGGCAAACTCAAAGCTGGCACTGTAGGTGTCGTGATGGACAACCAAGAAGTGATGATAGCAGAGAACGGCGAGATCCTCGTGAAAGGTCCTAACGTAATGCTCGGTTATTACAAAGATGAAGAAAAGACTAGAGAAGTCATCGATGAAAACGGATACTTCCACACAGGCGACAAAGGCTGCTTCGACGAAGACGGTCTCCTCAAAATCACTGGTCGTATCAAAGAGATTTTCAAGACTTCAATGGGTAAATACATCAGCCCTGTACTCATCGAGAACAAGATTAAAGAGTCACCATTCATTGGCGAACTCTTAGTCATAGGCGAAGGCCAGAAGTTCGCAGCAGCTCTCATCTATCCTAACTTCGAACATCTTAAGTCATGGTGCAAAATCAAGAATATACCTTACACCAATGATGAAGAGATGATCAAGAACAAAGACGTCATCATGCGTTTTAGAAAAGAGATAGAGAAATATAATGCTGACTTGGGCGACTACGAACAAGTGAAGAAGTTCGAACTCATCTCTAAAGAATGGACTATCGAGTCAGGTGAAATGACAGCAAGTTTGAAACCACGTCGTAGCAAGATCATGCAAAACTACGCCGACTTGGTTGAAAAGATTTATGCTGAGTAAAAGACCACAAGACTACAAGACTACAAGATTGGGCGCTGCTGTTAAAGTGGCGCTCTTTTTTTTAGGAATTCAGGAGTTCAGGGTGGTTGGTGCCTGAGCCTGTCGAAGGCACAATGTCCAGCGCTTCGACAAGCTCAGCGACCTTGATTCAGGATTTCTGGAACTGAGGATTTGAGGACTTCATCACTCCATCACTAAAAAAAGTTCAACAGCCAAAGTCCTTCTGAGGTTCTGAGGTTCTGAGGTTCTAAATTTCTTAGATTCAAAATAGTGCCGAAGGCTCGACAGAATAATCAAACTGAAGTTCTGTCGCACCTTCGGCGCGTTGATTTTTATAAAACATTGTTTTGCTGGGGTTCTTTTTTAAAGACGCCACATTTTAGAACTCTAGAAATTTAGAATTTTAGAACTCTAGAAATTTCTAAGGTTCTAGAATTCTAAATTTCTAGAATTCTCCCCTGCGTTAGGGATTGGAGCGGCATCCTTTTGAAGCGAAGCGGAAAAAGATATAGCGGAAAGCCCGACGGCGGAGCGAAGCGGAGCCGGAACGCCCAAAGAAAGAAGACTACAAGTCAACAAGACTACATGACTACAAGTTGTTGGGGTGATGTGGTTTTCACAGAAAAAAATTTCGTGAATATTCGTGTGGTTTCGTGGAATCTCCAGAACCGGCGCTTCGACAAGCTCAGCGACCTTAGTCTAGGGTCAACAGACAACAGTCAACAGACAACAGACTTCGTGCACGGTGCCTGAGCCTGTCGAAGGCACAACTCTCGGCGCTTCGACAAGCTCAGCGACCTTGATTTAGGATTTCAGGGATTTAGGGAATAGAGTTTTTTCAACGGAAAAACATTTTCGTGTAGTTTCGTGTGGTTTCGTGGATGGAGGATTTCAGGAATTCTGGGTTTAGAGGTGCAGAGGGATTAGAGGATTTTTTCACATCACTTCATCACTAAAAAAAGTTCAGAGTTCAGAGTTCAGAGTTCAAAGTTCAGAGTTCAAAGTCCTTCTGAATTTCTGAGATTCTGAGGTTTTGAGTTTCTGAGTTTCTTGTATTTAAGCTGTCATCAGTTTATACAGCATCTCTCTATAGAGTTCTTTCTGTGATGCTTCGCCAGTGTTGTATCCTTTCGATCTGAGGTCGTACTCACGGAGCACTTCAATGCAAGTCATGCATGCCATCCACGAATAGTTACGCACCGCTTCAAGATAATCATTGACAAAAAACGGATTGATGCCAAGCATCGTCGCCACTGTGTTCTTGCTCTTGTCTTTAGAATAATGTATCTTCAATAACTTTGTGTAATAACCATAGAGAACAGTTATCGTCATGAAGATAGGATTGTCGTTAGGATTGTCGCCAAAATAGTTGATGATCTGATTTGCCTTAAGAAAATCTTTCGCGCCGATTGCTTTCTGCAGTTCGAAGACATTAAAGTCTTTTGATATACCTATATTATATTCCACGTCGGCATCATCGATACGTTTTGAAGGAGGCAGCGCCACCATCAGTTTCTCGAGTTCGTTTCTCACCTTATGAAGGTCGTTGCCAAGGAAGTCGGCGATCATCTGAGCCGCCTTTGGCGTGATGTTATATTTCTTTGTGGAAAGATATTTCACAATCCATTCTGGGATGTTGTTGTCGTATAGTTTCTTTGACTCGAACAACACACCTTTTTTATCAATATATTTCGCCAGAGCCTTACGCTTGTCGAGTTTCTTGTATTTATAATTAATGACTAAAATTGTTGTTGAAGGAAGTTTGTCGAGATATTCCGAGAGGCTCTCTATATCCTTTACATTCTGAGCTTCCTTGACAATAACGACCAGATAATCGCCCATCATTGGGAAGGCACGCGCCTGTGTCATAATGTCTTTAGCAGTGACATCACTACCATAAAGAATCACCTGATTGAAAGAGCGTTCAGCCTCATCAAGTATGTTATTCTCCAATTCATCGCTGATAGTATCGATGAAGAAAGGCTCCTCGCCCATCAGAAAATAAATAGGATGAAACACTCTTTTCTTAATATCCGACAAAATCTGTTCGTAAGTCATAATCATAAACGTTTGTGCAAAGATACGAAATGTCTAAAGACTAATGTCCAAAGACTAATGGTTTTTTATGTAATAGAACAAAAAAACATTTGACTTTTATCTTTTGTCATTAGTCATTATTTTTAACTTTGCAAAAATTTAAAACTATGTCGATATTATTTGAAAGTTTAGTTTTCGGTCCTATAAGCAGCCGCCGTTTAGGAAAGTCGTTAGGCGTTAACCTGATGCCTGAGATTGGCAAGATTTGTTCATTCGATTGCATCTATTGCGAATGCGGATGGAATCCGGAGAATAAGAAAACCAACAAGTTACCTAAAAAAGAAGTCTATGAAACAACTTTAGAAGAACGACTGAAAGAATTGGTCGGGACAGATATGGAACCCGACAGCATCACTTTCTCCGGTAATGGCGAACCGACCTTGCATCCCGACTTCGCCGAGATTATTGACATCACCATAAGACTTAGAGACTTATATATCCCGAATGCAAAAATCAGTGTCCTTACAAACGGAACGATGCTGCATAAGAAAGATATTTTCGACGCCATTTCAAAAGTTGACAACAACATCATCAAGATTGACGGAGGAACTTACGAGACAATAAAATCCATCAACAAACCAAACGTCGATTTCGATTTAGAAAAATATATTGACATACTTAAAGAATTCAAAGGCGACTTGGTCATACAGACCTGTTTCTTAAGAGGAGAACATAATGGAGTGAAGATTGACAACACCACCGATGAAGAACTAAATCTTTGGTATGAATTCATTAAAAAGATAAATCCTCGCAGCACAATGATTTACGCTATCGACAGAGAGACACCAGAAAAGAATCTCGAGAAGATAAGCTTGAAAGAATTGGAACAAATAGCCGAACCGCTAAGAAATCTTGGTTTCAAAATAGACTGTTACGGCAAATAAAAACAGACTAAAAAAAATGAAAAAAATGATTGTTTCAATCGAAAAAAACAGTAAATTTGCCAATCGAAAAAAAAAGTTTTAATCATGGATAAAAAATTTACAATTATCAACATCGTATTAGTTCTTGTTGCTATCTTTTTAGCATATAAAGTTTACGATAGTATCAGTCAACCTGTTAAATTTGAAAATGAAAAAAGGGCTCGCGAACTTAAAGTTGTTCAAAACCTTAAAGACATCAGAAGCACACAAGTTTTGTTCAAACAAAGCTATAACAGATACACTGCAAACTTCGATTCATTGATTGAATATATCCGTACAGGCGAATTAGCAGTTGTTAACATCATCCCAGATCCAAACGACACAACTTATACAAAAACTATCAACGACACAGTTGGTTTTGTTAAAGTTGCTGACTCATTATTCAAAGGCAGACATAACTTCAATATCGAATCATTACGTTACATCCCATTCACAGACAACCAAGAATTTGACATCCAAGCTGGTTACATCATGCGTGGTGGTATGAAAATCCCTGTATTCGAAGTTAAAGCTCCTTACAAAACATATTTGAACGGTCTTGACCAACAAAGAATCAGAAACGCAGCTGCTGAACAAGAAGGCGTTAACAAATACGCAGGTATGAAAGTTGGTTCAATGAACGAAGCTTCTATCGACGGTAACTGGGAAAACCTCTAATAATTTAATATGACTTCCTTCCTATATCCATATATCCAGGAGTCTATTAATTTAAATAGTAAGTGTAAAGATAATTATATTTTGACCATCCAACATTCATTGGATGGTCTTTCTTTTGTTATCTTCGACACTGAAGAACAGAAATTCCTGAGCCTTAAACATTATCATCTGAATGAAAACAATATCCCATTGAGCGTCTTGATAACAGAACTTCAAGAAAAAGAACAATGGAATATAAACGAATTCAAAAACGTTAAAATAATTATAGATAATAATCTTAACACTTTCGTGCCTAAAGAATATTATCAGAAAGAACAGGAAAGCAACTATCTCTCATTGCTTAATATAAACAATGATGCTCCTACTAATGCCGATTGTCTGACCAACGATATATATAACATCTACCCTATCTCGTCCGACATCGACAATGTCATGAAAATGAGCGATAAGATAAAATTGTATCACGCTTCAAGCATCAAGGTGGAAAGTCTCGTCAAAGAATTCTCAGAGCGCATACAAGGAACGAGAGCATTCGTTAATGTTAAAAATAATTCGTATGAGTTGACAATAATCAACGACACGAAACTCATCTTCCATAATTATTTTAACTTCAACACCAAAGAAGATTTCTTGTATTTCATACTCTTCACATTCGAACAGCTGAAGATAGACAACGAGACTATACCATTATATTTCATGGGATTGATAGAAGAAAAGTCTGTCATCGTAGAGTTATGCTCACGTTATATAAGAAACATCAGATTTTTCAACAGAAACAATAATCACAATTATATCAACGAATTAGATTCAATACCTTACTATTATTATTACATATTATATAGTTCTGTATCATGCGAATAATAAGAGGAAAACATCAAAGACGACAAATCACTGCTCCAAGCAACTTGCCTGTACGTCCAACGACCGACATGGCAAAGGAGAGTCTTTTTAACATTTTAGAAAATCACGTAGATTTTGAAGATATCATAGCTTTAGACCTTTTTGCAGGAACCGGCAACATCTCTTACGAACTGGTGTCAAGAGGCTGCCCTCGCGTCACAGTAGTCGATGAGAACAACAACTGCGTCAAGTTCATACGTGAGACCGCATCGAAATTGAATATGGAAGAGCTGCTCGTCATTCGTTCAGACGTATTCCGTTTCATACCAATGCACAAGATGAAATACGACCTCATATTTGCCGACCCTCCATACGACAGTCAGCATTATGATTTACTCGTCAACTTAGTTTTCGAACACAATCTGCTTAAAGAAGACGGAATGTTTGTTGTTGAACACAACAAATTCCTCGACTTCAAAGATCATCCTCGCTTCGTGGAACAACGCAGATATGGCAAAGTCAATTTTAGTTTTTTCAAATAATTTCAAATAAGATAAAATTATGAAAACAAGATTATCATTATTATCATTATTGGCATTTATGATGTTATCATTTAACATCATCGCACAAGATGTCGATTCACAAGACTTCGACGGTGCAAATTGTACAAGTATCATGGTTGGCAAAGATGCTACAACAGATGGTTCTGTCATAACATCACACACCTGCGACGGCATGTACCGCACATGGTTACGCTGGGAAAAAGCACAAGAACATGAAAAAGGCGCTACTCAGAAAATATACAGAGGAAGCATGCACACAAGAAACGCCTACGACAGCAAAGGCCTTGAATTGGCAGGCGAAATACCACAAGCAGCTTACACTTATTCTTATCTCAACACAGCTTATCCTTGCTTGAATGAAAAACAATTAGCAATAGGTGAAACAACATTCTCTGGTCCTGACACATTGGTCAACCCAGAAGGCTTGTTCATGATTGAAGACTTGGAACGCATCGCTCTCCAACGCTGCGACAACGCTAGAGACGCCATCAGACTCATCGCTGAACTCATCAAAGAATACGGTTACGGCGACGGCGGCGAATGCATCACAATTGCTGACCCTAACGAAGTATGGTGCATGGAAATCATGGGCGAAGGCAAGAAAAAAATAGGCGGCATCTGGGCTGCTCAAAGAGTGCCAGACGGTGAAGTAAGCGTATCAGCTAACATCCCAAGAATCAAATACATCAACAGAAACGACCCTGACAACTTCATGTGTTCAGACAATATCGAAAAAGTCGCTAAGAAACACGGTTTATGGGACGGCGAAGGCGAATTCATTTGGTACAAAGCTTTCGGCAATGACTACTCAAACGGCAAAAACTTCCGCGAACGCGAATGGTTCATCCTCAGCTCATTAGCTCCATCTTTAGGATTAAGCATGGATGATGAAGACCTTCCTTTCTCTGTTAAACCAGAAGAACAAGTCGACGCTCGCAGAGTAATGGAATTGCTTAGAAGCACTTACGAAGGAACAGAATTAGACGTAACACGCAATATCAAGACTGTCAACAGAAATGGTGATACTATCGTAAGTCCAATAGCTAACCCTTGGATGGGCGGCAACGACATCAACACATATAATATGATCGCTCCTGGAACAGTCGACGCAAAACGTACTGTATCAGTATCATGGTGTTCATATTCTTTCGTTACACAACTCAGAAGCTGGATGCCTAACGAAATAGGCGGCATCTGCTGGTTCGCAGTAGAAAACCCAGGTCAAAGCCCTAGAATACCAATCTTCACAGGTTCAACAAAATTACCTTCATGCTTCGACGAATGCGGTCATTACAACTACAACGAAGAATCATTGTTATGGCGTTATCGTAAAGCTAACAAATTAGCTCAAATCCAATGGGGTTCAACAAAGAAAGTCATGATCGACAATGTTTTAAGATATGAAGAAAAAGCTATGAAAGAAATCCCAGCTTTGGAAGAAGAAGTAAAGGCATTGTTGGAAGAAGGCAAGAAAGAAGAAGCTCAACAATTATTGAACAGATACACATCAGACTTCGAAGCTGCTACAGCTAATACATGGAAAGAGATGGAACAAAGTTTCTGGGAAAGATTCTGGGTCAACTTCTAAAAAGAACTTTAGAATTTTAGAACTTTAGAATTCTAGAATATAATAAGAGGCGTCAAATCAAAAATTTGACGCCTTTTTACTTTAGTCATTCGTCTTTAGCCTTTCGCCTTATAAAGACATAAGTGAGTCCCATTCCTGCCAAGAGTAGCAATCCTGAACCTAAAGGAGCTCTGACCGACGTATTGCGAGAATCAGAAAAAGTGGCTAATGTTCCCCAGCTATTTGCCCCGCTACTTTCCTGATGTTTTTTTTCAAAAAAGCTATCTGCACTTTGCTGATAATCGAATTGACCAAAAGCCAGATTGCTACTTACAGCTATTATTGTTATCGCTACTAAAAACTTCTTTTTCATAATATGACGTTTTTTATGTTCTATTTCTTTTAATTTAAGCTAGAACATTGAGGCGTTCAATTTGTTCATCACCTATCCATAAAAAACTTATCTTTGCATATTAAATTTAGATTACAAATGGAAGAGTTAGTTAAGAAGATGAATGCCATGAACGAGGGCACTATGATGGAGACTCTCGGCATAGAATATCTTGAAGTGAGAGAAGGTTACGTTTATGCTCGTATGTTCGTGAAGAAAGAATTGTCGCAGCCTTATGGCATGTTACACGGAGGCGCAAGCATGGCTCTCGCAGAAAGCATTGGAGGCGCCGGTTCGTCTTATTATGTGGATATGAAGTCGTATGTCATCAGAGGAATGCAATTCAGCGCAAACCACGTCAAAGCTGCTAAAACAGGCACCTACGTCTACGCCACAGCAACAATCATCCATAAAGGACGACAAACACACGTCTGGAATATAGATATCAAAAATGAAGATAATGAATTGGTCTCAAGCTGCAGACTCACGAATTTCATCTTTCCTAAACCAAAATCAGTCTAATGATGAAAGTCTTTTGTCTTTAGCCATTTGTCTTTAGCCATTTAAAACTCCGCTACAAGTTTAAGGTTGATTTGTCGTGGCGTGAGATAATTTGGCACAGCGTATTGTATGTTATATACGTCTGTAACCCACATATACGAGCTTACGTTATTAATTCCTAAGAGGTTGAAAATCTCTAATGTAAGCCAGCAGTTTTTCACATGACTTAACGGATTGTTTTTCTTGAAGCTTGATGTCTCATCTATAAGCTGCTTGCTGAATCCTATATCGACTCTTCTGTATTGCGACATTCTCATCTTGTGCTGATAGCGTTCGCTATATGGCGAACCAAACGGCATTCCCGTTCCGAAGACAAGCTTCAAATTAACCTTAAATGAAGGTATATATGGGAAATAATCCTGGAAGAAGATTGACATATTGACCCTTTGGTCTGATGGTCGTGGTATTCCTCTTATGATTGTATCGCAGACATATTCAGCGCCATTGTTGACGTCGGTCTGTGATAATATAGTTCCGTTTGAAGAGAGATAATATTTGATGTTCTCGGCAGATTTCATGATGGAGAGACTAGCCCAGCTCTCAATACCTTTAACAAATTCGCCATTGATACGGACGTCCAATCCAGTAGCATAACCTGTCGCTTTCTGATCAGCGAAATATCTTATTCTGATGTTATCTACTTCGTAAGGGATAATGTCTTTAAGATATTTGTAATACAATTCTGAAGTAAGGACGAAAGGTCTGCCCCAAGCCATGAAATTATATTCATGAGTCAAGACTGCCTGATATGACTTCTGTGTTGAAGCATCCTCAGGGCTTACAAGGCTACCGTCAAACATGCGCAACTCGCGATAGAATGGAGGCTGCACATAAACACCGCCCGACAATCTGAAAAGCATATCGCCGTTCCAGCTTGGCTTATAGGCGAGACCAGCACGAGGGCTGATATTGACTTCGTTGTTATAACCCCAATAGTTGGCACGAAGTCCTAACGACAATGTCAAGACATCAGCATTATTGGTATTGAAAGTCCATTCATTATGGACGTAACCATCGATATTATTTATTCTTAATTCATTATGACCTTTTGAAAGATGTTGTATGTTGAACAACGGATGAGGAGGATTTGCACTTCCTATAGAATCGTTAGGATGAGGAAGGCTGTAACCAGCAGAGTCAATCATTTCCCACTCGTTGATAAAGTCGTCAAAATATTGATGCTGATATCTAGCACCCCATTTCAAAGTATACTGGTCATTTTTATACGCTCCTTTATGGTCGATGTTGAAGACCTGTGAGTAAAAATCGTTGCGAGCATGTTCAATATAAGTTCCAACACCTTGGTTAGAAATGACATTACCAGTCTGTTCGCTGCCAGGATTTGTCTCAAGCAATCCAATCCAATATTGACCCATGATATCATAATTCTCCGACTCTACTGCAGAATATGTAGAAGCAATGAGTTTAAGGTTAAGATCTTCATTAGGGCTGTAGTTAACGGTAAAAGCGCCGAGGCCGGTATTGTAATTGCTTGTCTCTCTACCATCGAAATAAATTGTAATACGATGCGACTGCTGGATGTTGCCGAAATCGGTCTCACGAGTCGTTGGTATCATAGAGTAACTATTTCTGGAATAATATCCGAATGCAGACAATTCCATACGTGGCGACACATTATAAGAAAGTATTCCTTGTACATCGGTGAAGTTAGGCTGATAAACGCCTTTTGTCTCCATATTGCCAAGGATATATTTGTTATTTTTATAACGAGCGCCTACAAGATAAGAGAGTCTATGATGCAATGTTGTTCCTTCAGCATGAGCCTCAACGCCGAGGAAACTCATTGAGAGAGACGCTTCTGTGAGAAGAGGTCTTTTATAAGTGATGTCGAGAACTGACGACAGTTTATCGCCATATTCAGCGGAGAATCCGCCTGCAGAGAAGTCGATGTTAGAAACGAGGCGAGGGTTTATCACACTCATGCCTTCCTGTTGTCCAGAGCCGACAAGGAAAGGTTTATAGACTTCTATTCCGTTGATATATATAAGGTTCTCATCGAAGTTACCGCCACGGACATTATATTGAGAACTAAGTTCGTTGGTAGATGAAACGCCTGGGAGTGTCTTAACGAGGTCTTCAACTCCGCCTGCACCGCTACTTGGAACGAAAGTTACTTTACGGGCGTCGATACGCGTGATTGTTGCAGAATTGATTTTACGGTCAGAAACGACAGCATCTGGAAGTGTCACCGAGGTATATTCCATGACCACATCCATTTTACGTTCTTCCCCTTTCTTCAGTTTGATATTTCTCGTCTCTTGCTTATATCCGACAAAAGAGAAAACAATCTCCAAATCAGTGTCGGAAGGAAGAGACAATTCATATTGTCCTCTTGCGTTTGAGGATGTTCCGTATGATGTGCCCATCACTGCCACATTGACGAGTTCAACAGCATTACCATTATCATCAATGATTTTACCATAAATCATAGCATCCTCTTTCTGCTGTCCGAAGAGCATAAAAGGAATCATCAATAATATTAATAATGTATATCTTAATTTCATCAATATGTATTTTGTATGATATAACTCTTATTTGGGTGGAATATTATTGTCGAGTCAAGAGTTTCTTCTGAGATTCTAAAAAAAAAGTCGTCAAAAAAGACGACTTTTTTTTATGATGTTTTTCAAATTATTACCAACGATTTAAGTGACCTTCCATTGAAGCGTCCATAAGAGCTTGGTAAATACCTTTTTTGTTGATTGTACGTAAACCGGCTGCTGAAACTTTCAAAACTACCCATTCATCCCATTCCGGAACGTAGAAACGTTTAATTTGTAAGTTAGGTGCGAATGTTCTCTTTGTCTTTCTGTTTGAGTGAGAAACGTTATTACCGGTAATAACTTTTTTACCTGTGATTTGACAAACTTTTGACATGACTCTTAATATTTTATAGTTATAATTTTCCCCTAAAAATTGAGGTGCAAAGTAACGATATTTTTTTGAATTACGCAAGACCTTTGAGAAAAAACTTTAAACTTTTTTTTTACAAGCATTGTTATTATAAAAAAAACGACTAAAAAACGCCACCACTTATTGACTTATAGACCAATAGGCACATAGACTTTTTTCACTTTAATATTAATAGGTACGACAGATTTTTTTATCTTTGCAAAAATGTTAATTATGCAGAATATTCCAATGGTTGACCTTGTAGGTCAATATAATAAGATAAAACCTGAGGTGGATTCAGCCATCCAAGATATATTATCAACGGCATCATTCATCAATGGTCCGCATGTTAGAAAATTTCAAGAAAATCTTCAGAAATATCTCAATGTAAAACACGTCATTCCATGTGCCAACGGCACCGACGCGCTCCAAGTTGCTATGATGTCGCTCAATCTTCAGCCTGGTGATGAGGTCATAACAACGACATTTACGTTCATCGCGACGGCAGAAGTCATCGCTCTTCTACGTCTCACACCTGTCTTGGTTGACATAGAAAAAGACTCATACAACATCGATCCTGAAGCAATAGAACGTGCCATAACACCTAAGACAAAAGCCATCGTTCCAGTCCATATCTTCGGTCAATGTGCCAATATGGAAGCTATTATGGACATTGCTCGACGTCATAATCTTTATGTCGTTGAAGACAACGCTCAAGCAATAGGCGCCGAATATACCTTCAGCGACGGCACCGTCAAGAAGTCAGGAACTATCGGAACAATAGGATGCACGTCCTTCTTCCCTTCTAAAAACCTCGGCTGCTTCGGTGACGGCGGCGCTCTCTTCACCAACGACGACGCCCTCGCAGAACAAATACGCATCGTCGTAAACCACGGAATGAAAGTACGCTACTATCACGATTACGTCGGCGTCAATTCACGCCTCGATACAATACAAGCAGCAGTGCTCGACATAAAACTGAAACATCTCGACGAATATATCAAGGCTCGCCAATACGCAGCCGCTTATTACGACAAAGCATTCGCTGCTACAGACAAAATCATAACACCAAAGAAATCCAATATCACAACTCACGTATATCATCAATATGTGATGGTGCTCAATGGCGTTGACCGCGCAAAACTGATGGAACATCTTCAATCAAAAGGAATCGCTTGCGCAATATATTACCCAGTTCCATTGCACGAACAAAAAGCATATCAAGACCCTCGTTATAAAAAAGGCGACTTCCCTGTGAGCGAATATCTTTGCGAAAACGTGATAGCACTGCCTATGCACACAGAATTCACCGACGAACAACTTGATTACATCACATCAACAATTTTAGATTTTATTGGTTAAAAAATATTAAGATGAGAATATTAGTTACAGGAGGAACAGGTTACATCGGCTCTCACACCGTTGTTGAATTACAGAAAAAAGGATTCGATGTTATCATCGTTGACGCTTTGTTCAACTCACGCATCGACACTTTGGATGGCATTGAAAAGATTACAGGCATTCGCCCTGAATTCGAGTCATTCGACCTCGCTGACCAGAAACTGACAGACGACTTCTTCGCACGTCATAACGATATAAAAGGCATCATTCACTTTGCAGCACACAAGGCAGTAGGCGAATCTGTAGAACAACCAATCAAATATTACCGCAACAACCTCGACTCTTTGATGAACATACTCGAGAGCATGCAGAAATATAACATACCTAACCTCGTATTCTCATCATCATGCACCGTTTACGGACAACCTGACGCCGAGCATCTTCCTGTATCAGAAAAAGCTCCTATCAAGAAAGCAGAAAGTCCTTATGGCAACACCAAACAGATTGCAGAAGAGATAATCAGCGAGACAATATCAGCATTCAAAGGCTTGAACGCTATCGCTCTCAGATATTTCAACCCTGTCGGTGCACACGACAGCGCCATCATCGGCGAGTTGCCTCTCGGCGTGCCTAACAACCTTATGCCTTATATCACACAGACTGGTTACGGAATAAGAGAATGTCTCAAAGTGTACGGCAGCGACTACCCTACTCCTGACGGCACAGCGATACGCGACTACATCCACATCATGGACTTGGCAAAAGCTCATGTGATAGCAGTAGAAAGAATGTTAAACGAAAAGATGAAGAAACCTTTCGAGATATTCAATCTCGGAACAGGAACAGGATATTCTGTCTTGGAAGTGATAAAATCTTTCGAAAAGGTATCAGGTCTCAAATTGAATTACGAAATCGTAGGAAGAAGAGCTGGTGACATCGAGAAAGTCTGGGCCGACCCAACATTCTCTAACAACGAATTAGGATGGAAGGCAGAACGTACTTTGGATGAGATGACAGCATCAGCATGGAAATGGGAACAAGCTTATAGGGGCTAAAGATAAAAGGCTAAAGACTAAAGACTAAAGGCTAAAGATAAAAGGCTAAAGTTTAATGCGAATCATTAGACTTTAGCCTTTTTTTATTTGTCACAACGTCTCTATTCTTCAAACATAGATTCTGTTACAAAAAGAGAGTGCAAAAACTCAATGTCTGAAAAGAACTGATTTATAATCAACAAGCAAATATAAATATTTATCCGGCAACGCGCCATAGATATAAAAAAATTCTAAAATTCTAAAGTTCTAGGATTCTAGAATTCTAAAAAAAAGACAGCCCGAAAGCTGTCTTTTTACTTGATATTTCATGTTTTCTTAATAGAATAAGATGCTGTTGTCTTCAATTTTAACGTTGTCCTTGAGAGCTGAATAAGCTGCGTTGTTAAGGATTTGGTTAACGAATTTTGAACGTTGTTCTTTTACGATGTTAGTATAGTCTGTTGTTGCAGCAGCTGGAGTTTCTTTAGCTACTTTAACAACGTAGAGACCATTACCACCAACGATTGGTTCTGATGTTTCACCAGCTTTCATACCCATGACTGTACCGATAACTTTATCTTCAACGCCGAAGTTACCGAAACCACGACCTTCAAATGTTACGTCAACAGTTGTTTTTTCACCTTTCATGTTGTCGATCATCTTTTGGTAGTCTGTGCCGTATGCTTTAGCTTGTTCTGCTAACATAGCGCCTTTCTTTTCTTTCATGATGACGTATGAGTTACGTTCAGCGATTTCTTCCATTGGAGCGATACCTTCTGGGATAGCTTTTGTAAGAACTGCTACAACATACATATCATCGAGGTCGAAGATTGTTGACATATCACCAACTTTAGTATTTTCATCGAATGCCCAGCGAACGATTTGACGTGGGTTGCTGATACCAGTGATACGGTTTGTATTTGTTCTTAATGTTGGATATGTACGTTTGTTGAGGCCTTGTTCTTCGATTGCTGCGTTGAATTCTTCAGCTGTTGTGTTTTCTGTAACAAATCTGTTAGCTTCAGCGAAGATGTTTTGGTATGTAGCTGTACTTGCTGTGATTTCGTGAGCTACAACAGCGATACGAGCTTTTGGAGTAGCTTCGTTGCGGTCTGTAACTTTAATGATGTGGTAACCAAATGGAGTTTCAACCATACCGACTGTACCGACTTTGTTATCTTGTACGAATTCGTTGAATGTGTAAACCATCATACCGTCTGTGAACCAGCCGAGGTCACCGTTATTTGTTTGAGCGCTTGGATCGTCTGAGAATGACTTAGCAAGTGTTTCGATTTTTGAGTTGTCTTTCTTGACAACTTTTAAGAGGCTATCAGCGAGAGCTTGAGCTTCTTCTTTAGTACGTGTTGCTGTGCTGCGTAATGCGCCAGTGTAACCAACTAAGATATGTGAAGCCATCAAAGAGTCTGAACGGTTTTCCATTTCCAAGACTTTAGCTACGTTGTAGTAACCACCGTTTTCATATGGACCATAAACGAAACCTACGCCATTGTTACCGTCGAAGATAGCTTTTTCGAGTTCAGCAGGAACGTCTTTTCTTGATTTCCATGTGCTGTCGTATGCGAGGTCTGAGTTAGCGCTTACGAAGTTAGCTGCGTTATCGATTTCAGCGAAATCATTTTTAAGATCGTTAACGAAATTCTTTGAGTAATCAACGTCAGCTTGTGAAGGTTTGATTTCAAAGATTACATAATCGATAGCGCGTGTAGCGTCTGTTTGATATTTGTTTTTGTTTGCATTGTAGAATGCTTTGTTATCAGCTGCGTCTACAACTACTGTTGAGTCTGCTACTGTGTTGTAACGTACTGCGTAAACTTCAGCAGAAACTTTATCGTTTTTGTCTGAATAGTAGCGAGCTGCTAATTTGTTAGGAAGGTAGAAACCTTTCTTGAGAAGGTTTTCATATTTTGTGTTCAATCTGTCTTCTTTGATAGCTTTTTCAAAGTTGAGCCAGTTTGCTTGCATTTCTGGAGAAAGTGATTGGAACTGTGAGATGTAAGTTTTGATAAGTTCGCTGTCAAATTTACCTTCTGCATTTGTGAAGCTTTGAACTACATATTGATTAGGGTTTTCGCCTAAGAATTGATCGAATAATTCATCACCTGAAACAACGAGACCGAGGTCTTTATATTCATTATTCATGATGATTTCTCTAATCATTTGTTCCAATGTGTTGGCATGAATGCTGTAATTTTGTTCTGTAGTAAGAGAACCACCATTGTTAGCTTTAGTATTTTCAAGATTCATATTAACTAAATTGCTATAATCTTGATAAGAAATTCTTTCGTTACCAACAGTAGCTACTACGTTTCTTTTTCTTGAGCTGTTAGTGCTCTTAAGAAGGTCACCCAATACGAATGCCAAAAGTGCAAGACCTACGATGATGACTAACAGTCCGTAATGTTTTCTAATGTTTCCAATTGCTGCCATAATTCTATGATATTATTTAATTTATTTAATCTTTTTTCTACTTTATTTAATAAGGTTGCAAATTTACAAAACCATTCGATATATTCGACATTTTTATAAAAAAAAATTCAATTGTCGCAAACTTATCATTTATCTTTATAACTCATTGATTATTCTTAATTTCCACTTCTTCAAGTCTTGTATCGCTTGCCTTTATTATTTTAAAGATGTAATTTCCAATAGCAATTTCCTCTCCTGTTTGAGGAATACTTTCGTGATAGTGAATGATATATCCCGCCAAAGTCTCATAATCGTCGGATTCCGGGAAATTGAATTTATAATTCTTGTTAAGATAATCTATTTCCAGTCTAGCAGAGAAGATATGATCGTCTGGATTTATCGTTTTTTCCACAGTATCTTCTACGTCGAATTCGTCCTCTATCTCGCCAAAAATCTCTTCAATCAAATCTTCAATAGTGATGATTCCAGAAGTTCCTCCGAACTCATCAACGACGACGGCAATACTTTGACGTTTCTTCGACAGTCTCTTAAGAAGTTCCTGTGCTGAATATGTCTCTGGGTAAAATTCTATCGGGCGAAGCTTTTGTCTAAGATTCTTCACCTTAGTCAAGACATCGTTAATATGTATATATCCTATAATATTGTCGATATTGTTTTCAAATACCAACAACTTAGAATGTTTAGTTTCTTCAAATACCGCCTTCACTTCAGCTATACCATCTTCAATATCAATGGCCTGAATTTCCGTACGAGGCACCATACATTCTCTTAGCTTCACATTATGAAAGTCGATGGCATTTTGGAACAGCTCAATTCCTTGCTGAATGTCTTCATTATCATCATCAGGATTTGCGTATTCTTTAATATAGTCGTTAAGGTCGACTGTATTGAGCTTATATTCTTCATGAGGTATGTCAACCCTAAGTATGTATTTAATTACTAATTCCGAAATACTAATAAATATCAATATAACAGGATAAAGGAGGATGAACAATAACATTGCAGGAACAGAGAAGATCCTCATGCTTTTGTTCGGATTTATCCCGAAAATTATCTTAGGCAAAAACTCTCCTGTTATAAGCACCAACAATGTTGACAAGAGTGTCTGGCACAACAAAACAACGAAATCATTGGTTATAGCTTCAGGAAGAACGTTTATAATGAAAGGTTCCAAAATCCTTGCGATAGAAATACCATAAATAACATTAGCGATATTGTTTCCAAGGAGAAGACATCCTATAAACTGCGATTGGTTTTTAAAAAATCTGTTTATTATCTTAGCTGAGAATTTGCTTTTTTTCAAGTCAAGTTCCAATTGCAAACGGTTTGTACTCAAAAATGCAATCTCCATTCCCGAGAACATTGCCGAAGCCATCAGCGATAATATAACTATATATATGTCGTTCATTTTTTTATACAATATTTAATTTTCATCCTCAATTTCGAGGGTCGCTCTCATACCATGAATCACTCTTTGAGTGAAGTCTTCATTAGCATTGAGGCTGTCGCCGTAAATAACCTTATCAGGGCTTACAATTTTAACAGGGTTTCGTGTGTAAATCTTGTTTGTCTTTTGATTCCAGTATAATGTCTCTGTAAACATTACTTCTTTATCATCGATATTTTCCACCACAACGCTATCTTTGAGAAAAATCATCTCTTCTTTATCGTAGCGTATTCCATAATCGCCTCTAATCTTGGAAGTTGGTCTGCCGTATTTATTCAAGATAAAGGCATCAAATCCTTTTGGGAACTCAAGTATAGAACTGTCGCCATCAATGCTGTGCATCACAGGAGCCATAAGTCTTGCTTGCACAAAGCCCGAGTCGCTACGTGTGATGGTCACATTATAAGCCAACACACCATTGATAGTGTCAGTATCTATAAATTCTTTAACTTTATCTAGTGAGTTTTCACAAGAAAACAACACCATAACCATATTGGCTATGATGTTGATTTCTAGGAATATTTTTAAAATCTTTTTCAAAGTTCGAACTTTAGCTGAAATTAGTTTTTAGCTGCTCTAACTTTTGTAGTTTCTTTAATCCAGCAGTTATCAAGTGAGTAACTTTGACCTTCTTCGAAACCATTGAAGAAGATATCTTCAACTGTTGGGAAGTAATGTGAATAAGCGTTGATGAGTTCATTAGCTTTGCTTGCTTTTGATGGATCAACTGACTTAGCTTTTTCAAATTGGTCAACTGCTGCCCAGTATGCTGTCTTTGAATAGAAGTTACCTGAACCACAGTCTTTTGCACTTGCTGCATATAATTGGCCGATGATGATGAATGGCTCACCGTCTGTCTTATCGAGAGCGTAAGCTTTTCTTGCATATTCGCGACCTTGTTCGTAGTTCTTGTTCATGTTCATGATTTGAGCGAGGTAGATATATGATTGATGTGCCCAATCAATGTTTGCGCTCTTTGTAGCTTGAACGAGGTATGTTGCAGCTTGATCGTATTCTTTGTCAGCCAAATATTTTTTACCGATGAGGTAAGCTGATTCTGGAGAAGGATTGATTTTATGCAAGTTAACTGCAACAGCGAGATATAATGGAGTATCGTCGCAACCTCTCTTATCTAAAATTTCTGAGATTTTTGTTAACAATTCAACGTCATTTGGATTAGCATCGAATTTAGGTTGATAGATACGAACTAAATCTTCGCAGTTTGCGTATGGTTGAACTGCTAAATCGAGGTTAGCTTTTGTTGTATTGAAATTGTTCAATAATTTTTCGTTTGCTGCTTCTGTGTTAGCTTTGATATTGAAATCAACGATTTCCATAAGGCGGCTATATTCATCAAGGATAGCGCTTTCTTCCAATTTGCCATTCTTCACCATTGTGATGACAACGCTGAAATATGAATCGAGGAAACCATAATTACTGTTGTTGCCGTCCATATCAATAGCTTGTTTAAGAGCAGTGTAAGCTTCTTCATAACGTTCTGGAGCCCATTTGATAAGGTCAACACCCTTACGACCCATAATGTTACCAACTTGTGAACCAGCTTTACCCATTGGGAAATACTCAGCTCTCTTGTCATAAATCATAATGAGAGTGTCGATGTATTTTTCTTTCAATGCTGCATCTTTAGTTGTTCTGATGAAACCGTAAGTCATGATCTTAACGCCATCGAGATAAGTATTTTGTCTGAAATCAGGGCAATTAAGGAAGATATTTCTCCAAGAAACGACCATCTGTGGGTTCATGTTGCTTGGATTGTATTTTGCTTGTTCCCATTGTTTGATATATTCACGATAGAGTGAATAATCTGTTTCACAATCAACTTGTGCTTGAGTTGCACCAAATCCTAAAAGGACGAATGCAAAAGCTAGTAAAAATCTTCTAATTTTCATTTTAATGTCTATTTATTAGTTATTATTTATATTTCTTCTTTACAAACCATTTATCGAATATTGACATACTTACAGATAAGTTGACGTAAGTCTCTCTTACGAGATCATTTTGTATAGTTCCCATAGTACCGAATTCAACGGCAACATTCAAGGATGTCAACGAACGAGGTACAGGAAAGCCTGCGCCCAAGGAAACTCCGAATCTGTTTATAGACTTACCATAAACATAATAATATGTTTGGTCGTAATGGAGACCTGCTCTATAAGTAATTTTCTTGTAATATTTTGATATTGAAGTTGATTTTGGTTTGTATGAACCTCCTATCGCTACATTCCATGAATTTTGGATCGAGTCGTTAGCTCCGTTCATTGTAAAGCCTTTCCATCCGTCCCAGTTGAAATCCGCACCCAACATCCAGCCATCACCTTTATCGATGGTGACGCCAAAACCGAATCCTTGAGGAATAGTGATATCTACTTTTTCGTTTTCAATGTAAAGCAAGGTATCAATTGGGTTTTCAACCTGATTACCAAAGCCTTTAAACATATTTCTTATGAAGATATCTCTTTTTGATGATATATTAGCGCCTTGTGAATATGTAAAGCCTAATGTGATGTTATAATTTGGAATAGGCAATCTATACAAGATACCATAATCCAATTTGAGATCACTGATTCTCATATTTATAGAGCGTTTTCCATTAAGGAAGAATGTAGAATCAGGATAATAAACAGAAGTGTTATCGAACAATGTTCCGAACAACAAAGAAGCAGTAACACCTACAGACAAATCATCAGTAATTTTTATGCCATTAGCAAAGAATGCTTGGTTAAGTCCGCCTGCGCCTTCAAATGAAACATTATGTGCGCCAGTAGCTTCGTCATATTGTTCTGTAATAACGTTATATTCTCTATTGCTATATGGCATAATGCCTAAACCGATTTTCCATCTTTTTGATGCGCTAATACCAACACTTGCATAGTTGAATGATGAGTTTGAGCCACTCTCTGACAAACGACCTGTGGCAAATGTTGAACTTTTCATGTAAAAAGCAGCATCAAAAACGAATGCCAATGAATCGAGGCTTGCGTATGATGCTGGATTAGCAGGATTTAAGAGAGCAGGACCGCTCACTGCATTTGACACTCCACCCATACCTTTAAGTATTGGATTAGGGCTCGAAGTGATAATATCACCCAATCCAAATCTTGAGTAAGGCGAACTCAAATCAGACTGTCCGGATGCGTTAGCGCCAATCATAAAAATGATTGATACCAACAGAAAATATTTTAATAAATTGTATTTCATTGATAATTAAGAATATATCTTAAACCGTTAAATGTAAAATTTGCGTCTGCAAATATGCAATTTTTTAACTTATTTTCAAAGAAAATATTGTCTCCACCTATAATAAAAACATTTAAATTTTTATAAATGTTCGAATATAAGTTTATAAATCCCTCTATTTCAATAGAAATCGCCATTATCACACCTGACTGAAGACATTCTTCCGTTGAAGAACATATTATTTTCAAGTCATCCCTTGTAGGATTGCACAAGGGCAGCTTTGCAGTATAATCGTTCATCGATTTGAAACGCAAATTTATTCCAGGACTTATAGGTCCGCACAGATGTTTGTTGTCAGAAGTTATAATGTCGTATGTGATACAGGTTCCGATGTCTATTATCAGACTATTTTGATTCGGTTTTTCTGCCATAGCAGCCGCCACAGCCACCAATCTGTCGCTTCCAATCTGGTTATTATTTTCGTAACTTAATTCGAAAGGAAGAGGCGTTTTTGCCGAAAGTGTGATAATTTCAAGATTTTCGAGCTGATTGAGACATTCTTCTATTTTCCCGCCTACTGATGATAAAATCGCCTTTTTTATCAGCGGATATTTAATCATAAGCTCTTTTAAATCATTACTATACGGATTAAAAGCAGCTGTTTCGACAAGATTTTCGCCTTCAAAAACAGCATATTTTGCCCTCGTATTGCCAATGTCGATTGTAAGAATGTGACTCATTATTTTTTCTTGCAAAGATACTGACAATGAGCGAATAAAAAAATATTTTCAAAAAAAATTATTTTTTTTGTTGCACTATTAAAAAAAGTTGTATCTTTGCACTCACAAACAACGGGGTACCATAGCTCAGTTGGTAGAGCAATGGACTGAAAATCCATGTGTCGCTAGTTCGAATCTCGCTGGTACCACAGAAAAGCTGACTGAAAAGTCGGCTTTTTTTGTTTTATACCAAAACCTAAAAAAATAAATATTTATTTCCTTAACTTTTCTACAACAATATCTGTATCTATTTCCATCATGCAACGGAAATGCTTCCTAGGACAATCCTTAAATCCTAATTTACTGCAAGGACGACATCTAACATCCTTACGTTCAACAATATGACATTTCTCTTCTTCATCTGGAAGATATGGATACATTCCTAATTCAGGGACGGTGTTTCCCCAAACCGACACTACATTCTTATGAAAGGCAGCTGCGATATGCATAAGACCTGTATCGTTAGTCAAAACAGATTTCGACATCTTTACCAATGAGGCCGACTGTTCAAGATTTATCTTTCCGACCAAACTTACAACATGCTCATTTACTGAAGATAAAATTTCGTCAGCACGCTCTACGTCATCGGGACCACCTAGAAGAACTACTGGCTTCTGAAGTTTCTTAATAACTTCAACGATTTTCACAGCAGGAAGAATCTTTGTCTTATATGTCCCTCCTATCACGAAAGCATGAAATCCATCTTGGAAAGCGGAAGGTAATTCTGTGACATCATACTGGTTCTCTGGAGAGATAAAAAAATCTAGCCCTTTAAAATCATTCTTAACACCTAAATCTTTGACTGCTTCAAAATATCTGTCAACGATATGAATATCAGGCATTAAATTGATCTTAAATGTAGTAAGTAAAAACTTCCTAAAATTAAGTTTAGGAAAAGAAGAATGTGGACAACTTAACGACGCCCTTACTCTCTTACTACGTTTATTTTTTTGTAAATCAACAATATAATCGTAATTTTCTGCTTTCAATTCCTTGATGTTATCTCTGATAGAATTTTCAAATTCAAATACTTTATCAACATAAGGATTCTTTTTATAAAGATTACTGAATTTCTTTTTCGTAAACACATGAAGTTCGATGTCTTCCAATTGATTTTTAAGACATCTCACCACTGGCGTCGTCAAAACGATATCACCTATTGAGCTAAAACGAATTACAAGTATCTTTTTCAAAGCAGAATCTTTTTATTATTCATTTACATTTTTCACTGGAATCAAATTCTCATCTCTGAAAATTATCTCCACAGTCTCTTCATAAACATCTAAATTGTTTATTTTCTTTATCTTACGCCAAATATTTTGAGGATCTTCAAAAGAATTCATAAGATAAGACCACATCTCTTTCATGCAGCCGATAATCTTAGGGCTGCCGCCTGCATGACGCAACCTCTCGAGATAAAGAGACACCACAAAATGATGAAGTTTCTTTTTCTTTTCTTCATTATCGAATGTCTTGCCTTTTATTTCATCGGCGAGGAAAGGATTTGTAAGCAAGCCTCTTCCGAGCATAAACATCTTGACATCAGGAAGTTTGGCGCTTATACGATAAAAATCCTCTACAGTAAAAATGTCGCCATTATAAACAAGAGGTCTATTTATTTTAGGAACCAGTTCAGCGAATCTGTCAACATCGGCACTTCCTGTATAAAGCTGCTTTCCAATTCTTGGATGTATGATGATTTCACTAAAAGGATATGTGTTAAATCCATCAATAAGTTCATCAATCTCAGTATCTTGATAATAACCAAGACGGCATTTGAGACTGAATTTTATATCTATATTGTTAAATATCTTATCGAAGAGTTCATTCACCCTTTTAGGTTCAGCCATAAGACCGCATCCTCTCACCTTATTAGCGACTCTTGGGAACGGGCAACCCATATTAAGGTTTATCTCCTTATACCCCATCATCTTACATTGACTTGCAAATCTAATTATCTCTTCTGCGTCGTTGCCAAGAATCTGCGGCGTCAATGTATTGACGTCGTTGCAGTTAACATCAATTTCCTCTCCTCTCAGGCTTCTGCTGTTATCCTTATGAATACCTGTGAAAAAAGGTGTATAATATTTATCAATACCTGTAAAATATTCTTTATACAAGTTACGATATACCGAGTCGGTGATTCCTTGAAATGGTGCTAAACTTAATATCATCTTTCTTTTTTAGAAACACTTTTAACAATACTGAAACATAAAACCAACAAGGCTACAAAAGAAGCCGCTCTATACAAATAATCGCCGTATTTTGTATAGAATGTCAGTTTATCATTGGCTTTCATCGTGTTAGACAAAGCATCAGGTTCCCAATAATCTGTTCTTTTCACAACATCGCCACGTTGATTTATGAAACCGGAGATACCAGTATTTGCAGAGCGTGCCACGTCTCTTCTATTTTCTATGGCTCTGAGTTTCGACATCTCGAAATGCTGACGATGTCCAGGAGTGTCACCCCACCAGCCATCGTTAGTGATAACGAATATAAGGTCAGCTCCTTTCTTCACGAAGTCAGCAACATAAGCACCGAAAACCGATTCATAGCAAATCATCGGCGCCACCTTATAATCTTCATGTTCTAACAAAGTCACTTTATTTTCTCTCTTCAAAGTGCCCACTGTACCGCCAAGGTCGATAGCAAATTTCTTGATTGGGCGCATTATCCACCATGAAGGCATCATCTCTACTCCAGGAGTCAGCCTCGACTTATGATGAAGTTGTATTTCATCGTTTCCCGTCACGAGCAGAGCCGTATTATACGAATAATAATATTCATCGGCGTCGTAGAATTTACGAGCTGCGAAATCTTTTTCCTCGCCATCCGGCACCATTCCCAAAGTGCTGGCGCCAATGACATAAGCAGCGCCTGCATTATTCTTTGAAAACAATCTTAGATTCTTGACTGAATAATAAGAGTTGATATTTTCTAACCAGATATTTTCATGAATCGATGATTCTGGACTTACGACAAAACGTGTCTTTTCACTCGTAAGAAGTTCTGCAAGATTGAAGTTGCGTCTTAGGATTTCGGCAGCCGACAAGGTAAACTCCTCTTCATAAGGATCTACGTTAGGCTGAACGACAACAACTTCCACATCGTCGCCTTTTTCTTCATAAGTGGCATACATTATCTTACTTATCGCTATAGGCACTACAAGTGTTACTACGAAAAGTATAGCATATTTCTTAACAGATAATTTATCTTTATCTAAAAATGACTTTAATATCCTGTATGCCAAGACATTAGCAAGAAGAACCCAAATAGTTCCACCAGAAACGCCTGTAATTTCATACCATTGAACCCAGGTATGATTATGCGAGAAAACATTGCCAATATTCAGCCAAGGCCAATTCAACTGCCAGTTGAGATGCAGATTCTCAAATGCCAAGAAAAACAATATCAGAAGGAAAAATCCATTCCTATTACCAAAGATATTTTTTCTCGTAAAATGATAAAGCCAGAATGTAGTAGCCATGAAACTACTGTTAAGCAACAACATAGCGACAGATCCAGCAGGAGTGCTATTCCACACCCACCATGTTGTCAAGGCATTCCATACAAAAAAGGCCAGGAAAGAAATCCAGAAGATATTACCTTTTATATTATTGTCTTTGGAACCTATTACATCTTGAAGATAAATCAAAGGCACGAATGCCACAAATATCAATAACGCAATGCCTTTTGTCGGCCAAGCTGCCGCAATCAAAAGTCCGCTCAACAAAGCCAATGAAATCTTGGTAATATTTTTCATTTACTTTATTTTAAAATAGTTAAAAATCTTAAAGCTGTCATCCAGGAATATCAAAGATGCACTGCCGTTACGTTCAATCTGATTTATGCTTTCCTCAAAAAGTTCAGTAATCAAATCGATGTTATTATTAGAGATAAACGGAGCGAAATTATTCAGGAAGTTTCTCTCTTCATTCGAAAGCAAAATACTATCCATCAGGTTGTTGTTAAAAAGCAACGCATTATGGAATATCTTAAGTCCGTAAGCAAGAAACTCCTTCTGTCTCTCTCTGCCGAGCGATTTTATATCATTGGCAATGAAGTCAATAAGTTCCGAGGCGCTAAATCTGAAACAGTAGCGCATCCATTTCTGGAACAATCTGAAGTAAGTATTATCGTCCTCTTCTTCATTCACCAAGTCAGAAGCGAGAATCCAGTTACCATTAGCGAGAACCGCAGCGTTATATGCCTTTGCATTGTCACAGCCAAACTTCTGGACAAGGGCCGACTGCACCACCTCGAGAGGCAGCTTCGGCACTTTGAGAAGCATTGTACGCGAACGTACTGTAAGAAGCAGTTCTTCTTGATTTTCAGAGATGAGAATAAATACCGTTTTCTCTGGCGGTTCTTCCAAAAGTTTAAGCAACTTATTAGCTGCCTGAACATTAAGTTTCTCCGCCATCCAAATTATAGCTACTTTATATTCTGCCTCATACGCTTTGAGATTAAGTTTTCTCATTATCGTAGAAGCGTCGCGCACATTGATAGCGCCTTGCTTATTTTCAACTTCGAGAGTATTATACCAAGAAGAAAGGTCAGCATAAGCATTATTCGACACGAGATATTCGCGCCATTCAGTCATGAAAAGGTCCGATTCCGGGTCTTTCTTGACATTCTTATTTGTCGTCGTCGGGAATATAAAATGTAAGTCAGGATGTGCAAAAGCGTTGAATTTCTTGCAAGAAGGACATTCGCCGCAGCTGTCGTGTTCTTTTTTATTGGAACAATTAATATATTGAGCATAAGCGACAGCCAGCGCAAGTTTTCCTGTGCCTTCCGGTCCCAAGAAAAGCTGCGCATGAGCCACACGGTTTTCCTTTACGCTCTGAATGAGTTTCTTCTTAATATCTTCGTGTCCAATTATTTGAGAAAACAACATCGCTTCAAATCCTGATTATTTCTTTATGAATTTCTTTGTCAAGACGTTATTATCAACATCTATAGAACGAACGAGATATATTCCGCTTGTAAGATTATCGATATATATCACTGAAGAAGATGAATTTTCAACATTTGATGAAACGACTTTTCTTCCCATCATATCATAAACTTCAACTTCTTTGATATCACTACCTTCAACAACTATGTATGTATTTGCAGGATTTGGATAAACATCGAATTCTTTCTTTTCGGCGAATGATTCTACATTAAGCACTAAACAGTTGCTTGGGAAAATGATATCATCAACCCAGCAGCGGTCTTCGCCTTCTTTATTTCTTTGGTTCTTGTCGTATCTCCACTCAAATGTATGTATTCCTTGAGGCACATCATATGACACATATTCCCAATCTGTTTCGCCACTCCATCTTTCTTGCATTTTGCCATCGATATAGAATACCATGAAATCGCAGTACATTTCTGTTGACACCTTATAATAGAATGATATTTCTCCGTCTGTAGATGTTTCTACTTCTACCAAAAGTGATGATATTTCATCATCATCAATATGTCCTGATTCTGCGCAATATTCTCCTGAATGTGAATGATCCTTTGTGACAATCCATGGCAAATCGTTATCAAACTGCCAGTTCAACTTAGAGAAGTCGCCTGTTTCAAATTCTTCTTTGATAGTACCGACAGTGAACTTCAATTCTTTCTCGATTTGATACATTCCAGATGTGAGTTTAATCTTTGTCACGAATTGTTCGCCGTCAGGTGTATCTTGATCTATGACAAGCGACAAGACTGCTTCAAAGGTTTCATTTGAAGCAACAGGATTCAAGACAATATTATTTTCTTCAAAACTAGCATATTGACTTGATATTGTACCTTCTACATTGATATTCTGAGTTGAACTGCCACCAACATTCTTACCTTCCAAATGGATTTTGATTGTCTCACCATTATCAACGAAGCCATTATTATTACCATCGCTATCATCGTAAGACAAGTCATTGATAACAAAGACAGGAGCATATAATTTATACAACAATTCTTGGCTCCATGTTTTATTTCCATCGGTACAAGAAATCGTGAAGTAAAGATATTCTTTGTCAGGAACGTCGTTGTTGATTTTAAATGAGAATGCGTTATCGATATTTTTGCTTGCGTTAGCATTGATATCTCCCACTGTCACTTCACCATCTATCATTTCAATTAAACCTTCTGGATGTGCTGTGATAGTAGCACTTACACCTTCAGCCTTAACGCCTCCTGGATTATAGAAATCCATATCAAGATTTATCGTTTCACCATAATCTAACTTAGCATTGTCGTTGCCATCTGCATCATCTACTTCAATCTCCTCAGCATAGACATAAGCCGCATTATCGTTAAATCCCATCACTTCATATGTTTGACAGATTGCGTTAGGTCCTGTTACGATAAGACTCATAGCACCTTCCACATCAAGTGGTTGTGCAAACTCAAGTTGAGCTTTACCTTCATCATCTGTCATACCAAATGCCAAGAGCTCTCCTTCATGGAACAAACTGCATCTGAAGTTGCTTTGTGGCACGCCATCTTTAACGATTTCTATTGTAGATGTTGTTGTTCCCAATGCCAATGCTGGTTTGTAAGACACTTCAGGAATGAAAGGTTCATCGAGCCATGGGCAAACAGCTACATCGCCCAAGATATTGATACAATATAAGTTCCAGCGAAGTGCTCCATTTTCACCCCATGAATTGATGAGAGGTGCTGTCATAATCTTCATCTCCTGGAATGCTGTTCCGATGTAAGGAAGTCTGTCGTGATAATATGAGTCGATGAATTCACGATGCAAGTGACGAGCTGGACCATCGCCCCAAGGGATATACCATCCATAACGAGAGTTACCTGTTGCAGCGACGAAACCTGTTGAGATATTAACCAAACGCTCTAACATACAATTTCTTGTGAAGTCACCGCAGATACATCCATGTGAATGGAAGAAGTTATAGTTATGATTAACGCCATCGAGTTGTTTGAACGAATCATCATCTGTTGATTCTGTGTACCAACCTGCTACGTAATTATAATCAGCATGACCGACATGATGTACATAACCGCCGCCCACTTCATTGATTTTATTTCTGAAGATAGAACCGCTCCAACCTGTCGCGCCGTTGGCATAGACACGATGGAAGTTATAATCTACAGGAATACCTATTGTTGTATAACCATCATTATCATGTTCACCAATGATAAGTTCGAGATCAGAACTGCCATAATAACCATCGCCGAGATGTTCTCCTCCAAAAACTATATCATTAAACTCACCCAAGACTGGATTAGATTGATATTCCAAAGTCTTGTGCATCATATTATTAAATTGCTGTTCATTATTGAAAGGCATACGACCTATAGCGAGTTCTGGCAACAAGTCAGCCTCATCTGTTTCGCCCCATAAATCATCGTTATCTTCATTCCATGTGCCATCAAGACTTACATAATACATATCTGCAGGGAGGCAGTCATCTTCATAATCTTCCATCACATAGCAATAGAGGCAACGATATGGAACAATTTTAGAGTCGCCACCAAGAAGCACCATCATAATGCCTTCATTCTCATATTCTTGCTTAACAAAATTACGAATCTTCTCCTGCTCGTCACAACCTGTCTGTGTGTCATAAATATGCTCTAAAGAAACGACTTCTGTTCTTAATCCATGTGAATCATAAAAAGCTTTGTATTCATCAAAATGAGAGACCCATTCTTCTGGAGTGATGACCAATAACTCATAACCTTCCAATGATCTTTGTTTTGAGTTATCAGAGTATAAACCTAATGATTCTGGGTTTTGTGCAAGACGTTTGACTCGCGCCTGAACTTCTGGAGAAGTTTTCAACATCTTGCCTTTGTCATCTCTTGATTGAGAGTATGTCACACGAACTGTAACTGACTTAGCGTATGACACTTTTCCTTCTGAAGGGATATATCTCACTGGTGAGAATCCTGAGAAAGCAAATGAATATCCGTTAAGATATTGAGTGCTTACAGATTTATATTCAGAAGAATAAACTTCTTTTGAACTGTAAATATTCTCATTTTTAGCAAAAGGAATCTCTTTTGTTGAAGAGACAGGACGAGGTGCCTGATATGGATACAAAAGATGTGAGCCTTCTACATCAACGAAATCAGAATATTCAATTTCAACATCTTGTGCTTCTGTGTTCTGTGGCAACAAGAGTGATACTGCAAACCAAGGAAGTGTAGGGTTGCCTACTTCACCTCTTTGAACGCAGTTGTCAAAATTGATTTGTTCGTAGCCTTGATATTTTTCAAATGAAGGGTTTGAAAAATAAAAGGTTTTCTCTATGACCTGAGCGGACACAGAGAAAACCATCATTATTATACTTAATGTCAATAGAAGTTTTTTCATATAACAAGCTTTGTATTATGGTTGTATTTTGATTTATTAATTTCAGATTATTATCAGCTTTCAATCCATTGTGTCACTTCTTCAAGTTGAAGTGCAGGGACATCCATCTTGTTCTTCTTGCGGAGACCGTTGAGTTTCTCACGGAGAGCTGCTGGTTTTTCTGACTTCATCATATCTATTGAAGTGTAACCTGCTTTGATGAGTACTTGTGCCCATACTTCTGGAACACCGATTGCCATGAAGTCTTGTTCTGTAGCGACTTTCTTAACTTTTTCAGGACGCATTGTTGGGAAGAAGAGAACTTCTTGAATTGCGAGCTGGCCTGTGAGCAACATAACGAGACGGTCGATGCCGATACCCATACCTGATGTTGGAGGCATACCATATTCCATTGCGCGCAAGAAGTCTTGGTCGATGAACATCGCTTCGTTGTCGCCGCGTTCTGAGAGTTTCATTTGTTCTTCGAAACGAGCGCGTTGGTCGATAGGGTCGTTCAACTCTGTATAAGCGTTAGCGAGTTCCTTACCGTTGACCATCAATTCAAAACGTTCTGTGAGTTCTGGATTGTCGCGGTGACGTTTACATAATGGTGACATTTCAACTGGGTAGTCGGTAATGAATGTAGGTTGGATATATGTACCTTCGCATTTTTCTCCGAAGATTTCATCAATCAACTTACCTTTACCCATTGTGTCGTCGATTTCGATATTGAGGTTTTTACATACTTCACGAAGTTGTGCTTCGTCCATGCCAGTGATATCTACGCCTGTCTTTTCTTTGATAGAATCAATCATAGAGATGCGTTTGAAAGGACGTTTGAAGCAAATTTCGTTATCGCCAACTTTCACTGTATCAGTGCCGAACACTTCTGTAACAACGCGTTCAATCATTCTTTCTGTGAAGTCCATCATCCAGATGTAGTCTTTGTAAGCGACGTATATTTCCATACATGTGAACTCTGGGTTGTGAGTGCGGTCCATACCTTCGTTGCGGAAGTTACGTGAGAACTCATAAACACCGTCGAAGCCACCAACGATAAGACGTTTGAGGTAGAGCTCGTTAGCGATACGCATGTACATTGGGATGTCGAGAGCGTTGTGGTGTGTGATGAAAGGACGTGCTGTTGCGCCGCCAGGGATAGATTGCAAGATAGGAGTTTCAACTTCAAGGTAGCCGCTTTCGTTGAAGAAGTTACGCATTGAGTTGATGATCTTGGTACGAGCGACGAAGATATTTTTCACGTTTTCGTTAACTACTAAGTCAACGTAACGCATACGATAGCGTTGTTCTGGATCTGTGAAAGCGTCATAAACCACGCCGTCTTTTTCCTTTACGATTGGAAGTGGACGTAATGACTTGCTGAGGACTGTCAATTCCTTAACGTGGATTGAAACTTCGCCAGCTTGTGTGCGGAATACGAAACCTTTTACACCGATGAAGTCGCCAATGTCAAGAAGACGTTTGAAGACGACGTTATATAAAGTCTTATCCTCGCCTGGGCAGATCTCGTCGCGTTTGATATAGATCTGAACGCGTCCGTGTGCGTCTTGAAGCTCGCAGAATGAAGCAGCGCCCATGATACGACGGCTCATGATACGGCCGCCGATGCTGACGTTCTCAAACTTAGCCAAGTTTTCATCATCAAATTCTTCAGCTATCTGCGCTGTGTTGACATTAACTTCAAAAGCTGCTTGAGGATAAGGATTGATACCTAATTTGTACAACTCGTTTAATGAGTTCCTTCTTATTTGTTCTTGTTCGCTTAACATAATATATTGATTTTCTTAATTTGCTATAAAACTTGCAAATATAAGAAAAAAGACTAATGACTAAAGACTAAAGGCGAAAGTTTTTTTTAGAGGTATTAAAGGGAATAGAGGGAATAGAGGGTTTTGAGGAACTAAAGGAAATATTGCAATCAAACTTTCAACCACTCTACACTCTACACTATACACTATAAACTTTAAACTTTACTCTGGGCGTTCCGGCAAGCCGTCGGGCTTTCCGCTATATCTTTGCTCGCTTCAATTCCACCTCACTAAAAAATTTCCGTTTCCTATTGTCCGTTGCCTGTTGTCCGTTGTCCTAAAAAGCTCGCAAAGGATGCCGCTCCAATCCCTAACGCGGAGAGGCGAACTTTAGAAATTTAGAACTCTAGAATTTTAGAACCTTAGAATCCTATAACTCATAATTCCTAGTCATCTTAAAAAACAAAGTGCGCCCTATCATAAGAGCGCCCACTTGTTGTCTTGTAGTCTTGTAGACTTGTTGTCTTATTAAAGTTTCACAACCTTACGTGTAGCTGTTCCGTTTTCTGTGTTTACTTGGACGAAATAGATACCTGTGTTATAGTTGTTCATATTGATTTCAACTTCATTGCCTTCACCTTCGATTCTTTCAACTAATACGCCTATGCTGTTGTAAACGCTGACGCTGTTGATGTCGTTGCCTTGAATCATGACAACGTCTTTTACTGGGTTAGGATAGATAACAAAATTGTTGGTGTTTTCTTCGAGACCTATTGTTCCGTCCCAGCTGAGAGAAACGATTTGGTCACCTACAGAAGATACGATGTGTAATTCTGTTTCGTAATAAGCTTTAACTGCGAAGTCAGTATAAATTTCTACTTCAACATTTTCACCAACTGCTAATGTGTATGGAAGTTCGAAGTCAAATTCAATAAGATAACCATCTTCATCTGCTACATAAATGTCATTTATAACAACATCATTTGCAGTATTGTTTGTGATTGTCACAATCTCTTGATCATCATCATCGTCAAACACTATTTCTGTTGGGTTTAAAGTGAGACTTGTCTCTGCTGCTTGTTCGCCAATTGTAAAGACGTGAGGATCGAGTTCGCCGAAGACTGGTTGTTGGTATCTGCGGTTTGACTCGTCAGCGCCAAATACATAATATTTAACTTCTGATTTTGATTGATAACCTTTGATATAACCTACATATTCATCTGGGTTGCCTGTTGCTGTCATAGTTGCTGTTTGGTATTCACCGCCATCGATGCTATAATAGACGAGGAGAGAATCTTGTTTCAATTCAGCGCCGCTATAAGCGATGAACTTACTTGTGATAGCGATTGAATCTTGCCATGCTTGTTCGCCGAAGACGACATCGCGATGGTCAACATAAAACATGTTGAAATCCATAACGCCACGAGTACGACAGTGGAGAGCGTCGGTGTTCAACCAGCCGTCCCAGTAAAGGTTATTTTCAATGCCGATTACTTCATAACCTGGCATAGCCTGACGATATATGTTAAGAGCGCCTTCGTTATATGTTGAGTTAGAACCCATTGGAACGAGAACTTTCTTGTTAAGAATCAAGCTGTTTGTATAAGGAGAAAGTGTGTTGCCGCCAGGAATGTCGACGCGATACACTTTATAAGGATAACCCCAGCAGCAGTTTGTTGTTGCGAAATATTCTGCTACTTGTTCATAATAAGGATAACGTGGGTTTGACTGAGGCACGCGAGCCAACAATATTTTATCAGGAGCGAGATATTTACCCCAGCAGTCAACGTGAGCGATATATTCGCCTTGAGGGTCGATTGTCACGTGATAAGGGTCGATGCCGAGATAATCTTTCATTCTTTGATATACTTGCTCTTCAGTGATGCCTTCAGCGACACTTTCTGTGATGACGATATCATCTGAAACGCCATTGCCGCGGCCGTCTTCCATCATGTTACCTCCTGTGTGAACCACTTTCATACCGAACATTTCGATGTCCCAATATTCTGCGAAGTGACCAGGGAGGTCATCATCGTAAGGACGTGGACGGTTGTAGATATTATCAACGATAGCTGGTTCTTTGCCGTTGAAGATATACCAAGGACCGAAGTCACGAATCCAATAAGAGTTGGTGTTAGCATTCAAGAATTCTACATTGTCCATATTGACGCCAGCAGCTTGAAATTCGCTTTGAGCATAAGATTGTTCGTAAGTTGCAACAACAGTGATGACTTTGCAGTCTTCTGCCATTTCTCTAACAAGTTCAACAGGGATACCGAGAGGATAGACAATCATCACAGCTTGCATTGGTTCATATTCACCTGGGAAACGAACCTCGCCTGTTGGAGGAGGTGTCTCAACAAAACTACGAGTGTTTATTGGCATATTCATCTCTTCTTCTGAGAGATATTTCATCATTCTCCACTTAGGGAGTTCTTGCTCTTGAGCTTTAAGATTTATGCTCAATGCTAAACAAAATAAAAGTCCAATTAAAGTAAAATTTTTTCTCATTTTTTTGATAAATTTTGTTGCGCAAAAATACCATTTTTTCCCGTAATTACGTTATCTTTGCAAACATTAATATCACATTTTTTAAATTAATTCCTATAAATGAAAAAACTTGCTTATCAATCATTTCTGATTGTAATATTTTGCATTTTATTATCAACAACATCATGCAAAGTCGTAGAAAAATACACATCTTATTTTACTAAAGGAAACAACGTTCCTGCACAAAACGACACACTTATAGAAGACCAGAATGAAATAATCTATGAAGAAGCTATAGAAGACGTCATTTACGAAGAAGAAAATGCGACTTATTATGACGAGGAAGACATTTACGAAGAATCATTTGTTGACGAGACTATCATCGATACTGAAATAATAGCCGACACTCTCGACCCAGTTGTCGCCGACAGTCTGGAGATGGCATTGCAGGAACGCATCGACTCTGAGAACTCAGGCGAAGCCATCGTGGAAGAGTCTGACGTCATGATGGGAATGATAGACGAGTTGCAGGATATAAAATATTTCGAAGCCAACAAACTCGAATCAAGTTCCAAGTCAGAGAATATATATAACTATCCTGCTGGTTATGTGCCAACGTTCCCTGACAGCGTCTATGCAGAACGTATAGCAAGATTAAGAAGCCAGACTACCATCGAATTGGTTTTCAACAAACACGTCAAGAGTTTCATCGATGTTTATGCGGTAAGAAAAAGAGATCACACATGTAGAATCTTAGGTCTCGCCGACATTTATTTCCCAATGTTTGAAGAGGCATTGGACAAATACGACATGCCTTTGGAGATAAAATACCTCGCTGTCGTAGAGTCAGCCCTGAATCCGAGAGCCGGTTCACACGCAGGCGCCAAAGGTCTGTGGCAGTTCATGTACGGAACAGGAAAGGTTTACAAATTAAATGTGACATCATTGGTTGACGACCGTTTCGACCCTATCAAGGCGACAGAGGCCGCATGTCAGCATCTTCAAGATTTATATGACAGTTTCGGTGACTGGTTCCTTGCCTTGGCTGCTTACAACTCAGGCGCCGGCAACGTCAACAAGGCGATACGTCGCGCAGGAGGCTTGAAGAACTACTGGGCAATATGGCCTTTCTTGCCTAAAGAGACAAGAGGCTACGTGCCAGCTTTCATCGCCGTCAATTACGTGATGAGCTACTCACAAGAACACAACCTCTACCCTACCGACCCTGGCATCATAGCCGACGGCGTCGATAGCGTAACAGTACATCAGCCGCTGCATTTCGACCAGTTACACGAGATGCTCAACATCCCTATGGAAGACATCAAATTCTTCAACCCTCAGTATAAGGCAAGCATAATCCCAGCAAGCGCTAAGACTCCTATGTCATTACGTCTCCCTGAACAATATATAGGCAGTTTCATCGACAATGAGAAAGAACTCTATGCCTTCAAGACCAAGAAAGGCATCGACAGAGAGAAACTGGAAGAAGAGATGAAAAAGGTAAGCGACAGAAGCGTCCACATCGTGAAGAGCGGCGAAAATCTCGGCAGCATAGCAAAGAAATATCGTATCAGCGTAAACCAACTCAAGACATGGAACAACTTGAAGAGCACTATGATACATCCTGGTCAAAAACTCATCGTCTATAGCTCAGGAGCTCCTATGGCTCAAGCCGGCAACAGCAAGCCAGTGACACGCTCAACAGAACAGTCGATACACGTCGTGAAATCGGGAGAGAATTTAAGTGTCATAGCAAAGAAATATAAATGCACAGTGACCGACCTCAAGAATTGGAACAACTTAAAATCTACCAACTTAAGCATAGGCCAGAAACTGAAGGTATATCCTCCAGCAGAAGGCTCCTCATCATCAGGCGGAGGCTCCGTTGTTCATACCGTCAAGTCGGGCGACAACCTCTGGGACATCTCTAGAAAATATGGCGTCAGCGTTGAACAGATAAGAAAACTCAATGGTTTAAGTTCAAAGGCTGTATTGAAAATAGGACAGAAATTGATAATTAGGAATTAGAAGTTATTGATAAAGATAAAATCTTAAAAATCAAAATAATAAAACAATATTTGAAACGTTGAATTTTTAATAACCTTAAAAAAAGATATAGTATGAAAAAGTTTAGTTTGATAGTAATGATGATGTTTTTAATAACATCATTTTCATCCTGCATCAACGATAACAATGAAGGTGAAAACAATGATAAAAAAGAAATCAAGAAGGCTCGCTCTGTTGGCGGCACATCGGAAGTGCTTTTGATAACACAAAACGACGCGCAATGGGAAGGACAAATCGGACAGTCTGTACGCGATTTCTTCGAACAAGATCAATATGGTTTGCCACAACCTGAAAAAAACTTCAAAGTGGCACATATTAATAATGATGCTTTCAACGATATGTTCAAAAAACATCGTAACCTCATCATCGCAAAAATAGACAAAGACATCAAGAATCCTTTGATCGAGACACAGAAAAACTGGATGTCTGAACCTCAATACGTAATAAGAATCACCGCTCCATCAGAAGAGTCTTGGATCAGAACATTCGAATCACAGAAAGACAAACTCAAACTCGACTTCGACCAAAATGAAAGAGAGAGATTCCAAGAATTCTTCCGCCCAACAACTGATTCCAAGATTGTCAATCAGTTGAAGAACAAGTTCGGCATCACAATGAATATCCCAGAAGGTTATTACATCGCTGCCAACGGAGATAATTTCATATGGATACTCCAAAGACATGACGATAAAGATATGTCATTCATGATTTATGAGTTACCATATAAAGACACTGCCGACTTCAATCCTAACAACATCATCAGAGTGAGAGACTCTATCGCAAAGAAATATATTCCAGGACCACTCGATGGTTCATATATGACAACAGACAAAGAATTCATGACACCGGTGTTCAAGACATTACCACAATTCCCAGCAGGCTATGCCGTAGAAACACGCGGCTTGTGGAATGTTGTCGGCGACTTTATGGCAGGACCATTCGTATCATATTCTATAGTAAACCCAGAACATACCAAGATTATCACAGCAGAAGGTTGGATATATTATCCTAACAAAAACAAGAGAGACTTGTTAAGACAACAAGAAAGTATCTTATACAGCTTGAAGTTTGTGAAATAAAATAAACTGAAGGTATAGAGGGAATAGAGGTTTGAGCGTTCAAATTTTTATTCCCTCTAAACTTATTTACTTGTCTTGATTACTTTTTCAGCTAAGATTCCTAAAACTAATCCTATCGCAGCTCCGACAGCAGATCCTACGATGACGTCGCCAGGATAATGAACGCCCATATATATTCTGCTATAAGCCACCAATGCTGCCCAGACAAACATCACCCATGCTATTTTACTGTAATATTTTCTCAATAATAATGTAAGATATGCTGCCAATGCAAAGGTGTTGCATGCGTGTGACGAGATGAATCCGTAGGCTCCGCCGCAATGTCCGTTGGGAAGATACACCAAGTCTTTTATCGCTTCATTATGACAAGGACGAGGGCGTTCGAAGATAGGTTTGAAGATGCCTGACGAAACCTGATCAGAGCATACTATCAACAACACTATACCTATTATTATTAATATGCTTTGCTTCTTGTATTTTTTTATGACTAGGTATAACAAGACGATATAGAATGGCGCCCAAGTGATTTTTCCTGAGATGAAAGTCATGATCGGGTCAAGCCAATAGACATGCAGTCCGTTTAAAAACAGAAATAATTCAGTGTCTATTCTTGTTAAAAAGTCAATCATTCTTTAAAGACAAAGCAGTTTAAGCGTTTTATTTCTTTTTCAATTTTGGAAAATCTTTCAAGAGATTTTCTTTTTCATTGATATATAATTCGTTGTATGGGTTTCTTCTAATGAGTTCTTCCATTGCCTTAAGTGCTTTTTCCGGTTTCTTTTCTTTAAAGCGTTGGAATTCTTCGTGGTAGTAGTTGTCACCTTTACAAGGGTAGCCTTCTTTGTCGGCGTAGTTTGTTATAAACCCTATGGATTCTGTCTGCAGTCCCTCGATGGTGAATAGAATCGGTATTTCGAAATATTCGTAGTCGCTGTTGTTACATTCGTTCCATTTGTCTTTCGTCATGATGAAAAACTTCTGCAGCTGTGAACTGATGTAATCGTTAAGAGGATTGATGATGCTGAATTCGCCGAGGCTGCCATCACAATGTACGTCAAATACCATTATCGTTGTTCCGACAGTACAGCTCTGACGTGAGATTTGGTTGTAATCGACATAGAAAAAGAAGTCGCGTTCGAAAGCGCCACTTCCTCCTTTATATCTATAGTCGAGCATCGTCTTGATGATTCTGTTGTTTTCCTTCAGAATCTTATTGATGTCATAGTCAATGCTGTCGTTCTGGTTCTGAGCATAAATCTGAGAACCAAGAACCAACGACATTATAAATGATAATATTACTTTAAACCTTAACACCGAACTTATATTTAAAAATAAGAAATTCAGAATCTCAGAATCTCAAAAAGTCCCTCAACACCTTAGTGCCTCAGTGCCTCAACCCTCTGCTTCCTCGTTAATGCTTTGCCAGATGAGGTCTTTCAATTCTTTGATACCTTCTCCTAATGCAGAGCTGATGAAGATATGAGGAATCTTTTTAGGAAGATGTTTCTTGATATCTTTTCTTTGCTGTTCGTCGATGAGGTCGCTCTTGCTGATAGCAAGGATACGCTTCTTGTCGAGCAACTCAGGGTTATATTTCTTAAGCTCTTTAAGCAAGATGTCGTAAGTGCCTTTCACGTTTTCGCTGTCGCCGGCCACCATAAACAATAAAATGGAGTTACGTTCGATGTGACGCAAGAAGCGGAGTCCGAGTCCTTTTCCTTCTGCAGCTCCCTCGATGATACCAGGGATGTCGGCCATGATGAATGACTTCATATCATAATAAGGCACGATGCCGAGGTTAGGTGTCAATGTTGTGAAAGGATAGTCTGCTATCTCTGGTTTAGCTGCCGACACCACAGAGAGCAATGTCGATTTACCAGCGTTAGGGAAACCTACGAGACCTACGTCGGCGAGGAGTTTCAACTCAATGATAATCCATCCTTCTTGGCAAGGCTCGCCTGGTTGAGCGAATTTAGGAGCCTGCATTGTAGCTGACTTGAAGAAAGCGTTGCCTTTGCCGCCGCGACCGCCTTTCATAATGACGATCTCTTGTTTGTCTTCTGATATCTCACCGAGAGGCTCACGTGTCTCAGCGTCGTATGCTATAGTTCCGATAGGCACGTCGATATAGACGTTTTTTCCGTTGGCACCAGTACGTAATGCGTCGCCGCCATGGCCGCCGTCTTCAGCGAAGAGGTGCTTGGTATAACGAAGGTGCAATAATGTCCATAACTGTGCGTTACCTCTCATGATGACGTCGCCGCCTTTGCCGCCGTCGCCACCGTCAGGACCGCCTTTAGGAACATATTTAGCACGATGAAAGTGCATTGAACCGCCTCCGCCATTACCTGAACGACAGAAGACCTTTACATAATCGACGAAATTTGATGCCATAAACTTTATTTTTTAGAATCCTAAAACTCTAGAACTTTAGAACTTTAGAATTTTTATACTTTTCTTTATAATTATTTAATAAACTATTTTCTAGAATTCTAGAATTTTAGAGTTCTAGAATTCTTCTTCCTCTGCGACTACCGTGTTTTTCTGACTTTGCTCTTGTTCGTAAAGTTCGCAGTCGAATTCCAACGCCACGTCGCTGAGCGGTTTCTCAAAGTCACCTTGACTGATGTTGAGAGTGCTGTCGGCATATACCTTCTTCATATATATCGCCCATACTGGCAACGCCATATTAGAACCCTGGCCGAGGCCTATCGTTCTGAAGTGAACCGCTCTGTCTTCCGCACCTGTCCAGACACCTGTTGTAAGTTCAGGAGTGATACCCATGAACCAGCCGTCGCTTTGGTTCTGTGTCGTTCCTGTCTTGCCAGCGATAGGATTTTTCAGTCCATATTTATATTTGAGACGCACACCTGTTCCGCTTTGCACCACGCCTTTCATAAGCTCAATCATCTTATAAGCAGTGACGTCGTCCATAGCTTCCACTTGTTCTGTGTCGAAATATTCTATCACGTTACCGTTTTTATCTTCTATCTTAGTGATGAATATCGGTTTTATATAAACACCTCTGTTGGCAAATGTATTCATAGCTCCTACCATCTCATATAATGACAAGTCGCAAACGCCGAGACATATTGAAGGCACTGCGTCGATAGGCGATGTGACACCCATACGGCGGGCCATCTGTATAACAGCTTCAGGTCCGAAACGTTTCATGAGATAAGTAGATATTCTGTTGTTGGAGTGAGCCAAAGCCCATTTCAAAGTGACTTCTTCACCGAACATTGTCTTTCCTGCGTCGCGTGGTTCCCAGAACTTGCCGTCTGGCATCTCTATGCTATAGCTGATGTTAGGCACTGTAGTACATGGAGTATATTCGCCTTCTTGCATCGCCAAGGAATAGAGGAATGGCTTAAATGTAGAACCCACCTGGCGGCGAGCCTGCGTTACATGGTCATATTTGAAGAATCTATAATCAATGCCGCCGACATAAGCCTTAACATGTCCTGTGTATGACTCGACCGACATCAATGATGACTGCAAGAATGATTTAAAATAACGCATTGAGTCCATCGGTGTCATCACTGTATCGATAGGACCATCCCATGAGAACACGGTCATCTTAACTGGTGTGTTGAAGTTCTTTCTTATTGAATCGAGGCTGATGCCTGCGTTTCTCATCACGCGATAACGTTCAGAACGTTTCATTGAGAGTTCCATAAGGCTTTCCACCTCTTCATCTTCAAGAGAGAATGGGGCGTTGGTATATCCTTTCCAGTGCTTGTCGAATGCTGGTTGTAAGTCTAAAGCGAGATGTTCTCTGACAGCTTCCTCTGCATAACGCTGCATCCTTGAATCGATGGTGGTGTAAATCTTCAATCCATCTTTATAGATGTTATATGGAGTGCCATCGGCTTTAGTCTTTGTCTTGGCCCATTCACCGAGCACGCCTCTGAGATATTCACGGAGATATGTAGCCTGTCCTGTGTTATGGTCTAAAACGCCGAACTCCGACATGTCGATAGGAATCTGTGAGATAGAGTCGCGTTCTTGTGGCGTGATGAATCCATATGTCGCCATCTGACTGATGACCAAGTTACGACGAGTCATCGCTCTTTCAGGATATCTTATCGGGCTGTAACGTGATGGAGCGTTGACGACGCCAGCGAGGAATGCAGCCTGTTCTATATTCAAATCTTTTGGCTCAACATTGAAGAATGTCTCTGACGCTTTCTTGATACCGTATGAATTATGTCCGAAGAAAACGGTGTTGAGATACATAGCTATAATCTCGTCTTTGGAGTAGTTGTATTCCAATTTTGTCGCTGTCACCCATTCCTGGAACTTACGGATGACGAGCTGTGGTGTGCTGAGGTTCTCGCCACGAGGGAAGAGGTTCTTGGCAAGCTGTTGTGTCAAAGTACTGCCGCCACCTTTATCGTTGCCTGTAGCGATGCCGAAGATAACACGCAGCAAGGCTCTCTGGTCGATGCCTGAGTGTTCGTAGAATCTGATGTCTTCAATGGCAAGAAGCGCGTTGACGAGATGAGGCGACAACTCGCTATAGCTGACGTTGGAACGGTTCTCAATATAATAAGTTCCGAGAATCTTGCCATCAGCAGAGATGATTTCTGTAGCAAGATTAGTCGATGGATTCTCCAGCTCCTCAAAGGTCGGCATATCTCCGAACCACTCATGGCTTATGCCATAAAACAATCCAAAACCACATGTCACGCCAATGACAAACATCGACCATAATACCACCAGATACCAACGTACGCCAGTTTCTTTAGCCTTGCTGTTTTTTTTCTTTTTGGCTTTCGCCTTATCTTCTTTTTTAATCTCAGCCATTTTTAAGAATTTTAGAATTCTAGAATTTTAGAACTTTAGAATTTACTTATTCAACTGTCAATTTTCAGTTTTCAGTTTTCAATTTTTCAAAACACACTCCAATATCAGTGATGCCTTCCAACACATCGTCTCTCATAGCTTGTTCTATCTCGAAATGATAGCTGCCTTTGAGCGGGAATCTTAAGTTATTGTTCAATAATATCTTTGACGCTCTCATGCTTCCGCTTCCGTCGCCAGCCCATCGTCCGTCAGGATATGCCAAGATACATTCGATGGTGTCGTGTGTCTGGCTGCCGTTAGGGAATGTTGAATGTAAAAACATATAGAAATTACTGTAACGATAGTTTTCCAGATGTCTGATGTTGAGATAGAAAGCGTAAGTCGACAAAGTATCTTCTACGTTGACATCGAAATAAGGAAGGTCTTCGTTATTCCATGAGGCGTTGTTTATTATCACGCTCTCATCAAAGATGACGTTTTTGTTGCCGCATGAAGCAACGACTATCGCGACCAATAAAATCGATATATATTTCAAGATATTTCTCATACTATTCGAGCTTGCTTAAATCGACATTGTGTCCTTCTTCGCCGTATTCTGTGTTACGTTGTTCCTTGCTGAATGCGTAGTCCTCAAGTTGTTCTGGGAACTTGCCTTTGTTGTTCATGTCGATGATTTCCTTGACTTTCTCAGCTGGGATAGCCAACATATTGCCTCTGTCGAAGACATAAGAATACCACATCAAGCCTTTGAAGATATCGCTCTTCTGGTAGAATGCCTCGCCTTTCTTGGTCTTGAGGTTGATATGGTTGTCAGGGAATGACTTAAGTGCATCTACGTAAGTATCGTATTCGTAGTTGAGGCAGCATTTAAGCTTGCCGCATTGACCTGCAAGTTTCTGTGGGTTAGGTGAGAGTTGCTGTATTCTTGCCACGTTTGTTGTCACAGACTGGAAGTTGGTGATCCATGAGCTACAGCATAATTCGCGACCGCAAGAACCGATGCCGCCGAGTTTCGCTGACTCTTGGCGGAAACCAATCTGACGCATCTCTACTCTGATATGGAACTCTTCTGCTAATTTCTTGATGAGTTCACGGAAGTCGACACGACCGTCGGCTGTGTAATAGAATATAGCCTTTGTCCTGTCGCCTTGATATTCAATGTCATTGAGTTTCATGTCGAGGTTTAGGTTGAGAGCTATCTCGCGGCTGCGATACAAAGTGCGCTCCTCTTGTCTTGTAGATTCCAAGAATTTCTCGACGTCGGCGACGCGTGCTCTGCGATAAACCTTCTTCAACTCAGTGATAGGACAGTTGCTGCCTTTGCGTTTTCTTTGTTTTTCGACTAATGAACCTACCATTGTAACGATACCGATGTCGTGACCGATGGCTGTCTCAACAGCAACGAGTTCGCCTTCAATAAGTTCTAATTCTGAAGGATAGCTGTAGAAGTCTTTTCTGTCGTTCTTGAAACGAATCTCTGCCACTTTAAGCTCGCCTTCGTATGCTGTGTCGTGATAATCTTTTAACCAATTGAAGCTGTCGAGTTTACATTGGCTGTGACGCAACACGTTAGAGCCTACTGAATATTCATCCGCTTTAAGACGGCATCCTCTGTGGAAGTCGGTTGACAGTTTCATCTTGTCGTGGAGAGGCCATTCTATCTTGAGATATTCCTCGTTGACGTCTTCAGGCTTGTTGAAATCTTCTTTTTCGTCTTCTGCTTCTTTGACGAATTTCTTTATTGGAGCAGCGCCTTTGTCTTCAACGACTTCTGTTGACTTCTCTTCGTTTTCAACAGTTTCTTCTACTGCTTCTGCTTCAACCTCAACAACAGTCTCTTCTGTCAACTCAACATCCTCAACCAATTCTTCTTCAACGAGTTCTTCTTGGTTATCTGGCTCGTTTTGGTTCTTGTTCTTGTTGTTATTCCATTTTTTCTTTGGATAAAATTTCTTTTTATATCCTTGTCTGTTATTGTCTTTATTATTGTTGTTATCGTTCATAAAAATGATAATATTATATATATTTATTTAGTATGTATGTAGAACTTGCAAATATAATAAAA
>JAZOQH010000022.1:0-56715 GCA_045655965.1 Bacteroidales bacterium | reverse complement strand
AACATATCTTTGTCATACTAAAACTTAAAATCAAACTTTATGAAAATTATTTTAAAAAAATCAAGGTTAAATCAAACACTTTTGTTAGATTTTTGTCTATCTTTGCAATATCAATTCAACCTATGAGAACAGTTGAATTGAAAAGGAAATTACAGAAATATGGATGCTATTTCCTTACAAATGGTAAAAATCATGAATGGTGGTATAGTCCGATAACAGATCAAAAATTTCAAGTTCCAAGACATGCTAGCGAAGACATCAGAACGCCTCTGAAAAAACAAATAAGCAAACAGTCTGGCGTTGATTTATAAAGACTTCAAATAAAAACTAAAAATATGAAAACTATAAAAGTAATTATTGAGCGTAATGACAACGGCAACTTTCAAGCCGTGCCACAAATGAATGAATCTATTGCTTTTTTCGGAATGGGCAAAACCGTTGCAGAAGCTATGGTTGATCTTAATAATTCATATTTAGAAGCAAAGTCTTTAGAGACAAACCTTCCTGACATGAAATTTGAATTTGAATATGATACCGCAAGTTTTCTACAAATGTTCAAAGGCAGAATGAATCTCGCTGACCTTCAATCCATAACAGGCATCAACAGAAAACAACTTAATCATTATGTAACTGGTTACAGAAAACCTTCACAGAAAACCGTACAACGTATCCAAGAAGGTATCAGAAAATACGCAGACGAATTGAGAAGCATAACTCTGGTTTAAAATGAGTGAACTAACACGAAACATATTACAACAATATTGGGGCTACCCTTCTTTCCGTCCGATGCAGGAAGACATCGTCGATTCCGTCATCGAGGGAAGAGACACCCTTGCGCTGCTTCCTACCGGCGGCGGCAAGTCGATTTGTTTCCAAGTTCCAGCCTTGGCGATGGAAGGCATCTGCATCGTGATAACGCCGCTCATCTCTCTTATGAAAGACCAGGTCATGCATCTCAAGAAGATCGGCATCGCAGCAGCAGCCATTTTCTCAGGAATGCATCACAACGAGATAGAGATAATATACAACCAAGCGGCATTTGGCATGCTTAAATTTCTCTACGTCTCCCCCGAACGTCTCATGACCGACGCTTTCATAGAGGCATTGAAAAAGATGAATGTCAACATGATTGCCGTCGACGAGTCGCACTGCATCTCTCAATGGGGCTACGACTTCCGACCTCCATATTTAAAAATCGCAGAGATAAGAAAATACGTCCCTCATGCTCCAGTACTAGCTCTTACTGCGACAGCGACGCCACAAGTCGTGGAAGACATACAATATCGTCTTGGTTTCAAGAAGAACAATGTATTTCAGACGAGTTACGAACGTAAGAATGTAACATACAACGTAATTCACGAAGCTGATAAGTTCGGACTAATGTATCGTCTGTTCAATAAGATGGACAGAGGCAGCGGCATCGTTTATGTAAGAAGCCGCAAACGCACCAAGATAATCGCCGACTGGCTGCAGTCTGTCGGGATAAGCGCGTCATTCTATCATGCCGGACTCGATGCCAAACTTCGCGATTACCGCCAGCAGCTATGGATGGACGGCAAGATAAAAGTCATAGTAGCGACCAACGCTTTCGGAATGGGAATCGACAAACCCGACGTGCGCCTCGTCGTACACCTAGATTTACCCGACAGTCTCGAGGCTTATTTCCAAGAAGCTGGACGTGCCGGCCGCGACCTGCAACCATCAGAAGCGTTTTTATTGGTGGCAGAAACAGACATCAACAAACTGCAAGAAAACATACAATCGTCATATCCTGATATAAACAGAATCAAAATGATATACGACGCGATAGGCAATTATCTTCAGATTCCTATCGGCGCCGGCAAGGAACAGAGATACAATTTCGACATCAACGATTTCGCTCAATGCTACAATCTTTCTTTGCTGGAAGTTTACAACGCCATAAAACTCACTGAAAGAGAAGGTTTCCTGATAACATCAGAAGCGCTGAATACTCCTACTAAAATACATATCAGAGCAAGCAGAGAGGACTTGTATCGTTTTCAAATCGAATATAAAGAATTCGATACGATAATCAAATATTTGTTAAGAAATACGCCTGGTGTTTTGTCAGATTTAGTCAACATCAGAGAAGAACAGATTTCTCTAAAGACAGGCATGACTGTTGACAAGATCACTCGTCAGCTCAGTCAGCTCGAGAAACTGAATTTCATGACATATATACCACGCAACGACAAACCAAACATACAGTTCTTGACAGAGAGAATTGACAGCAAGCATTTCCATCTTTCTGACGAGGTTTACAAAAACAGAAAAGACGATGCAGCCAAAAGAGCTCAGTCTGTAATTGATTTCGTCAATAATGACAGAGAATGCAGAAGCGTTCAATTATTAAGATATTTTGGTGAGGACATCAAAAAGACATGCGGCAAATGTGACGTCTGCTCATCACAAAACAAGATGAACATCAACGATAAAGAATATCAAGAGATAAGCGAAAGCATAATCCACGAATTGAGAGAAAGCGACTCCGATGTTTATAATGTATTGAACAAAATAAATCAATACCACGAGGAGAAAGTCCTCAGCACAATAAGGATTATGATTGACAACAATATTATAAGGCAAGACAGTGAAGGCATTTTAAAGATATAGCAATAAAAAAAGAAGGCGGTTTGAAACCGCCTTCTTTTTTTGAGAGTCAAATTTTTATAATTTTTCTATCAATTCAGCACCTGCTTTGAATTTAATCACATTCTTTTCTGGAATCATTATTTCTTCACCTGTGCGAGGGTTACGACCTTTTCTTGCAGGATGTTTACTTGTTGAAAATGTACCGAATCCAACCAATGAGATGCGTTCACCATTGCGTAATGCTTCTGCAGATGCCTCCATAAATGCTTCAAGAGCTTTCTTTGCATCAACTTTTGTCATACCAGCCTTCTGTGCAATGACATTTACTAAATCTGCCTTATTCATATTGATTTAATTTAATAGGTTATATAATACAATAACTTAATCTTTCGCTCACAAATCTAACTAATAATTTATCAAAATCCAAATATTTTTTAATAAAAATACATTCTATATCAATAATTTATTTCAAACTTTAGATTTTTAAAAAAGCAAATTTCTGAAAAGGCAAGTATTTATTAAGAGAGAGAAAAAATCAATTATTATTTTATATAAATAAAATTCATCATACAAGACGAAGAAAAATTAAAATTAAGATAAAAAAAAAGTGATTTCCATTGATAAAATCACTCCCAATCGGCTTAAATTTTATCAAAAAAAATCACAATTTTATCTAAAAATCACAATTTTCAATTAACTTTCCAACTTCCATTGAGACGAGCGCCTCGCAAAAAATCAGCCACCGGCATCGCTTTTTTGCCTGCCTGCTGCAATGTTATTATTGAAACATTATAATCTTTTAAAACGACTTTAAAATATGATTTTCCATCAGTTATGACTTTATACAAATCGTCATTATTGTTGTTCTTTTCTTCCAGAGCGACTTCATAAATCTTGAAATCCATAGTCTCGCCTTCTTCAGAAACAAACTGAGTGTGCGCTGCAGGATATGGAGACAGACCTCTGATGAAATCATATATAGACTTAGCGTCTTTTGTCCAGTCGATTTTACAGTCTTCCTTGAAGATTTTTGGCGCAGGCTTAAGTTGAAGATTGTCTCTCTCTATGATCATCTCCTGACTTTGCGACTGCACTCTACCCTCTTCTATTATCTTTATGGTATCAACGACGACTTTATTGCCAAGAATCATCAGTTTATCGTGAAGAGTTCCTGCTGTTTCGTTTTCTTCGATAGCAACTTTTTCTTGGATGATGATTTCTCCTGTATCAATCTCCTTATCCAAGAGGAATGTTGTGAGACCAGTCTCAGTCTCTCCGTTGATAATAGCGTGATTGATAGGAGCTGCACCTCTGTACTGAGGCAACAATGAAGCATGAAGGTTGAATGTTCCTTTAGGAGGCATGCTCCACACCACTTCTGGCAACATTCTGAACGCCACTACTATAAACAAATCTGCGTTGTATGACGAAAGTTCTTCTATGAACTCAGGAGATTTGAGACTCACTGGCTGCATAATTGGCAAACCATATTTCAATGCTGTCTCCTTTACATGAGAGCTTTGTATCTTCTTACCTCTTCCAGCTGGTTTATCAGGAACAGTGACAACTGCTGCCACTTCATAACCAGCAGCGATTATCGCTTCCAACTGCGATGACGCGATCTCAGGCGTACCAAAATATACTATCTTCATACCTTTCTTATTTTTTTTGCAAAAATAAGAAAAAAGTCAACAAGACTACAAGACCACAAGACTACAAGTTTTTTTTAAAATTTAAGAAATTCAGAATCTCAGAATCTCAAAATTTCTAAGATTCTAAAGTTTTAGAGTTCGCCACTCCGCGTTAGGGATTGAAGCGGCATCCTTTGCGAGATCTTTCTGACAACAGACGACAGACAACGGAAATTTTTGAGCGAGGTAAAATTGAAGCGAGCAAAGATATAGCGGAAAGCCCGACGGCAGAGCCGGAACGCCCAGAAAAGAAACCAAGAAATTCAGAATCTCAGAAATTCAGAAAATTTGAAGAACACAAAAACACCTCTATTTTCTCTCAATCCTTTTCAGATACGCGTTCTTCGCATATGAAAGGAAAAATATCAAAGAAAGAACGCTTACTATCGCTGACATCAAAAACGCAGAGTTGTAACCTCCGAGATGTTCAGCCACATAGCCTCCGAAAATGATTCCGAGTCCGACGCCCAAGTCCCAGCTTGTCAATATTGTAGCATTAGCCGTTCCTCTCTTGTCGTGAGTCGTCATATTCAGGAACATCGTCTGAACAGCAGGATACATGCTAGCCTGACCGAAACCAATAACGACGGCAGAGATATAATATCCATATAAATTTTGCCAGAAGGCGAACATCAGATACCCGATGGCTACGACTATCACGCCGTAAGTAGCGTTTCTGACCGCATGACCTTTGCTCAATGCTTTCACACCAACGAAGCGCGACAATATCAGACCAAGAGCGAAGAGCATGAAGAATGTTCCCGTTCCTGTTGTGATATTCAGCACATCGTGACTATAGATAGCGATATAAGTCGCGAGGATTCCATACGCCATTGCGACGAATGCTATACAAATGCCCTGACTCCAGCCTTCCAACAAAAGAAATCTGTCGAGCGACATCTTCTTCTTTTCCATGACAGGCGGACGATATTTACAATCGACGAAAGTGTTAATAAGAAGTCCTATCAATGCGAAAAGCAGAGAGACGGTAAACAAAAGATTATAACTATTGAAATGATGATAAAGCATAAGGCTAAGAGACGGACCTATCGCCATAGCGAAGTTGTTGCTAAGTCCCCAATAACCGATGCCTTCGCCCCTTCTTTGAGAAGGCAGCACGTCGATAGCGACGGTATTGCTCGACACCGACGTCAATCCGAAAGGAGCACCGTGAAGCGTCCTTATCACGGCAAAGAGAATTATGGAGCCTGTAAGATAATACCCCAGGAAGAAAAGGGCGAATGAAGCATAACCGATAAGAAGCACTTTCTTTCTAGAAAACCTATCGACGATATAGCCGCTAAAAAAACGTATTGCGAGCGCTGCCACGCTGTATCCGCTCAGCACCAAGCCTATCATAGCCTTGTCGGCATCGAAGACATCTCTGAGATAAAGAGGCAGCAATGGCGTCACGAAATAGAAAGAGAAATACATCATAAAGTTAGCGATCCAAACTTTAAGATAATTCCCTGTGAACAACTTAGGTCTTACTTCAATATTTTTTTCTGGTTTCATTACAGTCTAAAAAAAACACCCGACTCTTTTGGAATCGGGTGCATATTTATTTTAACATAAACTTATTTCATTTCTGCTTGAGCTCTAGCGATATATTTTTCGATGCTGAAAGCTTCGTTGCTGTTTGGATATTCAGCTTTGATACGTTTGTATGTATCGATAGCTTTTTGGTAGTTACCAGCCATTTCGTAAGCCATACCAGCTCTGAGCAAATAGAAAGGAGATGTGAATGTGTTGTCGTTAGCTGCTGCTTTTTCGTATGATGCTGCTGCTTCAGCTACTTTGTCGAGTTCCATGTAAGCATCGCCCATTGCGCCTGCTGCCAAAGATGAAACCATAACATCTTTACCTTTGAATTCTTTGAGATAATTGATAGCGTTGTTGAAATCGCCTGTGTTGAGGTAGCAAATACCTGCGTAATATTTAGCTAAGTTAGCTGTTTTTGTACCACCGAATTCGTTGATAACATCAACAAAACCGAGATAATTACCGTCGCCGTTGAGAGCTGTGGTGAAATTATCGTTTTCGAAATACTGCTCAGCATGGTAGATAGCTTCTTGAGCATTCTTTTCACGTGGTTCGAGATAATACTTCTTAACGCCAAAAACAGCGAGAACTGCAACTATCAATGCTACGAGTACAATTGTGATAGTCTTTTGATTCTTTTCAATAAAAAGTTCTGTGTTTGTTAAAGTTGTTTCAATAGATTCGAGGCGTTCATCACCTTCATTCTTTACAATTTGTTTTGCCATATCTAATACATTTTTTCGAACTGCAAATTTAGTTTTTTTATCTGAAAAATCAACAAAAAAATTAAATATATTTGCTTAATTATTTTTTAAAACAAATTTATATGAAAAAAGCATTGTTAACATTAACATTAATGTTCTTAATCTCTTCTTTTTCAATAATAAAAGCACAAGACACAGAAGAGACTTCTTATAATCATGCCAAGAATTATTTGCTTATTGAGACACAAAACCTCAATACACCTATGCTCAACAACGGCGCAAATATTGCCGGCAAGAATTTCAACGCGACAGATTTTCTGGAATTAATACAAATGCCAGACGCTCAAAGAGCCGCCCTTGAAAGAAAAATATACGACACTCCTAACTCACCTGTCTGGTCAGAAAACACTGCCAATGAAGAAGGACACCTTAATATAATATATAGCAAAAGCGAAAAAGAACAATACTCATACACAATACTCGCTGGATATTTAGAGAACACAGAATATCAAGAAGTTAAATTCAAAGCCACTTCAACTTCTGCTTTCGACTTATATCTCGACGGCGAGAAAATCATCTCCAACAAAGAATTCTGCAAAGAAAACAATACCAAAGAAAAAAGCCTTAAACTTGAAATTGGCAAACATGACATCATCGTCAAGTCATTGAACAAAAACAACAGCGAATGTGATTGGAACTTCAAGTTTGAATTCACAGGTGAAAACCCTGACGCTTTGACTTGGAACACCGACCCAACAAAAAACATGGACTTGTACACAGTCATGAACGGCATCCGTCTCGCTGGAGCATCTATCTCCCCTTGCGGTAACTACGTCAAATATTCTTACAGAGAGACATTCCCTCCAAAAGGTAGTTCTTATTCATGGTCTGAAATCATCGACTTAAGAAGCAACAACACTATCATCAACACCAAATATAATAATTTAGGCGGCGTTTATTTCCATCCAAGCGAGCCAGCTGTCTATTTCAAAAAGAATGACAACGGAAAGTCACAGGTTTATATGCAAAACCTCGAAAACGGTAAAGTCACTTTATTGATGGAAGCATCAAAAGATATGAATTCATATACTATCTCCAACGACGGCAACTTCATCATCTACGGCATCAACATACAAGGTGAGAAAAGTAAAGACGGCGTCCATCGCCTCGACGGTATGGAAGACCGCTGGCCATGGTGGCGTAACCAGACAGACCTCTACCACTACGACATCAACACAGGCTTACACTCACAACTCACAGCTGGAGAATTAAGCACATCATTGCACGATATCAATAGCGATTGCAGCAAAATAATCGTAAGTCGATCAGTTAGAGACTACACAACACGTCCTTATTCAAAACAGATAATGATGGAGATTGACGTCAACGACTTCAGCATCGACACATTATGGGTTGACTATTTCGGAGGTTCTGCTATATATTCACCTGATGGAAAACAATTGTTGGTAACAGGTTCAGCAGCAATGTTCGACGGCGCAGGAAGAAACCTTCCTAAGAAAATGATTGCCAACGACTACGATCATGAAGCATATATCTTCAACATTGAAACTAAAAAAGTAAATTGCATCAGCAAAGACTTTGACCCTAACATCGACCAAGTTATTTGGTGCAATCACGACAACAAGATATACCTCAAAGTAGAAGAAAAATCATACAACAACATCTATGTCTATGATATTAATAAAGGTGTATTTGAAGAAATAGAGACAGAACTCGACAACGTATTCAGCATAAGCAAGTCACAAAACAGTCCGCTCATCGCTTATTACGGCAGCGGCATTCAATCACCAGAGAGAGGATTTGTAGTCAATTTGGAAAACAACGAAATCGTTTCAAGCAGCAACCCAGAAGAAGAATTATTCAAAGACTTGGAATTCGGAGAATATCACGACTACACTTTCAAAACTAAAGCAGGCAACATCGTTGATGGTTTCTATTATCTCCCAGCCGACTTCGACAGCAGCAAGAAATATCCAATGATTGTCTATTATTACGGGGGTACAAGTCCTACCGGCAGACATCTCAGAGGTCTATATCCAAAGAATTATTTCGCAGCAAACGGCTATGTCGTTTATATCATAATACCATCAGGTTCTACAGGTTACGGTCAGGAATTCGCTGCACGTCACGTCAACAACTGGGGTATCACCGTCGCTGATGAAATCATCGATGCCACCAAGAACTTCATCAAGAAACACGACTTCGTCGATGCAGAACATGTAGGTTGTATGGGCGCATCATACGGCGGTTTCATGACTGAGTTATTGACAACACGCACTGATATTTTCGCAGCAGCAATATCACACGCTGGTATCAGTTCCATCTCATCATACTGGGGCGAAGGTTACTGGGGATGGGGATACAACACCGTCGCAGCTGCGGGCACATTCCCATGGGATAACCAAAAGATGTACGTCGGACAGAGCGCATTGTTCAACGCCGACAAAGTCAACACACCTCTCCTCCTCTTACACGGATCATCAGACACCAACGTACCTGTTGGCGAAAGCATACAACTCTACACAGCATTGAAGCTCCTCGGCAAAGAATGCGAGTTGGTACAAGTTGAAGGCGAAGACCACCATATCAGAGACTATCAAAAACGTATCAAATGGCATAAGACCATCATGGCATGGTGGGAGAAACACCTCAAAGGCGACGACTCATGGTGGAATGAGATGTATAAATAGAAGACTACAAGACAACGAGACTACAAGACAACAAGTTTTTTAGAAACCCAAAATCTCAGAATCTCAGAATCTCAGAATCTCAGAACTACAGAATGTTTTGAGATTCTGACTTTTTTTCTTATCTTTGCCAATTATATTTTCACAAATTAAAAACAGATATGTCACCGAAAGATAGAGAGTTATACAATTTCTTAAAACAATATACAACAGAAGAAAGACAGAAACGTTTCGAAGAGGTCTTGAACTACAGAACTCGCCACGTCACTGTCGTCCTTGAAGATATTTACCAGTCACATAACGCTAGCGCTGTGTTGAGAAGCTGCGACATCAACGGAATCCAGGACATTCACGTCATCGAAAACCGCTGGGTTTATAACGTAAATCCTGACATCGTGGTCGGCAGCATCAAATGGCTCGACTTAAAGAAATATAACGAAAACGATTTCAACACTCCAGAAGCTTTCGACAATCTGCATAAAAAAGGTTACAAAATCGTAGCGACATGCCCTCATCAAAACGACTTCACTCCTGAAGAATTGCCATTGGACGAACCTGTTGCTATCGTATTCGGCACAGAAAAAACAGGTTTAAGTCAATATGCATTAGAAAACGCAGATATGTATGTAAAGATTCCAATGTTCGGTTTTACAGAGAGTTACAACATCAGCGTTTCTGCAGCATTGATGATGTACACATTGACACAACGTCTGCATAACAGCAACATCGACTGGCATCTCACAGAAGAGGAAAAAGATGAATTGAGATTAGACTGGAGCAAGAAAAGCATCAGACGCTTCTGGGACTTCGAACAGAAATTCAAAGAAATGCACCCGGAATTTTATTAATAGAATTCTAGAATTTTAGAAGAGTAAGGGTAGCTAAAGTTACTAACTTATAAAAAAGGTGATTGGCATAATATTCCCAATCACCTTTTTAAATACACTTGAATTTCTAGAATTCTAAAATTTTAGAATCTGATGATATTATGATATTTTTCTAAAGTTCTAAAATTCTAAAGTTTTAAAGTTCTATAAACAAGTTCTTCTCCCGGACGTGCGAGTCGCATTCTGTCGCGTTGGTTTTCTGGTATCTCGTAATATAATCTGTCGGTATCAACCTTAAATCCTGCCTTTGCCAAGACATCAGCATAGTCTCTACCAAACTGACGTACATGGTCATACTGACCGAAAAGTCGCTGTCTTTCTTTTGGGTCAGTAATTGTAGGATCTTCAAAAGTATCGACATTAGGATTTATAGGTACCATCAAGATTGCCCAGCCGCCCGGTTTCAAGATTCTCTTTATTTCTGAAAATGCATTATCGACATTGTCAACATGTTCCAAGACATGATTGCAAATAACGACATCGTAAGTGTTATCAGGCAAATCTATTTTAGTGACGTCAAGATGCAAGTCAGCTATTGGAGAATCGAGGTCGGCAGTAGTATAGTCAAGATTTTTCAGACTCTTGAATTTCTTTAAGAAAGGCTGCTCAGGAGCAAAGTGCAGCACCTTCAAACTATCAGTAAAGAAACCAGTCTTCTCTTTAAGATACAACCAAAGAAGACGATGTCGTTCTAATGACAAACAATTAGGACACAATCTGTTATCCATCGCTTCACCATAGCCGTAAGGCAAGAACTTACGGAAATGCTTGCCGCAAACAGGACATTCCACTTTGTTTCCCCAATAAAATGGTCTTATCAAAATGCTGAACAAATAACTGAATTTTATCAGGACTTGTCGTGGAAATATTTTTGTCAAAAGCGATATCAGTTTCTTCATCATCATTATTTATTTAAGGTGTCGTTGTACAACTTCATTATCGTTGCTGTCATCTTCGACCATTCGTATTTTTTCTTTTCCTCTATGATATTATCTTCAAATGTCTCTTTTCTGTTGTTATCGTAGAAGTCACATATAGCATCAGCAATTTTAGATGGATGAGGTTCAACGACATATCCCACTTTTCCATCTGGGACTATTTCACGCAAACCGCCTACATCTGTAACAAGCATAGGTTTCTCAAAATGATATGCGACCTGAGTAACGCCGCTCTGCGTAGCCGATCTATATGGCTGCACGACCATATCTGCGAGATTGAAGAAATTTTTCACTTCCTCATCTGGAATATATTTGTCGCAAATGATAACCTTGTCGTTAATTTTGTAATCGTCAATCAGTTGAAGATAAGGTTCTTTCTTCTCATAGAACTCACCAGCCACTATAAGCTTGACAGGATATTCATCAATTCGCTCATCTCCCATCGCTTTAAGCAACAAATCGAGTCCTTTGTATTCGCGTATCAATCCGAAGAAAAGAAGATAGTTATATCTGTCATCTAAATATAAACTGCTCAGCGCCAATGTTCTATCTTCTCTGTCACCATAATGGTCGTACAATGGATGTGGTGAGAATAGTTTTGGTTTTGATTTCTTGTCGAGTTTTGAAACGTCTGCCAAAACAGATTTTGAAAGAGCTACAAATGCGTCCATCGATTTCACGAAACGAGGTGAGAACAATATATCGAGAATCGATTTCTCATGTGGCAACATATTGTGAACCAAACCGATGCAACGCGTTGTCTTGTTCTTGGATATTATCTTTGCCATTCTCGAATAACATGGAGCGAAGAACGACATCCAGTATGCGAACAAAACAATATCCGGTTTCTTATTGCGTATTTCTTTTGCTGTCTTAATCCATGTCAAAGGATTGACAGAGTTAATCTTACGGTATATCTTAATATTTTCCGGAGCTGGTCCGTCAGAATATTGAGTTTTCCCGGGAAAGAGAAAGGCAGGATATTGCAAGGTAAATGTATATAGCTCAACATCAACGTCTTCAGCAACGAATTCCGTCGCCAATCTGTCGGTGAAAGCCGCAATACCGCCTCTGTAAGGATGTGCTGGTCCTACTATTATAACTTTCATATTGTTTCTATATTAATTTTAACATTGATAAAAACTTATCAATAATGTCATTTACTTGTTTTGAAATCTTTGATTTATATATAATTACTATTCCTATTATTGAAAGAAGCGATGTTCTTACAACAGAATCCAATATTTTTCCAATCAATTCTACATCAAACATCAAAATCAGATGTTTTGACATATAAGTCTTTAACAACCAATCTATTGCAAACAAAGAAAGTATTATTATCACTGTATAGAGTTCTTTCATTGAAAGCGGCGACACCTTAATTTTCCAATTGACAAATGTTAAAAGGAAAGTGTAATAAACGATATAAGAAATCAGGGATGCAAGAGCTGCTCCTTCCATTCCCCCAATAGGTATCAGTTTGATATTCATATAAATCGCCGTGACAGTCAGAATCACCGTGAATAAAAGCGAGTAATAATAATATTTCGAATAACTCAGAACTGTCGCACCTACATTAAGAGAAGTGTTAATTATTTTAACGGCAGATAGAATCAAAACGACGAACTTAGCTTCATCATATACATTTCCGTTAGGTATCAAAGCATAGACGAGGTCAATGTTTATCCATATAAGGAAGAAGATAAACATTGAAGCCATAAACTGATGCAAGGAGACATTCTTTGTCATATTATTGACTTCCAGCATATTATTATCTTTCATTCCTTGAGAGATTTGAGGTCGTGATATAGCAGCGAGCGAACGATAAGGAATCTCTACCATACTTGCAATATAGACCGCAATCGTGTTGATACCAGCGACGGCAAGACCAAGTTTTCCCGAGACAAAAAATGTATTCAACACTGGAATAAGGTTTCCCGCCAAGGAAGTCGCTATCAAGAATAATGTATAGAAGATGAAGTCTTTACGCAGCCATTTTGAGACATACGCCGGTTCTATTTTGAAAGAGACCTTTTTAAGCGAAAATAGATAAATGATATTCAACAAAGTCGCGATTCCGTATGTAAGACAGAGACTTATCACCATACCATCAAGATTGATGACATCAAAGGCATAGAGAAGATAAACCACCAATGTCATGAGACGTATTCCCACTTCTCTTATGAACTTTGGTATGACGATTCGCATCAGCAGATTTGAATTAGTCTCAAAAACAAGCAGATACGTCATAAAGAACGACATCGGTATAACAAAATAAATGTAATCGACGAAGAGTTCCGAATTTTGCGAGAAGTAATTTTCTATCGGTTGTTTGAAGACAAAGAAAAGTATCGAGAAAATGATGAATCCCACGAAAGGGATAATCACCGACCACCCGAAGAATCCGTGGTCGCGTTCTTTTTCATCTTTGAAATACGGATAATAACGCATTGCCGAGGTGCTCGTTCCAAGCTGAGCGAGTCCCGACAAAAGAATAGAGGCATCGACGAGGACGCGAGTAAGGCCCACTTCCTCTGTCGTAAGATATTTGGTCACAATGAAAAAGGTGGTGAAGAATCCAACTATCACCCCTAGATAATTCATTATTGAACCTTTAATACTCTGACGAACAACGACACCCATTATTCAAATTGAAAACTGAGAATTGAAAGTTACTTAATTTTATTTAAGATATTCTTAACAAATTTCTTTGTTGGGTAGTCGTTGTCATTGAATACGTGATACAATTCCGACATGATTGGGAATGCGCTTATATCTATATGACTGTCTTGTACTTTCTGATAGAAGACATCGACTGCGATACGACCTTCTAGCACCACTTTTTCAGAGATGCCGCTATTGAAGAAGCCCTTGCCGATGAGAAGTCCGAGTGTTCTGTTACGGCTCATGTCGTTGAGAGCGGTGAGCGAGAAATCGCCGAAACCGCAATAGTTGAACATTGTTATTTCTTGTCCGCCGAAAGAGAGCATCAGTTTACGCATCTCATTGATTGACTTTGTAATGACGAGAGATCTGAGATTTGGAGAATCGTAGTTAGCATCGAGCATTCCTATTACGATTGCGTATATATTTTTCATAATACTAGCGAATTCAACGCCAAGCATATCGTTTGAGAAATCGAAGTGGATATTTGTACTTTCAAAAATCTCAGCGACTTCATTGAAATAATCGCTATTTTGAGCAGCGAGTGTGAAGCCAGTCTCCTGACGGTTTATTATTTCGCGAGCGAAAGAAGGACCTTTCATGGTGAGGATTGGATTTGGCATAAACTCCAACAGACACTCTGGAATGAGTCTGTCGTCCTTGCCAAAACCTTTCGCCAAATTGACTATTATGGATTTTGGATTTATATATTTCTGATTATCCTTAAGATAACCCACAACAGCTGTAGAAGGAATACCCATGAAGATTATATCAGCTTCCTTTAAAATTTCTATATCTGTTGTAGCCTTTATATTTCTCGATAATTTGACATTTGGAAAATATGCGATGTTAACTCTGTCGTTATTTATTGAATCAACAACTTCCTGCTCGATAGAAAGCAATGTGACATCATAAACAGCTTTTCTTGACAAAACGTTACCAATTGCTGTTGATATAGCGCCACTTCCTACAAAAACTATCTTTTTCATAATATTACAATATAAAATTCTTAATCTTTCTGCTCATCATCATCGTTTCTTATAGATTTTCAATCATAAAGTATAAAACCGATGATGACTTAAACTGATTTTTTAAGTTAATAAAATCAACTTACAAAGTTACTCATTTTAACTTAAAAATCAAGCATTCTTTTCATAATTATAATATAAAAATAAAAAAGGCAGCCCAAATTATTGAGCAGCCTTTTATTTGCTAACAGATGATTACATTTACACTAATGAACATCTTATTTTTCTACTGGTATCTGTATCACCATGAGTAATCTCAACTTTGATAAAATGCTCTGGCATAAGAGGATCTATGAGCTCCGGCCATTCGAGAAGACATAGACTTCCGCCATAGAAATAATCTTCGTAACCTATATCGAAGACCTCTTCCAGACTTTTAATTCTATAGAAATCGAAATGGAAGATAGAATCGAATGTTTCTGTCTGATACTCATTAACCAAAGCGAAGGTTGGACTGTTGACCTCATCGCTGACACCAAGTTTCTGACAAAGGTTTTTCACGAGAGTGGTCTTCCCTGCTCCCATAGTTCCATAAAATGCGATAATATTTGACTTTTCACGCCAATCCAAAAGTAAATCAGATACTTTTGACAATTCTTCAATATTGTTTATTTCAAATGTTATGTCTTGCATTGTTAATATTTATTTACTTTTCAAATAAGCCACTGGTATCAGCATCTCATTCATCGAGATACCGCCATGCTGGAATGTGTTTTTGTAATAGTTAACGTAATAGTTGTAGTTATTAGGATATGCGAAGAAATCGTTAGAACGAGCAAAAACGAATGATGTGCTGATATTCACCTTAGGCAAGAATATCTTTTCTGGATCGCGCACTTCAAAGACTTCTTTCGCATTATATTTCAAGCTCTTGCCATATTTATAACGAAGGTTGGTATTGACATCTCTGTCGCCCAAAATCTTAATCGCATCTTTCACCCAAACAGAACCATGGTCGGTAGTGACAATCACGTTACATGATTTTTGCGAGATGAATTTCATGATATCGAAAAGCGAAGAATGTTCGAACCAAGAGAGCATCAACGAACGGTATGCTTCTTCATCTGAAGCGAGTTCCCTGATGATTTCCATTTCAGTACGAGCATGTGAGAGCATATCAACAAAATTATATACTATCACATTGAGTTTGTTCAGCATAAGGTTAGACATCTGCTCCGCGAGTTTCTTTCCTGCAGCCAGGTTAAGCACTTTGTTGTATGAATATTTTATATTCTTACCATAACGACGCAACTGTTCTCCTAACAACTCGCCTTCATATTGATTCTTAGTGCCTTCATCTTCTTCATCGACCCAGTATTTAGGATAACGACGACGTATCTCGAGAGGCATCAATCCTGCGAATATGGAGTTACGCGCATACTGTGTTGTTGTAGGCAATATGCTATAATAGATATCATCGTTTTCTGTCCTGAAATATGGTTCGAGCAATGCCTGTACTGCCTTCCATTGGTCATAGCGGAGGTTATCTATTAAGATGAAGAACAATGGTTTGTCGCTTTCATCAAGACGAGGTATGACCTTATCTCTGATCAAGGTATGAGAGAGAGTCGGTTTGTCGTCGCTGTTTGGCTGAATCCAATCGATATATCTTTTCTCAACATAACGGCAGAACATATTGTCGGCTTCTTTTCTCTGCATGGAAAGAATTTCCTTGATGCCGTCATCGTTAGACTTCTGCAGTTCCAGATCCCAGCGTGTAAGATTTTTATAGACATCAATCCATTCGTTATAGTTAAGATTGTTGTTTATGTCCATGCCTATCTTACGGAATTCCTGTTGATATTTGGATGTCGATTTCTCGTCAACGAGTTGTTTCTTTTCAAGGTTTCTCTTCAAAGAAAGAAGAATCTGGTTTGGATTAACTGGTTTTATAAGATAATCGGCGATGTTACTTCCGATTGCGTCTTCCATGATGCTTTCCTCTTCGCTCTTGGTAATCATCACGATAGGAAGGTTCGGATATTCCACTTTGATTCTTTCAAGAGTCTCCACGCCTGAGATGCCGGGCATCTGCTCATCTAAAAAAACTATATCGAAATGACGTTCACGAACCAAGTCCAATGCCTCACTGCCATTATTGGTCGTAACTACTTCATAACCTTTCTTTTCCAAGAATAAAATATGTGGTCTGAGGAGTTCTATCTCATCATCAGCCCAAAGAATACTTGTCTTAACCATAGTCATTTTTTCTGATTAACAAAAATACAATATTTTTTCTATAAAAAAGTAAAGATTATCTATTTCTTGTTGTTTTATTAAGTGAGACATTGTTTTTATAAATAACGGATATCATCCTTTAATGTTATTCGAAGAAAAAAATATTTTTCCACTAATACGCACCATTCTCTAACTAAATTTATTTCCGTAGAATTCCATGAAAATCCTCTATTCCCTTTTCACATCTTCTCCTCTATTTCCTCTAAACAAAACTTTTTCCGATATTTCTCGTGATGTCTCTTGCCAGCATCGACTCCATTCCCAATTCCTGTGCTGCCATATCACCAGCATGTCCGTGGATGTAAACTCCGAGCAATGCTGCTTCTTGAGGCGTATATCTCTGAGCAAGAAGCGACAAGATAATACCAGTCAAGACATCACCGCTGCCAGCCGTCGCCATTCCAGGGTTACCCGTCGAGTTGAAGAAACAGGTTCCATTAGGGAACGTAATGGCAGTATGTGCTCCTTTAAGCACAATGATTATATTATGCGCCACCGACATCTTCCTCTGAAGTTCAAGACGCTCGTAAGAATTAAACGTCTTGCCAAAGAGACGCTCAAACTCCTTAGGGTGTGGCGTAAGTATAGTGTTATCAGGCAAGAACGACAACCATGTAGGATTGTCCGATATGATATTCAACGCATCTGCATCCAACACCAAAGGCTGTGTAGCCTCTTGTATTATCTTCTTCAAAAGCGTCACCGTCTCTTCATTCTTACCGAGGCCAGGCCCCGCTCCTATCGCAGTATATGAAAGAATATCATTTATTTCAGAACAATGTGTATCCGATTTATCTATATCTGTCATTGCTTCAGGAAGATACGTCTGCATTGGCAATAACGCATCCTTTGGCAGATGAACCGTCAACAATCCTACGCCTGTTCTCATGCACGCCTCCGCCGAGAGAAGTGCTGCTCCTGTCTTACCAGAACTACCCGCCACCAACAAGGCATGACCGTAAGTACCTTTATGCGAAAACTTCGCACGCTTACGCATTATCGGTCGAACCACATCATCAGTCGTAAAGAAATTCAATGTCTCAACATTATCTATAAAATCCTTATGAAGATTTATATCAAGAACTTCCCACTTACCGACGAAAGCGTCATATTCTGGAAACATGAAAGCAAGCTTCGGAAATTGAAATGTCAAAGTGTAATCGACTTTGGCTATTGGCTGTTGACCATTGACCGTTGACTGCTGACTGCTGACTGCTGACTGCCGACCGCTGACTGCTGACCGCTGACCGCTGACCGCCATTAATCCAGATGGAATATCAATTGCGATTTTTATCGCGTTGGATTTGTTAATATATTTTATCAATTCCGCTGTAAATCCTTCGATTGGCCTGTTCAATCCAGAACCGAATATTGCATCGATGACGATGTCGTTGTCATATATCTGAGGGAAGTCGTTTTCGGAAACGATGTCATACATCGGGACATCGGACTCTTCATTCAATCTATTGAAATTCACCTCGCAATCGGCGCTCATCTTTTCCGAATAACGGACAACAAAAACCTGCGGAATTATATTCGTCGCATAAAGCATCCTCGCGAGAGCGAGACCGTCGCCGCCATTGTTGCCTATACCACAAAAAATCTTAACGGAGACTTCCTTGGTTTTGCAGCGTTTCAAGAACCATTCATACACCTTCGACGCAGCACGTTCCATCAAGTCTATCGAGTCAATAGGTTCATTTTCAATTGTAAAAGCATCCGCTTCTCTTATCTTTTCTACAGGAAGTATCTTCATTTTTGTTGGATTTTCGTTTTTACAAAGATACATTTTAATTAGGAATTAGGAGTTAGGAATGAGGAATTATTTTTGAACTAAGAACTTTGAACTCTGACACTGATGGCTGACAGCTGATAGCTAATTTGGGCGTTCCGGCTCCGCTTCCGGCTCTGCCGTCGGGCTTTCCGCTATATCTTTGCTCGCCATGTTTCCGTCTCGCTTCTCAAAATCGGACCTCGGCACTTCGACAGGCTCAGTGACCTCGTCACCGTTCCCGAAACTCGTTCCCGTTCCGCTCACAAAGGATGCCGCTCCAATCCCTAACGCATTGGGGCTACGAGCAATGAGCTGCGAACCTTGAGCAAAAAATGCTCATAACTCATAGCTCAATGCTCACTGCCTAAAAAAATCTTTAGCCTTTTGTCTTTAGTCTTTAGCCTTTTCTTATCTTTGCAACATGAAAAAGAAGATAAGACAACCTGAATTTTTAGAAGACGTCAGCATCATCGACGCTGGCGCAGAAGGCATGAGCGTTGCCAAACCTGATGACAAAGTAGTTTTCATCCCATTCGGTGCTCCGGGTGACATTGTTGACTTACAAGTCTTTAAGAAAAAGAAAAATTGCTTCGAAGGCAAAATCGTCAACTTCAAGCAGATGTCTGACAAACGCGTCGAGCCAGTGTGCCAACACTTCGGTCTCTGCGGCGGTTGCAAATGGCAGCACATCGACTATCAATGGCAACTTCATTACAAACAAAAACAAGTCAAGGACAACCTCGACAGAATCGCTAAAGTGGAATATCCAGAGATACTTCCTATCTTAGGTTCAGAGAAACAATATTTCTATCGTAACAAATTGGAATACAGCTTCTCAAATCGTAAATGGCTCATCGACGGCGCTCCTGCTGGCACTCACGATGAAGAAGCAGTCAAAGGTTTCGGCTATCACCTTCCTGGTCTCTTCGACAGAGTCATCGACATCGAGAAATGTTATCTTCAACAAGATCCTTCTAATGCCATCAGATTGTTTATCAAAGATTTCACATTAGAACACAAATTATCATACTATAACGTACGCGCCCACGTAGGTCTGATGCGTAACGTCATCATCCGCTGCAACGGCAAAGGCGAATTCATGGTCATCGTTGTCATCAACGAAGAAAACGACCTTATTAGAAACGTGATGATTCCTGAGTTACAAAAACGTTTCCCTGAAATCATTTCTATCATGTTGGTCATCAACAACAAATTCAACGACATCATCACCGACCTTCCTTTCGAAAACGTCTATGGAGAAGAATGTCTCATCGAGACAATGAAAGCTCCTCGCGAAGGTCACGACGATCTTAAATTCAGAGTCGGTCCTGTCTCTTTTTTCCAGACAAACGTATATCAAGGCGAACGTCTTTACAAAGCTGCATTCGATTTGGCTGACGTAAAAGGCGATGAACTCATGTACGACCTTTACACAGGTACAGGTACAATCGCTTTATATTTCGCTCGTTTCGTTAAAGAAGTCGTTGGTGTTGAATATGTTGAAGAAGCTATCGCTGACGCTAAGATCAACAGCGAATTCAACAATATTAATAATGTGAAATTCTACGCTGGCGATATGGCGAAAGTATTCACTGACGAATTCATCGAAGCCAACGGCCGTCCTGACTTCGTCGTCACCGACCCACCACGCGCAGGTATGCACGAGAAAGTCGTGGAACAACTTCTTAAAATTCAACCTAAGAAGATTGTCTATATCAGCTGCAACCCAGCGACACAAGCCCGCGACCTTCAACTCCTTGATTCAATGTATGAAGTGAAAGCAGTTCAACCTGTAGATATGTTCCCTCATACACACCATGTTGAGAACATAGTCCTCTTGGAATTGAAATAATGTGTAGTGTGTAGAGTTTAGAGTGTAGTGTGTAGTGTGTAGAGATGTTTCTCTAAACTCTAAACTCTAAACTCTACACTCTAAACTAAAAATTCATAGTTCAATGTTCAAAGTTCAGAGTTCAACAGCCAACAGTCAAAGAATATACCTCATCGGTTATATGGGATCCGGCAAATCGTCGGCGCTGAAGCATCTTGCAAACAAGATGGCGTGGCAAGGCATTGACTTAGACAAACTCTTCGAAGAGAAATATAAGATTTCCGTTCAGGATTTCTTTCATAAATATGACGAAGCAGCGTTTCGTAAACTAGAATCACAACTTCTTAAAAACACAGCGAATTTATCTAACGTCATCATCGCAACAGGTGGCGGCACTCCATGTTTTTACGACAATATGGAATGGATGAACGAAAACGGAACGACGGTATTTTTAAAGGTCGCCCCCATGACTGCAGTCCACCGTCTTATGCAGTCGAAAAAGAAAAGACCTCTCATCGAAGGAAAAAGCGAACAAGAGGTCATTGAATTCGTCAATAAACATTATGGCGACAGGATGAAATTCTACGAACAAGCACACATCACCATTAAGGGAGAAAGTCTTGATGTTGAAGAACTTGTTAAAAGGCTACAAGACAACGAGACTACAAGACAACAAGTTAGACTTTAAGTTTATTTTACAATATTACCATCAATGTCAATGATATACCAGTCGTATGTCTCAGCATCTTGAACCTCAAACAATTTATCTGATATCATATTGACATCCTCAAACAATGCTGGAGTAATAGGCCTTCCTGTAATACGATTCATTATTCCGCTATTTCTATTGACAAAATATTCCGCATAATCGGACAAAGCATACTCAACACCATTCTCATTACTGTATGATACAGGATATTTCATATAGCCGTTAACACCATCTATAACAAATGGATTAACGATATTGCCTTCATAATCCTCCTGCCATTTCCTGCCATCTTTGGTAAGCACAAAGCCATCTTCCCAAATATCTATGCAGAAATATTCAGCAGGATAAACCACATTGCCGCAAGAATCTAACACACCATGTTTACCATCGTTGACAACTATTCTGTTGCCGGTTTTGTGTGCATTCCACAATTCGTCATATTCAGGTTCTACAACCCAATTGCCACTGATGTCAATCAAACCGAACTTGCCGTCTTTGTTTGTCATCACACAATATCCGTCATGGAACAGATAACCAATTTCATACATAATGCATTTATCAGAGTAATCGAATTGGAATGGTATCACGAGTTTATTATTCACATCGATAAATCCCACTTTGCCATCTTTCATGACAGCTGCGAGACCATCTGAGAAAACCCAAGCCTTTTCATAGTCATTTGTTTTCGCGTTTATAATTATTTCACCATTCTTGACATTGATATAACCACGTCTGCCACCAACCGCATAAACACCCAAGGAGTCGCCAGATGCAGCATCTGTCACCCAATCTATTCTTGGAGTAGTATATTTTTCTGTTGATTTATTATACACACGATAAGTATCATCTGAAAAATAATATACCACTACATCATCAGAAAGCCTTTTATCGGAATACCATCTTCCCATCGCATCATCATAAATAGCATAAGCGACAAGAGCTGCAAAAGCGAGAGCTATAAGAAAAAATGATGTCACTATTGTTCGGCGCACCCACTTGGAAGCTATTTTCCATCTGTTTCTAATAGAACGCCAAGCAAGACGACCGCCAGCGATTAAGGCTGTTAACGACAAGGCCACCACACCGAGTAAAGCCTGAAAAATTTTAGATAATGTTTTCATAGTATTGTTATTTATTTGTTATTTTCTCATATAGAGAAGAGACATATTACATATCTATCATCATTTGTAAAATTTTATTAATAAAAAAACGGCAGAATTTCTAGAATCCTGCCGTTGACAATAAAGCGTCTATTTTTATTCTATAACCTCATACTCCACTCCGAACCAGTCGTTGAGAGTATCTTCAACCTTCATCATTATTTCAGGAGTAATTTTGTCTTTAATCTTTTTATACACGAACATGACGGCTGCGCCATCATCCAAGACGCCAAGCAATCTATACACTCTTCTTGGAATCAAGTCTATTGGCAATATTGTGTATACTATAGCCGCATAAATCAAGACCTTGTCTTTTGTCGGAGTATTGGCATCGCGCAACACATACCACAATTGCAACAATGGCGTCGCTGCTGCACGTCCCACTTTTATAGCATATGGACGTAACTTTTTAAACAACTTGTCGGTCTCAGCACGCCAATCTGTGTTTTTGATTCTTTCCAGAAGAGGGTTGAAATCCTTACCCATAATGAAATAAGCCAAAGCTGTAATACAAATAATTGTTAACATAGTTTTAAGGTTTTAATTTTACGATATGGACTAACAAATATAACACAATCTATTATCAATTAGTATAATTATTTTCAGTAAATTCCTCTAATGTTACAGGTTTTTCGAGAAACTGATACGACTCATCTTCCGGGAAATGAGTCTTTATCAGAGACTTCGGATCGACGTTAAACCATTCCCAGCAATCTTTACTTTTAATAAAAGTTTTTCCGTCAGCACTGCTAATGCCACCAGCTCCCCAAGTAGGGTCTAGCAGAATTCCCTGTTTTTTATTTATATATGCAAATATCCAGACATGACCACCAATACCTCCAAAACCTTTAGCAGAGCCATTGACAATCACCGTTCTGACACCCGCCGCTTTTGCCATATAATAGAACAAGTTGCAATAAGCAGAGCATACGCCTTTCTTATTTTTATAGCAACGATCGGCATCATAAATCTCATACGAGGTATCATATTGGATATTATCACATATCCACTTATAGATGGCGCATATTCTCTCGTAATCATTCCTGCAGCCTTTGGTTATAGACTTCACTTTTATGCTATAGTCACGCTTGCTCTTCAACACATAAGGATTTTCCTTCTCTTCATATTCCTTGACGCAAAAAGTATCATTATAATAATCCCTTTCCGGACAGTAGATTGTTCGAACCTTTGTCGTGGAACAGGAGACAAAATTGATTGCCATGAAAAGCAATGCTACGATTGACAAATAATGTTTCATTTTTGATAAATTTAATTAATTAAAAAATCCGAATCATTATTATAGAGCAATGATTCGGATTAAATCTATCAGTTGGTTTTGAGAATTATCTCCGCACAAACATTTTCTTCTTCAAAATAAATCTGCTTCAGTTCTGTCATTTCCAAAGGTTTTTGTAGTTGTTCTATTTTATCGAGATATATTACAGCAAGATGAGCAGCAGTGTCGAGCACTACAATATCTTTAGGAATATTAGAATCAAGGAATGACGCCAAACCTCTTATCATCATATCAACGGCAGGATTAGTATCATAAGAAAGTACTATCCTATAATTGTCACTTACTCTTATCTGCACATCAACATTCACAGCAGGCAGAAACGCCATAGGTTTATAAGAAACCTTCACTGTATTATAACAGACATAAGCGAAATCCAAATTGATTTTATTGTTGGTTTTCTTTGAGATGATGTTTTTTACTTCGTTGAAGGAGAGTGTGATATTGCTTGTTCAATCTCATTACAAGTTTTTTTTCTTCACCTGAAACTTTCCATTTTGTTTCGTTTTTTTTATATCCTTCCAAAAAAATTTTATACACATGTGTCACATCTTCATCCCCTAATATTTCACTCAAATTTCTATAGTCTTTTATAAGATTAAAGTATGCATCCTTATCAGATTCATAAAGATCATATTGTCTAAGAAGTTCACAATAATCCAACTGCGTAAGTTGACAATTTTCAATGAAATTCACAACTTCTTTTTCGAACCAATTTTTCCTATCCTTTCCTAAATAAATATTCAAATGATATATACTAGTTGTCATATCATTAAAAATCAAGCTTTTATATAATTCATTGATTTTTTTTGAAATATAGTTACGTTAAATTAAATCTACCAGAACGGGGTGTTTATGATATTGGAACAATAGGTAAACTTGATTACTATCATTTTATACTTGAAGATGACGAAGAAATTTTTATGATTCTTGAATTTCGTTTTTCAAAGCTTCCATATCGACAGAAAAAACAACAATACAAAGTGATTGGGGATGCAGGATATAAATACAAAATAATTCAATCCATATTTAATCATAAGTATACCATTCTTACCCCTCAAAGAAAACGCTTAACCAAATTTGCTTTTGACCAAATAATAGGATTCCATCATTCGTCTAATGATTACAATATGATATATGCTGTTGGATTTATAGGAAATAGAGTGTATGCAATATACCAAGATGGAGATATAAAAGTTTCACCTTATTCAAAGGAAGAATATTTGACAAATAAGCATCGGTATGATGAATCCATCAGATTACATAAAATGATTTTGAGGGAATCAAAATTTAACAATATCATTAAAGAGACTTTACATAAATATATATACAAAAACAGAGCATAAGAAAATACTCTGTTTTTTTGTTGACTTGTATGAAATTATAAATTTGGTGTAAACAAGTATATCGTTCCCAATTTTAAAAAGCCAAAATAACACGACAGTATCTGCAAGAAAAAGATATATACAGTCTAATTAAGCCACAAACCACTCTACAGACGTATTGGCCTTGAGTAATGAGGCATTTCTTCTGAATAAGATATATCAGTTTTAAGTTCATATTTGCCGTCTGGCTGAAGTTCCAATATTACGAGAGCACAATTACGTGGCGGAAGCATTCTCTCAAAATCTTCCACGGTAAGATGGAAGTATCTCATCAAAAAAAGTCGGATTGTAAGTCCATGTGTTACAAGCACACAATTCTGCGGATAATCTGGAGAGGAGAAATCACGATACATGCTTCCCAACAAGTCATTTACCCTATCATACACATCAGTCGCCGCTTCACCGCCAGGAATACGATAATAAAATATACCATACTCTTTACGTTCACGACATATTTTATCAAACTCTTCATTCGATCTGAGGTATCCCCATTCCTGCTCGCGAAGTCTAGGTTCTTCACTATAGTCAAACTGCGTACGAGGAAATGCATTTGCAATACATTCAAAAGTTTCTCTTGCTCTCCAGAAAGGAGAGACATAAAAATACAACGACTCTTCTTTAACCAAGTCACGCAGTTGCTGTCCTGCTTCTATAGCTTGCTTGCATCCTTTTTCCGTTAGTTCTATTGTATAATCAGGTATCTTTCCAAAAAGATATTTGTCAACATTTGCCTGCGACTCACCGTGTCTAACAAGAATTATTCTTTGTGGTTTCATATACTAATTATCTTAAATACCAACAATAGTCAATCTCATTGTAATTTAGTGTTATAACCATCTACAAGTTCCAATATTCTTGGTATAGCATTATTAAGAGTTTTGTCATAGTCTTTAGCACCAGAATCTATTTCACTGAGATGTTCAAATTCACAAATATTTGGATGAAGTCTATTAACACCTTCTTTGAAATCTTTCTTCTTTTTATCATATATACCATATGATGTTTTAGAATAAGACTCTTCATCCTTTGCTTTCAATTGTTGTAATGGAGACAAATCACCCCATCCCTTAATAATGTCATTGTCTTTAAAGTTGTCTTTTACATATTTTTCTCTCCATGCATTTCTTTCATCTTTATCCAACTTTCCATTCAGTTTTTTAAACTCCTTATCCACTTTATCACAACACGGAGAATAGCCAAATAATAATTGTTGAATATCCCAGCGATTATGTTCGCTAATAGCCAATTCGTCGTTACCCATTAAGGGTTTCAAATTTTCTAAAAATTCCACATCAGATTTCAACAAATCAAAAACTCTCCTATATGTAACAACCAGCTCATTCTTTTTTGTATCATCTTTCATCACACTTCTAACCTTTTTTGTATCATCATCTTTCATCACACTTCTAACTTTAAGATAAATAGAATCCGCAAAATATCTATTAGAAAACTTTTTGTCCAAAGACAATATTCCCCAGGTTTCCCTTATATGTTTATAGGTTTTCTTATCAACCATATTAATGACAGAATATTTCCCACCATTGACACCTATATCATAAGATCCATTTACCAGCAAGGCTCTTAGGTACTGGGCCCTATCACTCATATATTCACCATAAAGCATACCAAACGGACGAAGTTTTTTATACCTCTCATCTTTTGTCTTAGTATCATTCAGGTTGTTTATAATATCCGATGCTTCCCTCTGATAAACCCAAATCTGCTGAACTTTACCATAAACTTCAATTGGCATGTACAAACTAGCAGCTATAGCCTGATGTGTTTGGGTCAAACATATAGCAATAGTAAGCTTTGATTCCTTTACAAAATCATTATTTTTATCAGATATATTTCTTAAATAGCGACGTACTCCTTCAGATTCCAACTCACCTTTCACGAATTCAATCTCAATATCAAGGAAATTTTGTCCGTCACGACTAAGATGTTTCCATTTGCAGTTCTCATCCTTCATCGGATCAATCCATTTACATTCTTTTAAATTACTTGCATCGAAATAACGATGACGCACAAGCTTAAAGAGACTTTCATAGCGTCCCATAAAGAAATCCTTTTCCTTGTCTGCATTGGTATCAATAAATGTTATCCTTGTACGAGTCGCATCCTTTCTATCTTCACGAACTTTAGGATCTTCTATATTTTCAGCAGCTGCATAATTGAGATAGTGAGCCTGCAACATAGCCTGCAATCCCATTGCAATTCCCATCTTCGACATACCCACAACTACAAAATGTACATGTTCAGAAGATTTTGAAGTAATTCCAGAACCATCTAAAGGAATGTATTCTATGTTTACGCCAGCGTCTTTAGAAAAAGACTCAACCATAACCTTTCTTGCCCACGACTCGTACCTGTTAAATGGAATAAAGACCAGATTATTTTTTATTTTTTCTGAAACATCTGAAAATTGAAAAACAGAATACGTAGTCTGATATTCAAACATCACCTTACAAACTTTTCTTTTGCTTTTATTGTTAAAAATATTCAGCCTGTGTTTAGAACTCAAAACATCTGCTATAATATTAACGCACTTCATATTCATCGCATCGTGATAGGTCTCTCCTCCATCCATCAATGTTGATTCACCTAACACATATATCTCAGTAGCATGATTTAAATGCAACTTTTCAATCTCAGATTTGGAATTTCTCAATGCTTTGTATATAATCACCTTACGCAATTCTTTATCTTCCATATATACAGCAAGTTCTTCTCTCACCGTCTGAGGATCTCTGTTCGTTTGAAGAATAATATATTTATTATTTCTTTCACATTTGAAATTCAGTTCTTTTTTAGTTCTTGATGTCAAAAGATTCTTAATTACAGAAGGTGCTACCTCATTAGCGCCTATCACAACTGCATACTTGTTTTTAGGCAGTTGTCGAAGTTTATACCTTATTTCACCATTAAGCCATTCTTCGCGACGACGGTCGAACCAGCCTATTAAAACAGCAACGAGAAGACCATTCAAAAAGAAATATCCTAGAATTGCTATAGCAGCAGCCCACTTCCTTCCTTTTTCTGTACTTGCAATATGCTGATTGCCTGGATCTATATAATGATAATAAACGCTCCATAACAATGATGGCTCTTCATTTTTGGCATCAATAATATTTTCAGGAAGTTCATCAACCACTCTAAAAAAATAATATTCATTTGCTGTGCTATCAAATTCAATTTTCCAATCTACCAACTTTGCAAACGACTCTATTTTGTAAAACGCACTAGTGTCTTTAATCAGCAATGTATCTTCTACTTTTTTATATAAATTTTCACTGAACACCAATTCCTTAGCCAAAGGCAACTGCAATGAAGACTTATCCAATGAATCATATAAATTATTACAACTTCTCAAATAACATAATTTGTCTTTTAATTCATTAATGCTATCATTTTGTAATCCTGATTCAGTCTTTATAATTTTGTCATCAATAACACTTTTTATTTCACAAATCATAAAAACATACGTTAAAACAAACGGTATTATCAGACTTATATTTATCACTTTATGAAGAAATCTTCCTTTAACCAAAGTATAATCATACTTAATCTTTTGGCAGCAAAACCTGAACAACAGCACAATTAAATATGCTATCCCAAATACTCCCAATACTTTAAACGATATATTATATAATTTGACGAAATTATGTTCTTTTATAAAAAATGAAAGAACAAACACAATAAACAACGAAAAGCTCATCAACCAATCTATGAATTTTCCAAAATACTTGCTTATTATATCAAAAAACTTTTTTTTCATAATTATGATATTTTAGTAAATATTTACTTTCTTGTTTTTCAGTTTTAGACCTTTGTCTTATACCCGCAAATATAAAAAAATTTCGTCGGGTTTCTTTAATCACCCGACGAAAATAAATCAAATGAATTGAATGCATTTCGGCTTTTATTCTGACACTGGACGAATACATTGACCGTATCCGCGCCCATAGTCGTCCACTTTCTCATAATCAGCTGCATAAAAATTGAAACCATATGCACGGTGATTGTAGAAGTCATTAGGAGTAGAACTCCAATAACCTCCAAAGCTACCAGCATAATCAATTGATGTTCCACCACAATAGCCTGCCGCAGGAAGAAAAACACTATTTCCATTTGGTCCAGTTACCAATACTCCTGACACTCCTTTTATACACATCCTTTTCCATATACAATAATCAACCAATTCTTCCAACTCTTCTTTTGTCGGAATCCTCCAACTACTCCCCCAATTAACTCTAGCTACATCGTATTCAGGATTACCAGAAATATTCTTCATTGGCTTATCATATGTCAGACTATTTTCTTGTGTATATTTATCTTTGGTCTCAATCTCACCCCAAGCAAAGTAATCTCCATATTCCTCTGGCTTATTTGCTCCTACATTACATGTTGCCCATTTCAAACCGCTTGGAAGTCCAAGATCAACGTATTCATGACCATTAAGAAAACCTAAACCTTTTTTACATTTTTCTTCCTTTTCCTCTCTTTTCTTCTCTTCCGCTTCTAGTTTTTCTCGTTCTATTCTTTCCTGCTCTATCTGTTTTCCATCGTCATTCCCAATCCATTGCTTTATATCGGAACAATCTTCTATCTCTAATATCATATCTTGTTCATCAGGTAATAGATTTTCTATTTTTTTACATATTGACATTAGATTCCACCTATTTGCTTCATAAATAACAGCAGGGGTATTTTCAACAATATTTTTTGCTTCCACTAAACTTATTTTCAAAACATCTTTTATAGCTTTTATAACTACAAGCTTAGGAGTAGCCGACCTTAGGATTAATTTACATTTGTTTTTTTGTTTTAATTTTAAAACAGCATCCTTAGAAGAGATTGTACCTTTTATGCTTTGTTCGATTATTCCGTGACTTTCTTTTGACTTCATAAAAAAAATTGCAAACTCATGCCCTTGCTCGGCAGCCTTTTGCCACCAATAATAAGCTTTATTTTCATCTTTATCAACACCCAATCCGTTTGCATAACAAATTCCGAGTTTCACTTGTGCCTCTATATGACCTTGTTCCGCTGATTTTAAATACCATTTTACTGCTTGCGAATAATCTTGCATAAAGTCGCCTCCAGAATTAAAATCAGTATTTGAAAAATACGAAAGTCCTAATTCATATTGAGCTTGAGCTACTCCTAATTCTGCAAGTTTTATTGTATTTTTTAGTTTATCACTAATTTCATTTGTGTTACTTTTTTCTCTAATTGAGTCCTTCTTTGAATCAACATTTATATCCAACAATTTGGCTATACTGTCAGTAACCTCACTAAACGCATTCTCAGGATTAGGGAATGCATCTATCCAATTGATATTTGAAAGATAATATTCCTTTGTACCCTTAAACTCTTCATCTGAAAGTCTGAATGTGAGAATTGGCTTTTTTTTCTTACTTGCAATGGTGAGTTCTCGGTCCACCTCTTCCGAGTGATTGAAATTACCAGAAAAAACTACAACCATCATTCGGCTCTCTTCCAATGCCTCTGGGATATAAGGTGGCCAAGGTTTACCTCTTGGAATATCCCTATATGCCACAAAGCACCTAATTTTGTATTGTTCGAGATATGCACACAGGCCCTCAACAATCTTTTGATCTTTCGAAGAATAACTTATAAAAACATCGTATTTCATATTGCTCTTCATTTACTAGAAATAATAAAGTCTTTATCACATAGAGACTCTGCCACTTTTAACCTTCTACTTCTCTCCGCAAATATATGAAATATACTAAAATATATTCGTCATTATGAAGGATTATTGAAATTTATTTCATTCTTAAAACTATATATAAAATAAAGAGACAGTCGGATGATTTTCATCAAAAGTCCGACTGTCTCTCTTCATTTAATTGCACAAATTTGTGAATCTTTCACCAAAGTCATTGAGCCGTTATCTTAAATCCAAATTTCTTGATAAGTTTCAATGTTCCAAGTGCAGTGTCGCGGTCGTATGCCTTCTCCACTTCTGGAAGTTCCTCGTAAGGAATCAGGCAGGGATGAGTTTTCAAGGTGTCGTTTCTTTCCTCACCATAAACCCAGCCCTGTTCCATGCGGCTCTGCGCCCACACCTCGTGAACGTTTTTAGCGATTTGTTCTACTAGCGGATTCAATTCTTCTGGCAGCTGGACATCTGTTGTATCCACTGGCTGCGGGATGTAATTTGTTTTCATCTTGTCGTTTTAATTAGTTTTATATATAGAACAAAAAAGTTTAAAAATCTATCATAGATATGAAAATTATTCAGTCAAATCTCCAAAGCCTACGACATCAGTGTCTTTTATCTGTGGCAGCACTATCTCTTTAAGATTACCATCAATAAGACGGAGCAGTTTCACCGAACCATATTTGTTTATTCTGAAAGCTGCATTTAAATCCGCCATATTTTTGATTTTCTTGCCGTCATATCCAATGATGATATCTCCCAACTTGAAGATAGAATGTTCTATATTATCTTTAAAAACGTAGATAAGAACTCCTGCATATTCTAATTCTTCTTTAGCGATAGCTGTATAAAACGCCTTTACCGATGCCACATAATCTTTACTTTCCGGATGATACATCTGGTATAAATCCAACTGTGAAATTATATCGTTGCAGACAACTTCAGGTGTTATCGGTGAATTATAGTCGAAGCCTTGTTCTATACTTTCTTTCTTGTTATCCAACTTCAATGCAAGATAACTTCCCCAATGCACAATCTTTCCCAATTTATGCCATTGATGATCATCTTCTTGTATCACATTCTTCTGTTTGAATTCATTATAGATATTTATTTCCATCTGCATAAGTTGTTTATCCATATCGTTTTCCATATCATCCAGCCTACGTTCAATATCTTCAAGCTGCGCTTCTTCTTTTTCTAATACGCTTTCATAATGCGACAATTTATCTTCAGCGAATGCAGTTTCTCTGTTAATAATCTCCTCATAATATTTCGCGTTCTCTCCTAATTTATATTCCTTTGGATAATAATACCAATATGGAGACATCTGATTATACGTTTCCAAAGAACTTTTTGGAAAATCAGACAACTCGGCAAGAACACCGACATAATATGTGTTTGTGGTATGTACAAAAACATCTTGCAACACTGTCCCGTAACGCAAATTGAACGCATTAGGATCATTGACAGCATTTCTCAACACCTCAAGCAGACCAAGAAAATCGTTATAAATCAAAGCAGAATATGCAGGAGATATAGAGATGTCTTGTGAACTTATTCCATTCAGAGAAAGAAGAAAACTATGATAGTTGCTGATATTCATTTCTGCAGAATCAATCTTGCAAGTAGTCTTGGCATTCTTTTCTGCCAAATCAATACGAGCCAACATATCTTGTTGAATACCTTGCTTCTTATAATCTTTCTTTTCATACTTCATATCTATCACGAATGCGTTCCAGTCTTCTTTCAATGAAATATTCTCATCGGCCAAAATATGAATCGCATTGGCGTTATTAACCAGCTTCACTGCATAATACCGACAGACATCTTTCGAAAGAATCATAAAAATCCCGTATAATATCGCAAATATTACAGCCATTGCCACTGCCAGAATTCCAGTTTTCTTTGCCAGCAGTTTTGTAGCCACATGAGGTTTGCTCAGCAGATATTTCTTTTGCAGTCTTTCCATTGAAAGGTCGAAATACTCAACAGAGCTAGCTGTCAATGCTTGGTAAAAAGAAAGTTCTTCCATACCAGCAGGCATTGGGGTTGGCCAAGTAAATCCGTTTAGCATTACTGGTATTATATTCTTTTTGGCACTCATGGCTCGCAGTGTCTCAAGGCGTACCCAGTCATCCTCGTTGACGCATCTGTCGAGAGCGTTTGGTGGCAAAATCAAGATGAAATCTTTGCAGTTGTCGATAAACTCGAACAGCTGTTCGTTGAACTTGCCTGAGCGCAGAGTCTCCATATCGAAGAAGACCGAATATCCAGCAGCCTTAAGGCGCGTTGCAATAAGATTAGCAGTATCGTAAGAAGAACGGCGATAACTGATGAAGATGTCGTATGATTGTTTTGGCATATTATTGCTTTTATTTTCAAAAATATTCGAGAAGCAAATATAAATAAATTGCATTGAAAACAATTACCTTCTACAAGAAAAAAACGCCCAGATTTTATGTTGGGCGTTTATATGAAATGGTTAGGATGATATTTCAGATTGTATTGATGGTTTTGTTTTTGTGAGATATTGTAATAATGGAGGATTATTTCTTAAAGACTGATTTAAGTCGTTGAAAAAAACTTGTTTTTGTGCTTGGACTTGATGGAGGATTGCCATATAATTTTTCATTTAATTCTCTAACATGTTTCAGAAAAGTTTCATCTTTGGGGCCTCCGGGCTCATGTATAGCCATACTATAATATACAGAAGCTTTATGTAGGTCAATAGGTTCCCCTAACCAACCATATTCATAGCATCGTCCAATGTATTGCAGAGCATATGGATTGTCTGATTTCTCAGCCATATCAAACAGGTGTTTGTATAGTTTTTTTGCCTCTTCCTCATCCTTAACTCCTAATCGTCCAGTTCTAAAATTATCAGCAAATGTCATTAATCCACCTACTGGTAATATTCTTTCTAATATTCGATTTGTAATAGCATCGATTATGTCTTCATTAGGATATTCACTCACATTTATATGTGGATATTTTCCTAAAGAACAATCATTGCCGCACATTTTATCAGATTCTTCATCTATAGTGAATAACAGTACGTTGGCCCCCAATTTGTCTGCTAATTTGAATTCTTCCACGACAAAACTTGAGTTGACGATATCTTTTGAATAAAGAAAAACATAATAACCATTGTTTGCAGCATAGCTAATCTGTTGTTCTATTTCTTGAGCGAATTTGTGACCACTATTAAAAGAGTCAATATCTGGTAATACATTTAAATCGTATTTATTTAGTCTCGATCGTATCTTATTAAACAAATCATATTGTTTCCTCGTGCAAGAAATAAATAGGTTCATCTGATTGACATACGAATCCAACTCTCTATGAATAACATCATCTGACTGAGACAAGTCAATTCGCAAAAAAGAACGTGGAGGATTTTGATTGGAGATATAGTCCATTTCTTTTTTTACCCAGTCTGAACCTCTTGCATTTTCACTATCACACAATATAAAACGCGTTCTAACATCAATCTCTCTCGTTATTAAATCATATATCTCTTCGTCTGATTCTAAGCATTTAAGATAGAACATAAGAGGACGATATGATTTCTCCTCAAGATAATTACGTATTTTGCGGACCTTATCGAAATCATCACTGGAATGTGATAAAAAAATCCAAATTTCTTTCTTTTGCTTCTCCATTGTATTGCTTTGTTTCATTATATTATATTATATTATATTCCTATTATATTTCCTTGACTTAAAAGAATTAATGTTGTAATTGCCATTCTTTGAACTTATCTTTGGCAATCTCAAATCTCCCTTGATTACCATCTCCAGGCTCGAATACAATACCGACAACACCTTTAGGCAAATAGAACTCAGAGATAGATAAATCTTCCATATTAAGAAAAACAAATAATTTTTCTTTCTCTCGGGAGGCATTTAATTCGTTATTAAGTTCTTGATAAGTATTGCGAGATATTTCCCAATCATTATATTTAAGCAGAACTTTTGCATTTCTCATACCAGCGTTAAAAGCTATACAAGTACTATCATTAGGTGTTCCTATTACAATACAATTGGGAGCTTTAATCATCTGCCATCTATTATATTTATATTCAAGAAATATATTATCCTTCATCAGCGGTATCCAAGAAGAACGTTGTTGAAGTTTTGGATATAGTGTTAACGCAATTTCTTCTTGTCGTTTTGCTCGTCCAAAATTACTTCCTTGTGAAAATCCACAAAAAGAGCCAACACAAACTGCTGCAGAAGCACAAAAGAATGCTATTTTAGATTGTCTTGACCCTCCTTTTAAAAATTTCACATACTTAAGATAATTCAAATTTTTTTTTAATAGAAACTTTGCTCCAGTAAAGGTGAATGATGATAAAATGAGGTCTACATTACTTTCCTTTGGCTTCTGATTGTATTCTGTAATATCTATGCTGATAGAATCACTATCTAAATTATATATAGCCTCCCAACCTCCATATACAAAATGCAGAATATTTCCATCTATAATTGTGTTGTCGGCCAGAACTTTGTCAATGTTTGTAGAAGAGGTAAAATAGCCCCATAAAACTCCTAAACCAAAAAACAAGACAAAGAAAAGAATTAGAGCTGCCAAAACAATGCTAATTCCTTTTATAACCCTTAAAGTTTTGTCTAACACACTTCTGGTTTCATTAGCTTCTTCTATAAAATGTACCAACTTAGTGATGGAAGCATCTGGAAAATCTGTGCTATATGGAACACTTTGAGATTTTACAATAATTTCAACGTCAGGAGCGTTAAAGATTTTATTTAATTCAACCATAATTGAAGAATCAGATAAAGATTCTATTTTATCGAATAAGACAGGTATTATCTTTTTCCCTAAAGATATTGCTGTTCTGATTTCTTCTAAGAACCAATCCTCTTCAATTTGTTCTTTCGCTTTAAAACAATCTTTGGTTACCAAAAGGACTACGCAATTTGATGAAGCAATAGCACTTTTGATCTTGTCATCAAATAGTTCTGGACCAATACTATGTTTATCCAAAAAAATATCCTCTAAAGAATAGGCAGAGTTGTCTGCGATGCTTTTACGAATAAGATCTGCGTTTACAGAAGATGATTTTCTATAACTTATAAATACATTATACATAAAATTCACATTTTTAGAATTACCTTAATGATCGTTATTTTCACATTTCGTTAGACCATCTCATAAAATGACTAAATCATTGAATTCTATTTAAATATCTAACAAAACATCATATTTAATATTATAGTTGATTTGGTAAAATTTCATATGAGATAGTATGACTTTTTTTCCTCATCATTAAAAGATGTGTTTGCAAATTGTTGTTTGTATTTCTCAAGTAATAACTCTTTCTTTTCATATTTCCATGCATAAAAGTAACCCAGTATAGAACTACTATATATGGTACTATAATCTTCTAAAATATCTATATCCGTTATCCATGAATCATTTATGATAGATTCCAACGGAGTGTTAACACAAACATAATTGTTTGGTTTAGACAATGTCTCATGATAATAAGAATTTAGCAACACTCCACTTTCAATATCCCAGATACACAAGTTCTTATCCCATGAACTTGTTGCAATAGTTTTTCCGTTTTTGAAAAATTTTATTGCTGTAATTTTTCCATTGTGATGAAGAGTTGATACAATATTATAGGAAGCGGCATCGCATATTATCACTTTATTATCTTCTGAAGCTACAGCAAAATAACAACCATCTTCACTCACTGCAATTACAGTTGTCCCCAATATGTTATGATTTAGAACTTTTATACAATCAAGTTTATTCATATCCCAAATTCTTATAGTGGTATCCGCAGAGGTAGAATAGAGTAATGAATTATTTCTATCATAATATATACAATTTACTTCTTGGGTATGTCCATTTAATCTTGTTTCAATGCTTTTTGTTTCTAATGAATATATTCCGACATCATTGCCGTCGTTGAAAAATAGACGATTATTTATGTTATCTAATGAGCAAAATCTGGAACATACATGTTTTATTTCAAGGCAAACTTGATTGCTTTCAAGGTTAAAAAATCTAATTACATAATCTGCCATTGAACAAACAATGAGTGAATTTGTTTTGTTGTCATATGTTATTGAGTTAATTGGACTATTTGCAATTTTTATGTTTTTATTGATTTTAAGGTTAGAGGGATTCAAAAATATAATTCTACCTAAACTGTCACCAATAATAATATTCTGCAAATCATCTGAAGCTAAAATACATTTTATCTCACAGTTAATGGATGTGTATTTAGACAGATTCTCGTTGGTAATTAAAGATAAATTTCTTACAAAAGTATCTAAAGACGCTGTCAACAATTTTGTTCCATCTTTATTGTATGATACAGAATAAATCGATTTTTGATGAAGTTGTGGAAACACCAACGTCGTATTGGTAGATGGATTTATCTCAAATGTGTCTTCCGTTATATTCCAAATGCACAAATTACAGTCTGCAGAAACAGATACTACTTGTGACAGAAACGGATGAAATTTTGCGTCCCAAACGACTCCGTTATGACCGACCAAATGATGATAACATTTCTTTTCTTTTATATTCCACAATTTTATTGTTCCATCTCTTGAAGTTGATAATATTGATTTCCCATCTGGAGAAAAAGATATGTTTGTTATTTCTTTACTATGCCCAGAAACTATTTTTGTTATTTCAAACGAATTTAGGTCAAGAAGAACAATGCTATCATTTGCAGAAATAGCTAACAATGTATTTGAGTTATTTACAGAAAGAGTGTTAATCGGTCCTTTCACATCGCTAATTGAGCGTACTATTGTAGATGTCTTATAGTCAATAAATTTAATTATTCCATACCCTGCATAATAGACAAGTATGTCCTGTTGTTTTAAATATGTAAAACAGTTTATTGAAGATTGTTCTTGTACTATTAGCTTATGTTCTCTCTTTTGTATGTCCCATTGATATATCGCACCATCTACTGAGCCGGAAAACAGAGTACTTGATGTCTTTCCAAATGAAACACAATTTACATAACTATTATGCCCGATAAGTTTACATAATTGATATCCTTTTGATTCATCCCATATTATGATTGTTTTATCAGATGAACATGATACTATCAAGGAGTTGTCATAACTATATATTGCACTTTTAACTCCAGCCACATGCCCATTAAGTATAGAAGAGTCATTATTCGACGAAAATCTAAGTACGGATTCTATTTCAGGGAGAATATTATTATCGCCATTCTGAGTAACCACCTCCAAAGCCAAACGTCTCGCTAAATAACTATTATATGATAATATAGCATTTTTCGCATGATACGCAACTGCTCTTCCTTGCGCAATGAGCAATTTGTCTCGTTGTTCTCGTTGCTTTCTTTCCTCTTCAGCCTTCTCTTTCTCATATCGATTCCATAGAGAATCAAAGTCAAGGCCAAGCATACCTGCTACTACCTTTACAAATGCGACATCACGACCTTGCTTGGAAGCATCACCTCCTAATCGTTCTTCGTTCTCAGGAAGTGCAAGTAATGAAGGCGGAAAAAACTCCTTAGGAGAATTTCCCTCAACGATAAAAGGAAAGATACGGTTAATTCTCCCATGAAAAATAAACGTTTCAACTTCCTTATTTACCCAGTGGGAAGCTGCCGCTTGTGGAGAACACACAACAATAAGATTTTGAGAATTTTCAAGTGCTAGCTTAATCTGTTCTGGTAGATTACCTGCACTTAGCTCATCAATATCGCGAAATACAGGACGTAATTCTTGGCGAATATCTGTGCGTCCATTGAAACTAGCAGGTAGACGATAGTGTTCCAATTCGTGCTGTAACCATATTGCCCACTCAACATCTTCACTTTTATAACTTATAAAAGCAAAATATTTATATTGCTGTCCATCCATATAGTTCGAGTTTATTTAACATCTCTAACACATACCTTCACAAACGCAACATTTCCCCCTCTTCTCTCACTTCCTGCTTATTGCAACGAAGACGCTGACTTCTGCCAGAAGATTACGTACTAGCTCTATCTGTTCGTCATTGCATTTTTCTTCAATCTCTTTTAGAATATTCGCAACTCGTTCAGATTGTTCTCTTATCTCTTCTTCTGTTATCACCTGGTCTTCTACAATCTTTTGAAATGATGGGGCATTCATTATAAGATCTTCTGTATTCAGAAGGCCTTTTTCATCAAATAACTTTTTCATATCCTTCTTTTATTATTTAAGTTTAGCTCCACATGAGGAACAATAATTCTCAGTACCAGTTATATTTTCACCACATATATAGCATTCTGGTTTATTTTTAACACGTTCTAACTCTCCGCTATCTTTTGCTTCTTTAAAAGCATCACGTCCTTCTTTTACCACACCTTTTATGTCTGTTTCTTTCACAATTTTTTTAATCAAATCCTTTGTATCTTCAGACTCTTCCATCTCATAAGATCCTTTTGCTCTCATAACCTCTGTCAACAATTTCAAATAAATCAATGCTGTGGCATAGATTAACACGTATGCAATCACCACCTCAACGGCAATCGCAGCGAAGTTCAATACTGGAATCATTCCGATAAGCCATGCCGTCGCCATCGCAACAAGATACATGCCTGCATTAGCAATCAGATTGGTAAGAACCGCCGAACCTATGAATTTCATCGTATTGTCCGACATAGATATACCCAGTTCTTTATTTATCTTCACATAAGTCGTCCATACCAATCCCGTCTGCGTCACAAGTGCCACAACCGTTCCCAGTCCACCAGTTAGACTAGCCATCTGTGCAACAGCAGAATATATTGCATACTTATTTATAATTCCTGCTATGTTTTCTATTTTTGTTCCAGAAAGAGCTCCTTTGGATACGTCTTTCAATTCCATAAGTGCTGCATAAAGCAATGGAGAAATATTCATAATTATGTATTTTTAAGTTTATTGCCACAATGTATACAGTAGGTTGGTTTACCTTGATATGGTTTTCCACACCTCTCACACGAAGGGTCTTTAATTATATTCAAATTATTTTTCACCTTAAGATATTCTTCTGTTTTACACCAGTTCAATACTTCTCTGACTCTAACTGCCCAAAATGGATGATCAAGACCCATCGTGTTGCCGAGAAGGAGCGCCTTATTCCACAGATTGTTGTTTTTATACAGGTCGTCGTATATATCTGCCTGTTTTGCCCATTCTTCCATATTTATCTTTGAAGTGATGGACTTTGGTCCACCTGCAAAACGAGCCATCATTCTTAAGGCGATATCTGGCGATGTAATCATTGCAGCCACCCTATCACAACTTAATTCAGACTTTCTTGCCCAATACAGATAGGCAAGTTTTAAAATACCATCTGCATCTTTGGGTACATTTTGAGACATCGTATTCCAAAATATGTTTTCGAAAGTTCTGTATAATGTATGTCTGCATATTATATGGCCACATTCATGAGCTATAACTGCATCCAGTTCTTCATCATCCAATGCTTCAACGAGACCTGATGTCAAAGTTATAAAAACTCGTGTATCACCATAAGTCCACGCATTAGGCTGTGGATCCATCTTCAGATAAAATTCCGGTTCCTCTATTCCCAACCTAGCACAAATCGGAGGCAGATGCTTATATATTTCTGGCAGCTGCAATGGTGACAAACGTATTGACGAAGCTATATTTTCCCCATACCACTGCATCTCATTCTCATACTTCATAACCAATTTCATCGCTTGGGTAAAGCCAGGAATAGCCTTGAAAGCATCGAATGCCGCAGCATCTTCTGGATGCATGAATTCTGCTGGTTTAATCATGACTTCACATTTTATTCAAAAACACTCTTGTCTATATCTAATTTATGTCCGCAGTGATTACAGAATATGTCATACTTTGAAATCGGTGTCTCTATGCCTTTTGCTATACAATAAGGACACAACACCACATGTTTCACATTTCGGATTCGTTTCAGCAATTCCTTATACAACTCTGTATCTTCTCGCTTAATCAAGTCATAACCAAGCTTCTTTATCAGTTTGATGGTCTGCATTGCCATCTCTCTGTCATAATCCTTTTCCGACTCTGGAAGGTCGCAATATGGAACCATACAAGGATTATGTTTTTTATCGTCATCACGTTTTTCCCCGTAGATCCATCCTTCTTTTTTACGGGCCAAAGCCCAAATGTCGTGAGCGTTTTCTGCTATAGCCTCTCTTAATTCTGTCAAGTCGTCGGTCAATTCTACATCCGACAAATCAATTGGTTTTGGATTATACTCTTTCATATCTTTTGTATTTATTGTTACCAAATAAAAATTAGAGTCTGCCCAGGCATCGGCAAACTTATCTATAGGATATACATCTTGTCTGTTCTCAGAATCAGGATCATATATCGTTATCTGTCTTTCATCTTCATTATAATCAATAACCACAACACAATGGTCAGGACGATGACCATATACCACATCTTCCACACATTCCTTAGCGGCATCACCTATGAGTTCGCCACCATCTACAGCTGCAATAACATCATCACCTCTTTTCAAAGCATCTATAAGATACCTCATATCGCAATCATAATGTCGTGATACCGACAAACCATATTGTTCCAGATTACGACCTATGTTATACAAAGGTGTGCCATTTTCCTTTTTCCATTCATTCTCTATGGCTACTCTTAAAAGCATCTCATCTTCATATATCACACCTCTTCTGTTCAAGATGTATCTCTCGCACTCCAAGCAACATAGATTTGATTCACCGCAATTTGCCGCCAAAGCTGTCATCGGCAATATTTCAACTTCTTCATGCGACATCGACAAATCGCTGTCAACCAATTGTGAGATTTGCATAAGCTCTCTCAATCCTTCATCATCACACAAAGAATCAATCACAAGCCGTGTCTCATCGGCATTGGCATTAGCATCCAGATAAGCAGCTAGTATCTCTTCTGAAATTATATTATCTAACGATTTCTTTTTCATACTTGCTATTCTCCTTTAAGACCATCTCTGTCAATGCAGCGACAGCACGTTTTTTAACATTATATAAATTATCGATAGTGATGGACAGCTCCTCCGCAACAACAAGCGGTTCCGCATCTTGCAGCACCAGACGTCTTATAACATAAGCATAACGTTTGTTGGTCATCGACAACAAAAGACGTGATATATCTATTCTTGATGTTATCTTGTCTTCTTTATCATCATAACATTTATCTGCGACATCAATAAGATAATCTTTCGAATCATTTTCTATCATCTTGTTGCGCTTTGCCATAAAGAAACGAATTGCTACGACCTTAAGCCACTGATATATACTACTCCTACCTTTGAATTGCTTCAGCCTGTACGCGTCATTTTCCATGATGTAGACATAGAGTTCATTCACGAACTCATCATAATCCACTTCATACGAAAACACATGACGAATAATGCTGACAAAAAGCGGACGGCAGTTCTCGAAGAAGAACCTTTTAGTCACCCGCTCATCTCGTTCTATCAATGCATCTATTATCTGCTGGTCTGTCACGATGTTTATTCCTCTAAATTAAAGCAATACTATTATTTTTACAATGTTCTCTTGGTTTATTTCAACGAAGTAGCAAAGTAAATAATTAAATTTATATTTTCCAAGATATATAAGATTTTTTTAATAAAAAAAAGACCGACTGATTTATAATCGTCAGACGGCCTCCATTCTTTATATATTACGACATCTCTACACCTCAAAAACCCTTTATCACCTCAACAAATTTCTCAATATCTTCTTCTGTAGTGTCGAAGGAACAGACCCAGCGAACCACGTCATTATCTAAATCCCAGTCGTAGAAGAAATAATGTTTCTGCAACTCAGTCCAAATCTCACGAGGCATCTGTACGAAAACGCCGTTCGACTGTACTGGATACATCACTTTAATAAAATCAATGTCTTTAACTTTATCATAAAGAAGCTGCGCCATCTTATTTGAATGCTCGGCATTTCTTCTCCACAAATCGTCTTTGAAATATGCTTCAAACTGCGCTGCTATGAATCGCATCTTGCTGCAAAGTTGCAATGCTTGTTTTCTTCTGTATTTGAAACTTTCCGCAAGACGTGGATTCAAAAACACTATCGCCTCTCCCATCATCAGGCCGTTTTTCGTTCCACCGAAAGAAATAATGTCAACGCCTAAGTCGGTCGTCATTTCTTTAAAAGTACAGCCGAGAGCGACAGCGGCATTGGCTATACGCGCTCCGTCGATGTGAAGATACATATTATATTCGTGGACAAGATCGACTAGTGCCTTTATCTCATCAAGTGTATATAAAGTTCCTAATTCTGTTGACTGAGTGATTGTTATGGCTTTAGGCTGTGAATGATGTTCAAAACCGAAACCATGCAACTGTGTCTTTACAAGTTCCGGTGTCAACTTGCCATCTGGAGTCGGAACAGTAAGAAGACGACAACCGACAACTCTTTGTACAGAGCCGCATTCGTCAACATTGACGTGAGCAGACTCCGCACAAACAACTGCTTCGTGTGAGCGGCACATCGCGTCGATACATAAAGTATTCGCTCCTGTTCCGTTGAAGACAAAGAACACAGACGCCTGACTGCCAAAGTGCTGCTTGAAAATCTCTTCTACCTTTGCTGAATATTCATCATCGCCATACGCCAAAGCATGGTCAACATTAGCATCTGATATCGCTTTCAAAACCTCCGGAGAAATGCCGGAATGATTATCACTTCCAAAACCTCTTTTCATAATTCATTTGATTTGAGGACAAAGATAAGAAAAGGCTAAAGACAAAAGACTAAAGGCTAAAGTTTTTTTTAGTTAGGAGTTCAGGAATTCAAGAATTCAGGGTTTAGAGTTTAGAGTTCAGAGTCAGTGTCAGAGTTCTTAGTTCCCAAGAGGCAGCAAAGCAAGCTCACTCCTAATCCGACGAAGATACCGTCAATAGGAAGTTTCAGGATTTGCGTCAATATCAAGGCTGCTGTTCCTGCAATTATCGATATCACAATCCATTGATATTTAAATCTTTTCGGGAAGAACAACGCTAATGTCAAAGGAATGAAGACCGCTGTGGAACGAAGTCCCATCGACAAGAATCCGAGGTCGTTGATGAATGAGCCCGAGAATGTCGCTGCCACGAATACCGACATCAATAATATTCCTATGATTGTAAGTCGCGATACTTTAAGGTTTTTCGATGATTCACTTAACGATGGATTTATATTCATGAAGACATCACGGACAAGAATTGTCGAAGAACCGAGAGTAAGTCCCGAGCCTCCTATTATTATTGTTATCAACAATGTTCCGAGTACGATACCACCCAAGAATTCAGGCATGCAATGTGTTATGAAGAGAGGGAAAGCCTGCGCTGTCGTTGCCATAACGCCAATATTTTCCGGCAGAGATTTTCCAGATTCTACAAGTAGATTCATTTCTTCCGCTGTGACGTAATGTCCTCTCATATAAAGACCTATGAGTACGCATGCCGCTCCGATAGGTATTGTCAGTATCGCTGAATAGAGCGCTCCTTTTCTAGCAGCGCTGTCAGTCTTGGCAGCCCATATTCCCTGAGCGTAACTCTGTGTCGCGAGAACGCCGAGTATCACGGAAAGTCCGGAACCAATGTCTTTGGCAGCGCCACGTGCTACAAGGTTGTTGTAACGTTCCGTGACGAATGCAGCAACATCACCCTGTGGCATTTTAAAGAAACACATAATTTTCTCTATCGATGTCATTATTCCATGGTAGCCATCTGTCAATGAAAGGACTATGACTCCTCCTGCAAGCGATGAGATACATAATAATATCAACTTCACGATTCCTCCGAGTCCTGCGCTCCATAATCCGCCGAAAACCACATATATCATCATTATAAGACATGAGATGGCAGCAGCAAGATAAAACTTTACAGGAAACAATGTCATCAGCAATGCTGAAGCAGAAAGTATCTGAGCAACAATGCTTACGAACATACCGAGGGAACATAATACGGAACCCAAGACCTCTGCTTTCTTTCCATATTCTTTAGAGACGACTTCAAGTAATGTCGTGCTATCGCTTCTTCTCAAAGGAATGACGTAACCTATTGCGAGAGCTACACAACCGAGAGCTGCGCCCAGGGTAAACCACCAAGCCGATATGCCGTAGGTGAAAGCGAGTTGCGCTGTTCCCACTGTTGATTGTCCGCCTATCAAGGTTCCCATAATGGTTCCGCATACCACCCAAGTGCCGGCTTTGCCTCCTGCGCGTGAGAAATCGTCAGCTGTCTTGACTTTTCTTGACGACAAAATCCCGACAATCTCAATCAAGACGATTGACATGACTATTCCCAATATGTGATAAAACGATATCGCCATTACATTAACATTTCGACCTAACAAAAAGAAATGAAAAAAGGGTTTCAAATTTGAAACCCTTTATCTTGGTGACCCGCCTGAGGCTCGAACTCAGGACCCCCACATTAAAAGTGTGATGCTCTACCTACTGAGCTAGCGAGTCATCCTCGTTTTTGTGAGTGCAAAGATACAACATTTTTTTATATCTACAAAAGATTTTTTCATTTTATCAAAATATAATATAATTCATTATGAATCATATTATTAAACAAACCTAATCTCCTTTTTCCATGTCTTCCAGTCGGGCATTTCTGCAGTCATAAGCGCATAAAAGTCCTTAGAATGATTAAAATGTACGAGATGACACAACTCATGTAGCACCACTTCTTTAATACATTGTTCTGGCAATTTGATAAGATGCAGGTTCAGGCTGATGCTTCCTTTTCGAGAGCAACTACCCCATCTTGTCTTCATTTTCCTTATTGTAAACGATTTTGGCGCCACATTATATTTCTCCATCTGTTTTATAAGAGGCACTGAAATTTCCTGAAACACACGTCTCGCCTGTTCGAGATACCATCTGTCGAGAAGCGATTCAACCAGTTCCAATGATTTTGTAGAAATCACAATAGTATCATTCTGAAAAGCTACAGAATTTCTCGCAGAAAGATTTACTTTTATAGGATATTGCTTTCCAAGAAAATAATGCAACTCACCATCTGAAAATGATTTTGTTTTTAAAGTATTTTCCTTTTTAGAATCGAGACGATTGAAAAGCCATCGCGAATGTTTTATAAGAAAAGGCTCAATTTCGCTTATGTTATATAATAAAGGTGTACGAATCTCGACACGACCATCAGGAAAGACATATAACGCCACCGTCTTTCTACGCGAACGTTTTATCTCGCAATTTACCGCACGACCTTTTATTATAAATGTTTTCATTTTTGGAGACAACGGTCAACAGACCTTTATGAGGTTAATGGCTAAAGACTAAAGGCTAAAGGCTAATGTCATTCTTGTCAGATTTGTGTTTATTAGTGGATATTATTTTTTCGTGTTAGATTAGTGTTTATTAGTGGATAATTTTTTCGTGTCTGATTAGCGTTTATTAGCGGATAATAAAGTCATTAGTAGAGATAAAAAAAGAGACGCTGTATTTTGCGTCTCTTGCTTGGTGACCCGCCTGAGGCTCGAACTCAGGACCCCCACATTAAAAGTGTGATGCTCTACCTACTGAGCTAGCGAGTCATCCTCTTGTTTGCGAGTGCAAAAGTACATATTTTTTCAATATCTCCAACATATTTTTGAAAATATTTTCAAAAAATTTTTCAATCCAAAACTCCCTTACCTTCTCTAATAACAACTATTTCATTATCAGTGCAATCAACGATAGTACTTTCTTCCTTATCGCCATATCCACCATCAATGATTATGTCAACTTTATCAGAATATGCATCATTAATTTCTTCAGGATCGGTCATAAAACCAGAAATTTCGTCATCATCCACGATAGAAGTCGTGATAATAGGGCAACCTAATTCTCGAACTATATTAGTAATTATAGGCTGATCTGGAATACGAATACCTATGGTTTTTTTATTATTTTTAAAAATCTTCGGTACATTATTATTAGCTTCAAGGATAAAGGTGAATGCTCCAGGAAGGTTACGCTTCATCAATTTAAAGACATCATTATTTATAGGTCTGGTAAATTCAGACAGCATGCTTAGGTCGTGGAAAATTATAGAGAAATTAGCCTTTTCTTTTTTCACACCTTTGATACGAGCGATTCTATCGAGAGCCTTAGTGCTGTTGATGCTGCAGCCGATAGCATAAATAGTATCGGTAGGGAATATTATGACACCATCGTTCTCAAGACAATCTATTATCATTTTGACATTTCGAGGGTTAGGATTTTCTGCGTGTAATTTTAGAAACATGGCATTAAGATTTTATGTTGCAAAGATAATTATTTTTTGCTTTGAGCAATGAGCCTTGGGCATTGAGCCTCAATTTAAATAATTGCTCACTGCTCACCACTCATAGCCCACTGCACAATTTAAAAAAAGTCTTGTTTTATTCAATTTTTTTTTCTACTTTTGCACTCGTTTTTAAGTTCATTCCGAAGTTGATTCATTTAATTAAATATCAACAACTTAAAATAGTAATAAGTTTAACAATCCTTAGTAATTTATTCGGAATGGTTATTAAGTACAATTTATTATCATTATTATAATGAGCGAAAATCAAAACATCATCAACGAAAACGTTGTTGAAAAAGCAGTTAAAAGAGTAAAACCTACACCAGACGCTAACTTCGACTGGAATTGCGATCCTAAAAAAGATGACAACTACAAGTCAGAGGAACGCATGAAATTAGAGGCTATGTACGAAAAGACAATGAGCCAAATCGGTGATCACGAAGTTATCGAAGGTACAGTTGTTGCTAAAACTTCACGCGAAGTTGTTGTCAACATCGGATTCAAATCAGATGGTGTTATCCCTGTATCAGAATTCCGTCACAATCCTAACTTAAAAGTTGGTGACAAGATCGAAGTTTACGTTGAAAACCAAGAAGGCATCAATGGCCAATTAGTTTTATCACACAAGAAAGCTCGCATCTTGAAATCATGGGATCGCGTTAACGAAGCATTCGACAAACAAGAAATCGTACAAGGTTATGTTAAGAGCCGCACTAAAGGTGGCTTAATCGTTGATGTATTTGGCATCGAAGCATTCTTGCCAGGTTCACAAATCGACGTTAAACCTATCCGCGACTATGACGTATTCGTTGACAGCATCATGGAATTCAAAGTTGTTAAGATCAACCAAGAATACAAAAACGTTGTTGTTTCTCACAAAGCTCTTATCGAAGACGAAATCGAACAACAAAAGATGGAAATCATCGGTAAACTTGAAAAAGGTCAAGTTCTCGAAGGTATCGTTAAGAACATCACTTCATACGGTGTATTCATTGACTTAGGCGGTGTTGACGGTTTGATCCACATCACAGACCTTTCATGGGGTCGCATCAACCACCCAGAAGAAATTGTTAAACTCGACGAGCAAATCAAAGTTGTTATCCTCGACTTCGACGACAACAAAAAACGTATCGCTCTCGGCTTGAAACAACTCACTCCTCACCCATGGGACGCTTTAGATCCAAACCTCAATGTTGGTGATGAAGTAAGCGGTAAAGTTGTTGTTATTGCTGACTACGGCGCATTCATCGAAATCGCTCCTGGCGTAGAAGGTTTAATCCACGTTTCAGAAATGTCATGGTCACAACACTTACGCACAGCTCAAGACTTCTTGAAGATCGGTGACGACGTTCAAGCTAAAGTTTTGACATTAGACCGCGAAGAACGCAAAATGTCTTTGGGTATGAAACAACTCATTCCAGATCCATGGGCAAACATTAAAGAACGTTACGCTATCGGTTCAAAACAAACTGCTACAGTTCGTAACTTCACTAACTTCGGTATCTTCGTAGAAATCGAAGAAGGCGTTGATGGCTTAATCCACATCTCAGACCTCAGCTGGTCAAAGAAAATCAAACACCCAGCAGAATTCACAAAGATTGGTGACACTATCGAAGTTATCGTTCTCGACGTTGATGAAGAAAACCGCCGCCTCAGCTTAGGCCACAAACAACTTGAAGAAAACCCATGGGATGTATTCGAAAGCATCTTCACAATCGGTTCAATTCAACAAGGTACAATCATCAGCACAAGCGATAAAGGTGTTGTAGTTTCTTTACCTTACGGCGTTGAAGGTTTCTGTCCAAATCGTCACCTCAAGAAAGAAGACGGTTCAAACGCTAAGATGGACGAAACAATCGACTTCAAAGTTATCGAATTCTCAAAAGAAAACAAGAAGATCATCCTTTCTCACTCACGTATTTGGGAAGATAAAGTAGCTGTTGAACGCGAAGCTGAAACAGAAGTAAAAGAAAAAGCAGCTAAATCAACAAAACGCGCTGTTAAACAAATCAACGACAACGTTGAACGCACAACTTTAGGTGACTTAGACGTTTTCGCTGAATTGAAAGAAAACTTCGAAAAAGCTCAAAAAGAAGCTAAAGGTGAATAATTAAAAATCACTTTATAATAAAAATCCTCCGATTTCTCGGAGGATTTTTTTTGTTTGTCATTTGTATATCTCTTCAAATTTAATCATCCTGACTTCACCATATTTTTCCAATGCCTTCATATCGACATTTTTCTTGTTGCCGGCAATCATGATGACTATTGGTCTGTTCTGTACCTTGTCTTGATAGAATTTCTCAATATCGTCGTATGATGTTTCCTTGATAATGTTGGTTGTCTCAATTCTTGGGTCGTGGTCGTAGCCTTCTTCAATCCATCTCATTACAACCGATGGCATTCTGCGTGGAGGAATATAGTCGGCTGCTCTCGACATAATGAGCGCTTCTTTTGAAGTGTCGAACTTCTCCATCTTCTCCGGCATGTTGACGAGAAGTTCTATGAATGCATCAACACCTTCGTTGGTCTTGTCGCTCTGTGTTCCGAGATATGCATATTGATAACCAGGATATCTGTCTTTGTAATCGTATGAATAATAAGAATAAGCAGTGTATCCTAATGAGCGTAACTCTCTGATTTCCTGGAATACTACAGAATACATGTCGGTGCCGAAATATTTGTTGAAGACACTCGACAGTGCTTTTTCTTCTTTGTTCAACTTCTCGCCTTGTACATATATCGAAATGTTGCTTTGTCTGAATTTCTTGTTATGTGCGAAATAAACAATGTTCTCATTTTGTTCTTGTGGAACGTTCACCTTAAGTTCTGCTTTGACAGCATCGTTCTTGATGATATTGTGTGAGTTCAACATAGCAATGACATCTTTAGTATCGACATTGCCATTGAACGAGATGTCGCCTCCATAATTGAATATTTCTTTAAATTCATTAAGAATTACATCGCCGTCACGTTTTGTCCATTTTTCAATATCCATCTTATTGAGATAGCTTGACTTTTCGCCATAAAGAACGTAACTGTACAATGCGCTATTCCATGTGTCCGGTGAATCTTTGACGGTTTTCTTGTTCATCTTGTCATTATCAATCATGATGGCGAGTTTGCTAGCATCATATTTTGCGTTATAAATCTTATCTTCGCATATTGCCAATATTTCATCGAGATTCTCATCAAAACCAGATATTATCAAAGTGCTGCTGCCATTGTTGACATTCATATACATATAGGCTCCTATCTTTTGAAGTTCGAGTTCTATCTCTTCGAAAGTCTTTGATTCTGTTCCGAGTAAAGACCATAATTCGCTTGCTCTTGAAAGTTCAGGGTTGTCGATAGTTCCGTGGTTGTAGGTTATAGTAAGATTGAAAATATTGTTATATGGATTTTTTGATGAATACATTGTGAAAGCGTCGTTAGCTTTTTCAATGATGACATCTTTTCCAAATTCAATGATTTGTGGTTTCACCTCTTCCACTTCTTGAGATTCAATCTGTTTCGCGAACTCCGATTTAAGTTCTGTATTCTTTACTTCAACAGCTTTCCAGTTTGGTTTCTCAACCTTGTCTTTTTCAGGGAATCCCATCTTAGATCTTAATATTGTACGGTTCTCTGTGAAATATTTATTTGTCACAGCAATGACATCTTCTTTTGTGATGTTCTTAATTTTTTCTGTCTCTTCAATATAATCGTCGAATGTCATGCCTCTTCCTTCCAAATCCATGAAGATACTCGACAAGTTGTCGATGCCTTCTAAGCTGCGAAGTCTGTCTTGCAAGATAGTAGTCTTGGCTGCTTCGAGCAAATCTTCGCTGAAGTTACCCGCTTTGATTTGATTGACAGCGTCAAAGATAATAGCTTCAGCTTCTTCGTGTGACTGTCCGAGGATTTTTGGTACATACAGGAAGATATTTGCACCATAATCTTCCAATGACAAAGGCATCATCATACCCAACATAATATCGTGGTTAACCATAGCTTTGTCGATGAGACCTGTAGCGCCGTTGGTCAATAAGTAAGATATGATATTAAGAGCGAGGTTGTCTTCGTGAGAATTGTCGATACCTTTATATATTATTGCGCCCATTTTTATAGGTGTGAGTTTCACTTCTTTGACGACTTCTTTATCGAAAGATGGAAGCTTGAATTCTGGGAATTCAGAAAGTTCTCTCTTTTCCCATACAGAGAATTTCTCTTCAATCATAGGTTTGATGTCTTCTGTCACGAAATCACCGACCATAATGAGAGTCATGTTGTTAGCTACATAATAAGTGTTAAAGAACTCGCGCATCTTTGATGTCTGAGGATTTTTAAGATGTTCGGTGAGACCTATCACAGGGCGTCCGTAAGGATGTTCGCCGAAGCATTCTTTTAACATCAATTCTGCGAAGGCTGCTGTAGGTTCGTCGTTGTACATATTCTTTTCTTCATAAACAGTTTCGAGTTCGCTTTGGAAGAGACGGAAGACCGGATTGCGGAAACGTTCCACATAAACATCCATCCATTTCTCAACCTGATTGGAAGGGAAACTGTTGAAATAGACAGTCATGTCGTAAGAAGTACCGGCGTTGAGACCTTTGCCGCCCATCTTGGTGAGAATCAAATCCACCTCGTTAGGAATAGCGTAGTCAGTAGAAGCGATTGACAATTCATTGATTTTCTGTTGAATTACTGCGCGTTCTTCTGGCACGTTTGTCTCATGCAACTTATCATACATGATATCGATGCTGTCTAAGAACACCTTTTCTTTTTCCCAATCTGTAGTTCCGATTTTGTCGGTTCCCTTGAACATGATATGCTCAAAATAGTGAGCCATGCCCGTTGCATCTAAAGGGTCGTTCTTGCTACCTGCATGAACATAAACAGTACCGTGGATTGTCGGTGCGGAATGGTCTTCACACAACACGACTTTCAAACCATTGTCGAGGTAAAACGTCTCGACTTTCAGATTTTCCTGAGCGTTAGCTGTCAAGAAACTAAACAAGACAGCAAACATTAACATTGATAAACGTTTCATTTTTTATATTTTTTTCGTTAAGATATCTAAGTCTCGTAGCTCATTGCTCGTAGCTCAAAGCCTAATTTTCAACTTTCAATTTTCAACTTTCAATTTATTAATGATTTCAGAATAGTCTCCCAACTTTTCTGTTCTATAGACTGCTTTCTTGTCGGGTGAAATGAGATAATAACATTCCCACCAATTAACATCGATAGCATTGAATATTCCTTTGGCAGAATATGTGATGTCTTCGCTATGATGTCTCTTAGCATATTTCTCAATATATTCCATATTATTCGATTTATGTTCTATAGCCATAATCTTTATTCCTTCTTTTTCAAGAATCCTATAACCCAAAGAGTCTTTTTCTTTTGCGTATCGGTCGAGTTGTCGCATGGAATAATCGCTTGTTATGGTACAGAAATTCAACAGTACCCAACCTTCCTGCTCTCTCAATATCGTGGTATCGTTGTTCAAATCAACCAATGGAAAATCGAGGAGTTTGTCGGTGACGATAGTGTCAAACGAATAATAAGGCTCGGAGTTAACGATATCATATTTCGAAAATTTTTCATATTCCTTATTGTCGAAATTAAATATGGAGTCGATATAAGATTGTCTATTTTCAAAACTGAAATCATAAAATGTGTAATAGACTTTCGACGAATATTGATAAATTTCGGTATATGCGCTATCCATAATGTTGGTGGCAGCATTGACATAAAAACGCACACGTCTTTCATTATTGTCAAATTTATAGACATTATAAAGTTCACCGTCAATCTCGCGTTCCTCTATCTCGTTAAAAATCTGTGTCATATTCATGGATTCAGCAAAACTGATTGGATATATATAATAAGGTATGTCGATAAAAAATCGAGGAATGAAGCCATATTTGCCAAGCGCATCATAATGTCTACCAAAGTCGAATATGGTGTTTTCATATTTTATCAGCGAACCTTCCGGTTTTTCTATCTTCTTATAATAATCTTTATCAAGAAGATAGAAGCATTCAATACTGTTTATATTGTAAAACAACGACGAATTCTTACCGTCATATTTTATTATGAGTTCAGATTCTTCTTCAAAGAGCAGACTGTCGCCAGAATAATGGATGTCTTTATATTTGAAAGAAACCCATTCATTTTCATCGGCAAAGGTTTCCGCCTGTCTCTTGAATTTCGCATAATTCTGCAAGGCATCTTTTATCGTCGTCTGAGCATTTGTTGTCATACATGAAAATAATACGACAAACATTAACATTGATAAACGTTTCATTTTAATTATTGTAAATTATTGATTGAATTATAAGTTTTTAAAAACTCGCCGTTTTCAAAATAATAGAAGCGAGAATAATTCTTTTTATCGTATTTGTCACCTAAGAGTTCTTTGTAGAAAATCTCACGTAGTTCTTGGGCAAGTTCCGTATTGTAATGTCTCTCGCTAATTGAAAGAAGCGGATTCTTAATGCTTTCAATTTGCGAAAATGCATCGGCATAATAGTCGATAACGACATATAGTTCAATACCTTTTTCATCACAATAGGACTGTGTCAGACCTAAAGAAGTGCAATTTTCTGAAGAACAATGTGGCGACCATTGATAAATAACTGCTTTTTCATTTGTCTTCAGCAACTCTTTCATCTGATGCGCATTGATAGCATATATGCGATTGTCGTTTTTCATGCCGATTAACGAAATGCTGTCTGTAGTCCAGCATACATTGTTTTTCTGTTCATCCGTCAAATCTCTCATAAAATGAGTTTTACGTCCTATAACATGAACACAAATACACGACTGCATTACAAATGCCAACGCAATAAATAATGATAGTTTTTTCATAGGTCAATTATTCAATCTTAGTTTCTCAGTTTTCCATTAATTTCTTAACTTCTTCTATCGAGATTCCGAACATCTTCAGTTTCTTGACTATCTCAGGGAGTTCCTCTTCCATGAACTGTTTCTTCTGTTCTTCGAGGATTATTTCTTTTGCGTTCTCTCCAACGTTGAATCCGATGCCACGTTTGTTGATGATGATATCTTTGCTCTGCAGCAACTCATACGAACGCATCACAGTATTAGGATTGACGCCGACTTCTATTGCCATCTCACGCACCGACATTATCTTGTCGCCAATCTTATATTTTCCGTTCAATATCATCTCGCAGATGTGAAGATAAATCTGCAAGTATATCGGTTGATGTGCCTTGAATTCCATAATCAATAAGTTTGTTTCTTGATTTTATAATATGTGAGATAAAGGAATACAGATGTTGATATTAGTGACATATAGAACACAAAATGATATACATAATTTACAACACCTTTGATATAATTCGTCATTTCTTCATCAGTCCAATCTGCATCGAAATTATATTCCAAGTTTATTACATATCTCACTACAAATATCGAAAATATTATTCCCAAAAATGTTAGAATCCCAATGGTCTTACTGAGTTTACGTTTTTTGAAAAGCATATTGGTAAACATAAATACAGAAGTGAAGCCTAATATTTGTAACACTTTATAAATAAAATGATTTTTAGAAAGCATATAATCATATATTGAACGATTTAATTCTTCATCACCAAGAGATAGCATTTCTCTATATGATTCATAGTTTTTGCTAAAGAAATCGCTAATGATAAAACCTTCGTACGGATTGGTTCCTGGTTTCAATGCAAGAATTGTATCAATAAATAATGCTCCTATCAAATAAACAATAGGTGTAATTACGACACAATATAAAATCATGCTCAAGAATTTTTCCAAGGAAGAAGCCGGCGTCATAGCTAAAACAACTCCTTTTCTAGAGTCATTATAATTTTTATAAAGTCTTGATGGAACTATCATTAAAGACAACCACATCAAAGTTGAAATTGTAGTAGTACGATTGCTTATTACACCTGTATCAAAAGTTTCCATTGAAATATAAGTCAGGAACCACAAGATAACAGGTAACGCCCAAAGCACTATGAGAGTCCATCCAAAGTTTTGAAAATAACTCATGCCGTCGCGTCTCACGACATTGCCAAATCTTTTTATATTAAATGTATTGTTCATAATGTTATAATTTATAGTTAATTTATGCTTATAGCTTCGAGCCTTGAGCTATGAGCAATGAGCCTTTGCCCATAGCTCACTACTCACAGCTCATAGCAAATATTTCTCTAATTTTCTTCTTATTATTTCTCACTGCGTTGAAGAGAGCTTCCACGTTCACTTTGCTTTCCATATCGAATTTGTTAGGAAGCACATTGATGTAACCGCCAGGAATCATCTCTGTATAGAGAGCGTCGTCAGATTTCTCGCTGCTGTAATCGAAATAAAGTTTAGATGAAATCTCTTCGAATGTAGCGTTAAGCAACACTTCATCATGATCTAATATTACTATCGGGTCAATGAGATTTTCAACATCTTTAACCTGATGAGTAGAGATAATAATTGTAGGGACATGGCTTGCTTCATCAATGCTATGTTGTAAAATAACTTTTCTAAAGAGAGCCTTTGAAGGAATGTCGAGACCGTTAGTCGGTTCATCAAGAAGCAGATAATCAGTACGAAGTGAAAGTGCGCATGCAAGAAGAGACTTTTTCTTCTGACCATATGACATTGCATCAAATTTCTTGTTATTATCCACTTCAAGTTCATTCATCAATTTCAAGAAATATGAATAATCATAACGTGGATAAAACACACCTAATTTATTAATGAAACTTTCAGGCGTAGTGTTTTCCGTTACGACTTCTTCAGGAAGATAAAATATATTTTGCAAGAAATAAGGATTTCTTTCTTGTGGTATAAACTCATCAACTTTACAGATTCCGGCATTTGGAAACTGAAGTCCGCAGATAAGTTTTAAGAGAGTTGTCTTTCCCACTCCGTTTTCACCGAGTAGACCATAAACGTTGCCATCTTTAAAATCAAGGCTGATGTTTTTGAAGACCGCCGATTTCTTGTAGCTGAAGTCTAAGTTTTTTATTGTTATCATATTTTTAAAGATTAATTTTTGTTTCTAAAATTTAATTTCAAAAATCTTATAAATGATAATACAGTAAGAATAACCAGTAATATCAGATTAAAATAATTATGAATTCCATCATTCCACCTTTGAATTAGTCCAATCCAAAAGAAAATAAGCAAACCAATAATAGCAATCATATGAACTATGTTTGCTACTAGATTCATTTTAGCGGATTTAGGATTATTGTCAAGATTGGATTTCCTTCTCTTTAAAACAAATTGTCTTACAACGATATAAGCAAAGAAAATCACGACTAATGTTGTTAAAGATAAAACATTCTGATTCATAATTACCTCCAGTTTTTAATTAAATATAGTGTATTAGTTAACTAATACACTGCAAATATAGAGATAATTTTTAATATGTCAAGAGGAAATTTAAAAAATTTTATAAATTCTATAAACTCTGAAGTATGAACTTATAATTATGCATTAAAATCCATTAGTCATTAGTCTTTTGTCTTTAGTCCTTCATCTGGGCGTCTCGGCTGTGCCGTCGGGCTTTCCGCTGTATCTTTTTCCGCTGCGCTGCAAAAG
>JAZOQH010000021.1:0-1511 GCA_045655965.1 Bacteroidales bacterium | reverse complement strand
TCGGATGGACTATCCGGAATATGTTTTCCTCGATACGCTGGCTGCTTCCAAAAGACATTTCTGCGGCGGTCTTGAGAACCATCAATTACAGACAGTGGCCGCTGCTTGCGGATACGACCTTACCAATCATCACCATGCCCTAGCAGATGCAGAGGCTTGCGCGTGGATCGCGAGAGTAATACTTTAGAACAGATATTGTCGATACATATTAGAATAATCACAATCTGATGCTCCACTGCCAGCTTTACGCAGTGGGGCATTTTATTTTTGCATCGTTATTATTGAAGCATATGTTGGTTAGGTATGTTAGAAAACAACCGGATATTAGTAAGCAGGAATATGGATATAGACACAATCATTGAAAAGACTCAGCAATACGAGAGACTTCGTTCCGAGTTGATTACAGAAATTCAGTTTATGGTAAGTCGTGCCAGAACTCTCACAGAATCACTTAATTCGTTAGCAGCTACAGATGACAGCATTAATGACATTTCAGAGTATGAAATGTATGAAGAATTATACTGTCTTGAAGGTATAGATGAAAATAACGACTTAGAAATGACTCGATATTTTAATTTAGTCATTGATTTAAAGTACAAGCTGGATAGTTTAGAAGAATTACTTGGCAATAAAATCAGATGAAAGATCTATGTTTTTTATTGCAATGTCACAGATAAATCAAAGAGTAGCATACCAGCAACACAAGTTATGAGTTATTATATGAAAGAGCTTGAGAAGATGATGTCGAAACGAGACGACATCGCAGAACGTTATGACACTGACGATTCGGAAGTCTTTCCCTTTGTATGGAACCGGCTCCAAGAGGGACTTCTGGAAGGAATCGAGATTCTTTCCGAAGACACAGCAGAAAATCCCGAGGCTCTCCCTCTGGTTGAACATAATGCTTGTTTTGACAGCAGATGCCTGCGCATGGATTGCTCGAGAAATAATATAGTTATGGTGAATAATGTACAGTCAAAGATAAAGATTCTGTCAAATGAAGTTAAAAAATTAGCCGGACTTATACTGGAAGAGAAAGCCTCAGCCGAAAATTTCCAAAGAAATGCTGAGCTTGGAGCTGAATCATATGACGAAGACGATTTTACTAACCTCATCAACGGATATCAGTATGTCATAGACGAATTAAAGGCTGTCTGTGAGCATTTTTATGAATCATCATTGCAATATGATTTTGTGTTGAAAGACATGACGTGCGTTAAAGAAAAGTACTCGGAATCCACGAAAGGGAACATTTATAACGGTGAAATTAACGCAGTATATTCAAGGTTGTGCGCTATACGTAACGAATGGAACACTTTATATTATCCGGATACGATAGATCGCCGCAAAGGACAATTCAAGAAGGCTAGCGAATGCTTTGAATCTTGGGTCAAAGAAATCTTTGACTATACTGAATACCTCGGAAAGAAATATGGCCTCCTCCCAAAAGAAGTGAAGATTGGAGGAGACAGAATGGAAGACCTTGGCATGTACAACCCGAAGTACGATAA
>JAZOQH010000020.1:0-24275 GCA_045655965.1 Bacteroidales bacterium | reverse complement strand
CAAGACTACAAGTTATTTTTGTGATGCTGTGATGTAGTTTTTACCGAAAAAAAACAATTTCATGAGGTTTCATGATATTTTTAGAAGACAAAAAGAGGTAATCTTGCCCAAAATAGTTAGCAAGATTACCTTTATTTATTACAAAACACAAACATAATAATTTAATTATCAACAACTTACCCCCCCCGATTTTTATAAAAAATCATTTTAAAAAGTTTTGTTTTTAAAAAAATAATTATGATATTTGTAGAGCAAACAATTATCAACAATAAAAAAACAAAGCTATGAAAAAGTCTCTGTTGATTTTCTTGACATTTTTATGGGTTATTAATATGAACGCCCAGAGTGTTGAAATGTATTATAATTTTGGCAATCCGCATATTGTAAAGGTTGGAGATTATCATAAGGTTGATTTTAAAGATTGTATGCAATATGGCGAGACTGGATCACCAAGTCTGCCTTACTATTCAGTGAGACTTCTGCTACCTCAAGGCACGGAGGCATTATCGGCAGAAGTCTATTATTCTGATTTCGTTGAAGTTGAAGGCGAGTATAATTTATATCCTATACAACGATTCATCTCATATTCTTCTGCAGATACACTTCCTTTTGCCAAGAATGAAGAAATTTACGCATCAAAAAGCGAGTATCCACAACAAACTCATACAGATGTTAAAACGCATTATCTCAACGGATATGCTTTTGCTTTCTTGAATTTCACTCCATTGAGATACATTCCATCAACAGGAAAAATACGATATGCCAAGACTGTTAAGGTTGTCGTTGATGTAGTTCCTGAAAAAGAAGATCATTCTGCAATGTTGAGAGAAAATCATTATAGTATGAATAGTGTCAGGTGTCTGGCGCAGAATGCCGAGATGATGAGAGAATATAAGAGCAGAGCATCCACATTACCAGGATATGATATGCTTATTGTTACAAGGGATAGATTTGTAGATGATTTCTCTGATTATATGGATTACTATAATAGCATAGGAATACGTACCAAGATTGTTTCTACTGAGGATATATATTCTGAGATGGATGGTCGTGATTATCAGGAAAAGATCCGCAACTATATAATCCAGGAATATCAAAATGAGGGAATCTTTATGGTGACGATAGGCGGTGATGTTAATGTCGTGCCTCATAGAGGTCTTTATGCCTCTGTCAATGGAGGTGATATAGAAGATTCCGGAATTCCAGCAGATATGTATTATTCATGTTTAGATGGCAATTGGAACAATGATGGTGATGAAAAATGGGGTGAAGTTGATGAATACGACCTTCTGCCGGAGATAGGCATTTCAAGGTTGACATTCACATATAGTTCATCTCAAGCAGCAAAAATGATTCATAAAAGTTTGTCATATCAACGCAGTCCTGTTTTGGGTGAGTTACGCAACGTTTTGCTTGGCAGTGAAAAAGCAGACAACACTCCTACTTACGGAGGCGATTACCTCGAACTTATTATAGGTGAACATGATGATAATGATTATTATACTGTGGGTATTCCTGAAGACTATAATTTCACCCGCGTATATGCAGAACATGGCAATTGGAGCAGAATGAATATTATGAATGCTATCAATAGAGGCGCTCAATCCATACATCACGTCGGACATGCCGGCCCTAATTACGTGGCAGCAATGTTTAATGAAGATTTTGAAGATGGTGAATTCTCGTCACTAAACGGCAAGGATCATAATTATACTTACTTTTATTCACATGGATGTCATTGCGGCGCTTTAGACGTAGGGTGTGTTATGAAACGTATGGTTGCTATCGATAATTTCTGTTTCGCAGCAATAGGTAATTCACGTGAGGGATGGTATATGACTGGAACATCAGAAGGACCATCGGCTCATTTGCATAGAGAGATGATAAGTGCTCAATATGGCGATAACATAAGCATATTGGCAATGGCATTGCGCGAGGCAAAAATAAAGACAGCTCCTTGGGCACAAGACATAGATGGATACAGATGGAATAGTTACTGCTTGAATATTCTTGGTGATGGCGCTGTGTCTATTTGGTTAGACGAACCTTGCATTTTGAGAGTTTGTTCGTCTTCCGCAATACAAGCAGGTACAAATTCTTACGAACTGACCCTTAAAGATGAAATGGGCGAATTGAAGTCTAACTTTTGGTGCTCAATGTTTAAAAATGGCAAAATTATAGGCAGAGCTGTAACCGATTCATTAGGATATGCTAATATTATTTTTGAAGAAAATATAGGTCATAACGATACGCTTCAACTTAAAGTTTTTGGAGCTAATGTCTTCCCTAAAACTATCGACATCACAGTCGTGCCAGACAATAAACCATATTTAGTATGTATGGATTATACACTTAACGACACGGATCGTAAAATGGATTTTTCAGAATCGCACACTATGAATATTTTATTGAAAAATTCTGGCAACGCTGTAGCAAACAATATAATTGCAAACTTGAGTTGTGATAAACCTGAATATGTAAACATAACAGATTCTGTTGAAACCATTGATGTTCTAATGGGAAATGCTGACATAAACTTAAGCAATGCTTTCGCTTTTGAAATAAGTGATGACGTGCCAAATAATACAATTGTTAATTTTACAGTGACAATTACAAATGGTTCGGAAACTTGGACGTATGATTATGATGCCACTATATACGCACCTGATTTCAGTGTCATAGATGCTGTTTTAGAAGACGCCTCTGGCGATGGTAAAATAGAAGCTGGGGAGTCTGCAATGATTTCTTTTACAGTAAAAAACTCAGGAAATAGCGCAGCTGAAAATGTTGAGTTTTCTGTGTTATGTCCAACAATGGATTTTTATTATGATGAAAATAAAACCGTTATCAAACATTTGCCTGAAACAGAAACTTTCACATACACATTTTCCTTTACATTGGATGAAATGTTGTCAGATGCAAATTATGAACTCATTTTATCGACGGCTTCCGGTAAATATGTGTCGTATGAATCATATTATATAGTGGTAGGTGGAAAAGAAGAGACATTCGAAACAGGAGACTTCAGTGCTTTCGACTGGCAATTTATAGGAAATGGAAGTTGGGCAATAGATAGTGTCTCGCCATATCAAGGAAACTATTGCGCGAAAGCTTCTTATAAAAATTATGGAGGATGGATGAAATTGTTGATTGAAGTTGAATTTTTGAATGATGCTGAAATATCCTTTTATAAAAAAATATCTTCAACTAAAACAATTGTTTACCAAAATGCTTTGTATTTTAATGTGGATGATTTTTGTTTTGATGATTGGTGTGGAGAATTGGATTGGTCGAAATCGACATATAAGATTGAAAAGGGAAAGCACGTATTAGATTGGCAATTCCAAAGGATTGTTGTCATGGATGAGAATGAAGAATATGCAATGATCGATAATATCATGTTCCCTCCTGATGCCATTGTTTTGGATGTAAAAGTCGAAGAAGAAAAGACTATGTCTGTCTATCCTAATCCAACAAATGGAGTAATGAAACTTCAACTTGATGATAAACAATATGATGTCACGATTTATGATTTTATGGGAAGAGTAATGAATACATATAAATGTATGACTGGATATTGTGAGTTTGATTTAATGGATATGAAAAATGGAATGTATTTTATAAATATTCGTAATGACAATTTCAATACGACACAAAAAATCATAAAAAGATAATAATACTATGTTTTGGAAATTTATACTAAACTAAATAACACTGAAAATAAAATATGAAAAAATTATCATTTATCCTAATCCTGCTTTTCTCAAGCAACATACTGTTTTCACAAAATGAATTTGAATATGTTTATGATGGAATAAACTTCTCTGATTTTAATAACATAATGGAAATCTCAGATATTTTTGAGATGGATAATGGCGATTTTATGGTGTTCGGCTTGAAATCTGAACATTACTATTTCGGACGATTTTCCAATTCAGGGGAAATGCTGTCTGAAACATCAATAAACAAGTCTGTCCCCGGATATTATCATTTGAATTATAAAGGCACACCCATTATAAAAAGCGAGAATGGTGGTTTTTATGTCTTTACAAATCTCAACCCTATATTTGACACTATTGATATAAACTATCAAGGATATCTCAAATCCAAAATTGTCATGGATAAATTAGATGAAAATCTTGAATTGGTTTATTCTAAGGAAATGACGATTTCATTAGATACTACAGGTATTTGGGATGAAATAGATCCATATAACTATCCAAAAATAGAAATAGGGACAGTACTTGATGAGGGGGGGACGGTTTTGTTATCTGCTATGAGAAATATGCACAAAAAACATACGGGAACCAGCCTCATTTGTACGGATCTGACACCACTTTTTTCATTAAAACAGACTATGAACTGAATATATTGAAAAGTGGAAGTTTCGGTCACCTAAAGTGCAATGAGTTAAGACATAGAAATCATCTTTTGTATGATGAAGAAGATGATGAATATTTGTATTATGTCAGTGGTGAATGGAGTTCACATTATAGAAAAGGCCTCTACCTATATAGATTTGATTCAGATTTCAATTATGTTGGCGAGCATTATATGGCAAATACTAACGAATCACTTCATTCTATACATTATCAGGATGGAAATTACAAAACCAGCGGTATAACATTTAAGCGTACAAAATCTAACACAACGCTTATGATGGCAGGCGCCAAATACGACTCTAGATATTCCGCTGCTATATGCTTGGAAATGGATGATGAGGCTAAGATGTTGGATAGTATTACCTTCGCAAAGTTTGAAACATCTAGCTCTAATAGAACTACTGTTCCATGTTTTGGTTCTATAGACTGGGTGAACGAAAACAGGATATTTATCGGAGCAACACCGAATTCATATTTTGCACCTTGGCTAAATGGATATCAATATCTTGACATAAGAATGATTGACAAGGATTTGAATGTCTTAGACAAACTTTATTATGATTTAGGCGAGACTTCGGCATTATGGACTACCACACTTAAAGCCACCAATGACGGAGGATGCATTATAGCTGGTCATTTCTATGATTACGGCAAAGATCCAGATACTTATTATAATGTCATAAAGAAATTTCCACCAGAAGCATTCGACAATATCAATGAAGCACACGCTCACGGTTTAAAATATGCTGTCGCTTATCCTAATCCAGGCAGCGATGTAATGAATATAAGAACTGGTTTGCAGAACGCTATTTTAACTGTTTATGATATAAATGGAAGAAAAATTCACGAACAAGAAATTACAGACGAAGTCACTTCAATAGATGCCTCCAATTGGAACTCTGGCACTTACGTTTGGAAGTTTGGAGTTAGGAATGAGGAGTTAGGAGTTAAGGAGATGGAGAGCGGGAAGTGGGTTAAATAACAAACTCAGAATAGAAAAACCTCAGAACTTCAAAAAAAATTGAGATTCTGAGGTTTTGAGTTTAAAAAAACTTGTAGTCTTGTAGTCTTGTTGACTTGTTGTCTTAATTATTTCTCTGATATAAATATCTCTTAATACTCTTCTTAGGTGTTCTTTCGAAGGCTTCAGACATCACCTCTATCTTCTTAAGTTTAGCGTAGTTAGGCAATTCCTTATTTACTTCAGGCAATGTATCTTCGATATATTTGATGAATGTAGCCTGATCCATGCCTTCTTTAGCTGCTGTGTCGAAGTCAGGATAGATGAGAGCTGTGAGACCGCCATTATCTTCTATAACCAATGATTCAAGGACGTAAGGACGAGTATCCAAAACAGCTTCCACTTCTTCAGGATAGATATTCTGACCAGAAGGACCGAGAATCATACACTTAGAGCGACCTCTGAGGAAAAGATAGCCGTCAGCATCGATAACGCCCATATCGCCAGTATGCAACCAGCCGTCAGCGTCGAGCACTTCTCTTGTAGCGTCTTCGTTCTTGTAATAACCCAAGAATACGTTAGCGCCTTTAACGAGAAGTTCGCCAGGGATATTCTCCGGATCTGGAGAATCGATCTTCATTTCCATATTAGGAACTATCTTACCGCATGAATACAACTTAGCTGTCTTATAATCATCGTAAGTGATGATAGGAGCGCATTCTGTCATGCCGTAACCCACTGTGAATGGGAATTCCATCTTCTTGAAGAAAGACTCGACCTCTTTGTTGAAAGCAGCACCGCCGATGATTACTTCATAGAACTCGCCGCCGAAAGCATTGACAAGCTCAGTCTTGATCTTATTCATGATGACTTGTTCTAGAATAGGAAGTTTAAGAGCGAACTTGATGCCTGATGTCTCGATGACAGGTTTAACCTTGCTCTTGTAAATCTTTTCTATGATGAGAGGCACTGCGATAACCAAAGTCGGCTTCACTTCTGAAAGCGCCTGCATGATAATCTTAGGGCTTGGGAGACGTGAGAGGAAATATACATGACATCCTACGGAAAGCTCATACAATACTTCAAACATCAATCCGTACATGTGAGCGCATGGCAACATGGAGACGATACGAGAAGTGTTGTTGAGTATAGGAAGCACCTTCACTGCGAATTCGATGTTAGAACGGATAGCACGATAAGGAATCATAACACCTTTTGAGAAACCTGATGTTCCTGAAGTGTAGTTGATGATAGCGAGCTCATCAGCAGAGTCTTCATAATAATTCAAGGAATCTGGAGTGAATTCCATTGGATAATGTTTTCCGAAGAGTTCGTTGAGATGTTCACGACTATCAGAAATCTTTTCGTTAGCTGCATAAAGAAGCTTGAAAGTGTTGACCTGAATGATAGCCTGGAGGTCAGACATGTCAATTTCAGAAAGACCTTCCCAGATGACTTCGTCAACGAAAAGTATCTTAGCTTCTGAATGATTTACGAGGTGGTTGATGTTGCTTGGTTTGAATTCGTGCATCAATGGAACAGGCACTGCTCCGTATGTTAAAGTTGCCAAGAATGACACAACCCAGTTAGCCTGGTTTCTTGAACATATTGCTACTTTATCACCTTTTTCAAGACCGCATTCTTCAAACATAATATGAAGTTTCGCTATTCTTCTAGCCAAATCTCTATAGTGCAAAGTCACACCTTGATAGTTTGATATAGCCGGTCTGTCCCAATTTTCTCTGAAAGATTTTTCGAAAATCTTGTTAACAGATGTAAAATTCATATTCAAAGTTATTAGTTAATAATTTAGTTCATCGCTACAAATATACAAAAAAAGCAAATACGTTTACCATTTTTTATAAAACTCAGAACTTCAGAACCTCAGAATCTCAAAAAATACTGAGACCCCTCAACTCAGCCACTCTAGTTTCTCTATACCTTTTAGTTCCTCTAATCCCTCTATTCCCTCTACTCCCTCTAAAAAAAAACTTGTAGTCTTGTAGTCTTGTAGACTTGTAGACTTTTTTATATCTTTGCAGAAAATACTAGAATCATGGAAGAAAAAATGTTTGACCCTAATGCAGCTGCTGCTCTTGGCTCAGGTATCTACGGCTTGCCATGCACTGCAGAAGAAGCTGAAATCATAATCATCCCTGTTGAATGGGAACTTACAACAAGTTATAACAGAGGCACTGTCAATGGTCCTCAAGCTGTCTTTGACGGTTCAATGCAAGTTGACCTCCATCACCACGACTATCCTGAAGTATGGAAGCGCGGTATCTGGATGGATGAATTTCCTCAAGAACTTCGCGAGCTCCACGATGAGCTCGTACCGCTCAGCGAAGACATCATCGACGGCATCGAAAGCGGCGACGTTGACGAAAACCCAGAAGCATACGAAGACAAATATGTAGCGATAGAAAAGGGCTTCGACAGAATGTTCGCTTGGCTTAAAGACAGAATCGCTTACTGGAAGTCACAAGGCAAGAAAGTCGGTCTTCTCGGCGGCGACCACAGCACTCCTCTCCCATATCACACTTATTTCAACGAACTCGGTGAAGAATACGGCATCATTCACGTAGACGCTCACAGCGACTTAAGAATAGAATTTGAAGGATTCAAATATTCTCACGCCTCCATCTTCTACAACACAATGAAATACGACAACATCGAGAAGCTCGTTCAAGTTGCAATCCGCGACTACTGCGACCAAGAGAAAGAAATCATCAACAACTCTGAAGGAAGAATGGTTGTGTTCTACGACCGCGACAACCGCAGAAAGATGTACGAAGGCGCAACATGGAAATCCATCTGCGACGACATCATCGCTCAACTTCCTGAAAAGGTATATATCTCCATCGACATCGACGGCCTCGACCCTAAATTATGTCCTAACACAGGAACACCAGTGCCAGGCGGAATGGAATATGAAGAAATGATGTATTTATTAAATAGAGTTAAAGAAAGCGGCAAAGAGATAATAGGATTCGACCTCTGCGAAGTGTCACCAGGCGAAGACGAATGGGACGGCAACGTAGGAGCTAGAGTACTCTATCACCTCTGCGGAATTATATAAAATGCTTCGAGCTTTGAGCTTTGAGCTATGAGCATTATTGATTCATAGCCCACGGCTCATGGCTCATAGCTCAATGCTTAAAAATATGAGTTTAAATAGTTTTTTACAATTTTTCGTAACAAAGGAAACTAAGTTTTTCCCTATTTACACCAAACAGGCAGAGTTGCTGGTTCACGCAACAAAGACATTAATCGAAATGCTTAAGGTTGACAACTACGAAGAACGTAAGTTGTTAGGCCGTCAGATAAAAAAAGACGAAACAGATGGCGATGAATTGTTCCGCAATCTTTACAAGATGCTCAACATCACCTTCATCACTCCTTTCGACAGAGAAGACATCAACGAACTCGCAGCCAACCTTGACGACTGCCTCGACATTATCGACGACTGCTCCAAAAACATATTGATGTACAGACCAAAACGCATCGACAACCAGATTATGGAGACAGCACAATATCTCAATGAATGTGCTAATTATCTCCTCGACATCATCAATATGCTGGAACATATCACATTAAACCACGACGACATCATCGAGAAATGTGATAAGATAAAACACATAGAACACACCATCGACGCAATATATTTCGATTATATCAGCAATCTCTTCAACGACGAGCCTGACTACATCGAGCTGGTCAAGAACAAGAACATTGTTGAGACATTCGAGAGCGCGAGCGACATCATCAAGAACGTAGCTGACACAATTAGAACAATCGTCATTAAGAATTCATGATATGTTAGTCTTTGTCATCGCCGCTTCTTTGATATTAGCGTTGTTAATCACTTTTTTAAATGGTATGAACGACGCTGCCGACGCCGTATCGTGTCTTATCACCACGAAGGTAATGTCACCGTTGAAGGCCGTAGCATGGGCTGCTTTCTGGGCGTTCATGGCATATTTCATCTTCAACTCGCACGTTGCAGAGACCATGTCGCACGGCATCGTTGAGAACAACTACATCGACCCTTATGTGGTGTTCTGCGCTTTGATAGGCGCCACATCATGGATATGGATTTGCACAAAACTAGGGCTGCCTATCTCATCATCTCAAGCTCTGGTCGGCGGAATCATCGGTCCGGTATGGTTTGCCTTCGGCTCATCGGCTTTAGTATCAAAAGGCATTTTAATAATAGTAGCATTCACCATCCTGACACCATTGTTGGGAATGATAGCGGGATTTTTCTTCATGTGTCTGATAATGCGTATCTTCAAAAACGCCAACAAGAAAAGAACCGATAAGATATTCAAAAAGCTGCAACTTGTATCATCTGCAGCATTCAGTCTCGGCCATGGCGCAAACGACGCACAGAAGACCATCGGACTTATCTCCATAATGCTCTTCACTTCATTGCAGTCGCCTGAAATCACAGAAGGACTCCGTCATGTCATGGCAGCATTCTTCGACATCGAAAAAGGATATCACGTCCCACAAATCGTTGCCGTTATATGTTATCTCATGATGGCATTAGGCACATTGATTGGCGGCAAGAACGTCATCAAGACCACAGGTACCGGCATTGTGAAGATAACACCAGAAAAAGGATTCTGCGCTGAGACTATCGGTGCTACAACCATCATAACATGTTCCATCTTCGGCATTCCTATCAGCACCTCACACGGCATCGTCGGTTCCATTATAGGAGTCGGCTTGACCAACGGCGTCAAAAGCGTCAACTGGGGAACAGCGAAAAGCATCTTATGGGCATGGGTATTGACAATACCAGCACCGCTATTGATTTCCGGCATATTGTACTCCGTAATAAAATAGAACTTTAGAATTCTAGAACTTTAGAACTTTAAAATATTACAATTATATATAAAATAAAAAGGCTAATGGTTGAAAACACCTTTAGCCTTTTGTCTTTAGCCTTTTGTCTTTAGCCTTTAATACCTCCAAACCTTTGTTTCAAAAAAATATTTTTTAAATATTGTCTAATTAAAACTTTGTGCGTATTTTTGTAACATGAATAGGATTTTATTAGATGTAATAGGTTTATCATTCAGCCATTCGCAAAGCGGTGCTTACGCCTTGTTATTAGGCGAGAAAAATGACCGCAGACGTCTTCCCGTCATAATCGGGGAAGCTGAAGCGCAATCCATTGCAGTAGCGATGGAAAACTTTGAAAAGAAACGTCCTCTCACTCATGATTTATTCAAGTCATTCGCCACGACATACGGCATCAACATTACCGAAGTCGTGATAAACAGATTCAAGGAAGGATTGTTCTTCTCAGAGCTTCACTGCGAGAAAGACGGCGAGGTGTCAGTCATAGACGCTCGCACATCCGACGCTGTTGCAATCGCAGTAAGATTTAAATGTCCTATTTATACTACAAGTCAAGTGATGGAAGAGGCCGGCCTTATCATGGACGACATCGAATTTGACAATGAAAAAGAAAACGAAGAAGATATGTTAGATGATTTCGGCTATGAGAGAATGGATCGTTACGACATGCAAGATCTTCAGCAGCTTCTTCAGGACGCCATCGACAATGAAGACTATATGGCTGCTTCTATTTTAAGAGATGAAATCAACAAAAGAAAAGGAAATTAATATTATATGAAACAATATCTAGATTTATTACAACATATTCTCGACAACGGTTTTCAGAAAGGCGACAGAACCGGCACCGGAACCATCAGCGTATTCGGTCATCAGATGCGCTTCCATCTTGAAGACGGTTTCCCACTCTTAACAACAAAGAAAGTACACCTCCGCTCTATCATACATGAGCTTCTCTGGCTCATCAACGGAGATACCAACATAAAATATCTGCACGATAACAAAGTAAGCATATGGGACGAATGGGCCGACAGCAAGGGCGACCTCGGTCCTATCTACGGCGCACAATGGCGTAACTGGAACAACGAAGGCATCGACCAGATCGCTGATGTCATCAATTCCTTAAAGAACAATCCTAACAGCCGCCGCCATATCGTGACAGCATGGAACCCTAGCGTATTGCCTGACGAGTCATCAAAAGACTTCGCAGCAAACGTCGCTAACGGAAAAGCAGCGCTCCCTCCTTGCCACGCCTTCTTCCAGTTTTATGTAGCCGACAACAAACTCTCTTGTCAGCTCTATCAAAGAAGCGCCGACGTATTCCTCGGAGTGCCTTTCAACATCGCATCATATTCATTACTGACAATGATGATTGCACAAGTATGCGGACTCGGTCTCGGCGATTTCGTACATACCTTCGGCGATGTTCACATTTACAACAATCACATTGAACAAGTCAAGTTGCAACTCAGCCGCGAGCCTCGCGAGCTGCCTATAATGCGGCTCAACCCTGATGTCAAGAGCATCTTCGACTTTAAATACGAAGACTTCAAATTAGAAAACTATAATCCATACGACGCCATCAAGGCAGATGTATCAATTTAACAATTAAGCAAACAATAAAAAATTTCAGATATGAAACCAAAAATTTCTATTGTAGTAGCGATGGCTAAGAACAGAGCTATCGGAAAGAACGGTCAGTTATTATGGCACATCTCTAACGACCTCAAACATTTCAAGAAAGTAACTTCAGGCAAATGCGTCATCATGGGACACAACACCTACGTCTCATTGCCAGGACAAAAAGCATTGCCTAACAGACGTAACGTCATCATCTCCGACAGACTCGATGAGGCACCAGCAGGCTTTGAATTGGCAACATCAATCCCAAAGGCTTTGAAACTCGTTGAAAACGAAGCCGAGATCTTCATCATGGGCGGCGGTATGATTTACGAACAATTCCTCGGAATGGCCGACACTTTATACCTCACAAGAGTCGACAAAGACTACGAAGCCGACACCTTCTTCCCTATCATCAACTTCGAAGAATGGAACCTGACAGAACTTGAAGTCATCGACGACGACCCACAAGTAGACTGTTCTTACAGATTCGAAACTTGGGAAAAGAAAAACTAAAATAAAAAAGCAACTCCGTGGAGTTGCTTTTTTTGTGACCATAACCATCCACCAATCTACACTAATCCTCACGAATATCTTCGTGTCTTTTTGGTGCTCTTTCGTGGATTATTCATTTAAAACAAAGAAGCGCCGCTTTAATAGCAGCGCTTCTTTTTTATCAAGTAAAAGTCTAACAGTCATTAGACTTTTGTCTTTTGCCATCAATTAGTGAACAACTGAGATACGTTGTGTTGTTTCGAATTCAGCTGTCTTAACGTTGATCATATACATACCAGCGTTGAAGTCGCTCATATTGAGAACTACGTTATCTGAGTTAACTGATGATTCATAAACTTTTTGACCCATCATATTGAAGATTGTAACGTTTTCAATATTTGTAGCTTCAACTGTGATTTGGTCATCAGCTGGGTTTGGATAGATAGCAACTTGTTCAATTGTTACGTCTTCGATACCTGTTTCTGAATAGAAGAACTTAACGTAGTATTCATTTGGAGCATATAAAGATTTTGCTGGAGCTGACAAACAATCTGTTGATTGGTAATAAGCAATAACTTTATAGAAGTACCAAGTGTCGTATGACAATGAGCTGTTATCTGTATAATCGTTTTTATTAGCACCAAGAATCTTGATTCTCATCCATTCGCCATTATCACCTTCTTTTCTCATGATGTAGTAACCACTTAAATCTGAGTTTTCTGGTTTAATCCATGAGAGTTTAGCTTTCTTGTTGTTAGCGAGTTCTATTGTAAGAGCTGTTGCTGGGTCACAACCTTCAGTCAAAACGCCACATGCTTCATTTGACATAGCTGAGTTACCGCCATCGCATAATGCTGTAATTTGGTAGCAGTGACCGCCGAAAGGCATATCTTCGTCAACGAATGTTGTTTCTTGTGTAAGACCAACGAGTAAACCATCACGGTAAATGTTGTAACCGTATGTTGGGTTGCCTGCGCCTGTCCAAGACAATTTCAATTCGCCATTTGATGTATTAGCTGTCAAGTTAGTTGGAGCATCACATTGTGTTGCATTGCCACATGTATTTTCTGTTGAGAAGAATACACCTGAAGGCATTTCATCTGAACTTCCTGAATAGTTATAAACTGTTTCACCAGCTGAATTTTTAACAACTAAATTGAGAGTGTAAGCTGGTTGTGTTGTTGCGTGAGGATTCCATGAGAATTGAACATAACCGAGAGGAACATTGATGTCGAATGTTGTTGCAGTTGATGTTGTAGTTGTTTTCTTTTCGAATTCGATACCAGCTGCATCAAATACAGATACTGAAGCGCCTTTCATACCTTGGAATGCTGATGATTGAAGGATAAGCTTCCATCCGCATGTTGGACCAAATTGAACTTTCTTAACTGTAGTCATGTTACCCATTTCACCATTGATAACAGCGTAAACTGTGTAATCAAAGTAGCTAAAACATGGAACACTGTTATCAACGAATGTCATCGCTGCACCAGCGCTTGGATTTGATTCTTCGTGGATAACTTTACCGTTTCTTTCAACAACGATTTTGTCGATTGAAGTGATGCTGATTCCATTGATGAATTTGCTTGGGTTTGTCCATGTCAATGTTGCTGACAATGCATTGTTATCTGCTGGAGTTACTGTCAATGAAGTTGGAGCTTGTGCTGTTGATTGATAAACTTCTGTTGGCATCCAGTTCATGATAGCTGATGAGTTGACGTGATATTCCATAGCTTCTGTTGTGAAGTAACCGTCGCTAGCGCCGCCCCAACCGAAGTTGAAGTGGAACAAGCCATTTTCATCGTAACCGTCGCAAACGAAAGCGTGACCGCCACCTGCTTCATCGAAACCTGAATAATAAACTGGGCGACCCATTTTAATTGCATTTCTCAAATCTTCATCCCATGTTTGGTTGTTTTGTCTGTTTACAAGTGTTGATGGTGCGTATTTGAAGTAATTGCTGATAGCTGCTGGAACGTCTGTTGAGAACGCACCGCTACCTCCACCATGGTGGTCGTACATCATTTCTACTGCAACACCGCAGTGGTAGCTGATTGTAGCAATAGCGTCGATTTGTTCAACTGGAGATGTTGAAGAAATAGCGTCAACCATATTTTCCCAGTCGTATGTTGTTGCACCGAAATTAACTGTTTGTTGTGGATATGCATTTGAATGACATTCTTGACAATATGGAATGTATGTCTTTGTACCTTGTCCTTGTGTTGGATAATCCCAATATGCCATAATTTGTGCCATTGCTGTTGCAACGCAACCAACTACTGCGTGACCGTTTGATGCCCAGCTTGCAGGTTGTTCTGGACAGAACTTGTTGTATGGCCATGATTGATTCCATTTTGTTGTACATAATGGATCAACGCTTTGACCTCTCATAGCTGGCTTTATTTTACCAGAATTTTCTAATGATTTCCATTCTGATTCGATATCCAATGCTGCCTTTGCATCGCTTTCGATAGCGTAAGTGATAGCCTCTGTATATACGTGCATCATATCACTGAGACCTGGAGCTACATTGTTAATGTCGAATGTGCTTTCTTCTGAATAAGCAAGAATTGGGTGAGCGCAATCACTTGCTGAAACCATAATGTAACCATAGTTTTCAACATTGAAAACATAGAAACATGCTTCGCCGTTTTCTGAATTAGCTGTATAAACCAATTCAAGGCCTGAGTTGTCTTTTACGAAGTTGGCGCTAACGAATTTTTGGCCCAACTCTTTTGCTCTGTTAACATCAACAGGATTTGCAAAAAGAGAACCAAATGCCAACATGATAACGATTAATAAAAATGATTTTTTCATTTGGTAATTTTTTTTGTGGATTATTTTCAATTTTAATTAGTCGGCAAATTTAATATTTTTTTCTTGATTTTCCTCTATAAATATAACATTTTGTTACAAAAAAATGAATGTTATTTTCAACATAACTTTATTCATTTGTTTAACGCCACAAAATTAAATACACAAAACATTAAAGACAAGATTTATTTCATTACATTTTGTGGCATAATTACCTTCATATTTTTGACAGACAACGACTTAATCCATTTTTCTTGGGCGTTCCGGCCTTGCCGTCGGGCTTTCCGCTATATCTTTGCTCGCCCCGCTCGCAAAGGATGCCGCTCCAATCCCTAACGCGAGGCGAATTTTAGAACTTTAGTACTCTAGAATTCTAGAATTCTAGTACTTTAGAATTTTTTAAACACCCCACCCTGAATTCCTCTGCGTCTAAAAAAAAGGAGCGCCACTTTCACAGCAGCGCCCCATCTTGTTGTCTTGTAGTCTTGTAGTCTTTAAATCAAAACGATTCTCTGTGTCATCTCACCGTTTCTTGAAACGACTTTCAACATATATACTCCAACTTCCATAGTTGTCATATCCAATACATATTGATCTGCATCAACATCCAAGTCAACGACTTTTTGACCGACCATATTATATACAGAAACATTTGTCATGCCTTCTGCATAGATGTTCAAATTGCCTGATGTTGGGTTAGGGAACACCATAGCACCAATAGCATTTTCTTCAATAGAAGTTACGTCAATCATAACATAATCTTGCTCGCCGTCGGCTGTTGTTGCTGGCAATGATTCGCAATAGCTGTTGTAAGCTGTCACTTGATAGTAATATTGACCTGCTTCTGCTGCATCAAAATATTGAGATGCTGAAGATTCAACAGTTCCTACTTCTGTATAATTTTCATTGTCAGCACTTCTATAAACCTTGTATGACTGTGGTGCGCCAACTTTATCCCATGATACCATAACACCGTTTACACCATTATGAGCAACTTCTTCTGCCTTGAGGTTTTCTGGAGCTTGGCAGTTTTCACAGCTGTTTTCACCTGAATAAATTGTTCCAACTGTCAAACCTGCTGATGAACCTGAATATTCATAGACTGTTTCGTTTGAAGAATTCTTAATCTTTATTGTCAATGAGTTAATTGGAGAAATTGGAGCAGTCCATTGGATAGAGAAATCACCTTCTGGAACTGGAATAAATTCATTGATAGGTGTAGAACTTGTTGCTGTGATTTGTTTATATATTGTTCCTTCTGATGTCAAGAGGTTCAAGTAAGCACCATTCCATCCTTGGAAACTTGTTGTTGTAGCGATGAGTTTCCATTCGCATGTTGGACCATATAACAATGGCTCTGAATTCCAACGTCCGACAACACCGTTAGAGATGATGTATGATGTATAATAATAGCAGTCATATTCACTGACTTCGTCTTCAAAAACAACGACAGAACCTGGTGTAACATTTGATTCTGAATATACTTCAACGCCGTCTCTCAAGATAACGACCTTGTCGATTGCTGTAAGCTCAACGCCTGATTCTGAGGTTGTTGGCACATTAACTTTGATTGTTCCTTTGTGAGAATATGCTGTGTTAGCTTTTGTTTCGATAACAGGTGCTGTTGCCATACAATCGTAAGCATAAGCAGGAATCATATCGAAGATAGCGTTTTGTCCATCGTTAAAGACCCATCCTGGAGGGTTGATTGCATCGATAGCGAAGTTGCCATTGTAATATCCAGACCATCCCCAGTTGAAGTGGAAATAACGTGTGTCGGTATAACCGTCGCAAACGAAAGCGTGGCCGTTTGTTCCGTTGTCATGACCTGCATAGAATGCTGGGAATCCTTGGTTGAAGTTATTGATGAGCATGTCTTCCCATTCTTTCTTTTCGTAATACTCTCTCCATTTGAGTTGCATATTACCAGTATATTTGAAGTGTGACTCCATAGCTTCTGGAACGTCTGAAGAATAAGCACCGCTACCTTGTGCGCCGTAACCCATGTTGATACTTACGCCACAGTGATACATCAACAAAGCGATAGCTTGGATATTGACTTGTGGTGATGATGGAGTGATTTGGATTGACATGTTATCCCAGTCATATTCAGCACCGAATGTCACTGATTGTTGTGGGAATCCTGGTGGAATGTATGAATGTTCACCGACGCCTGCATCAGGATAGTTCCAGTATTTCATAACCATCGCCATAGCGTCAGCAGCACAGCCAACGTAAGCACGTCCGCCAGGACCGCCAGCAGCTGTTGGGCAATAGTAGTTGTATGGGTTATCTTGATTCCACATCAAATTGATCAATGGAGCGACAGCTCTGTTAAGTCTGTTTTCTGTAACAACACCTTTTGATCTAACAAGATTCCATTCTTCTGCTATTTCTTGTTCAACTTCAACGTTGTTTTCAATAGCATAAGAGATAGCGCTTGTATAACGGCTTAAATAATATGACATTGCTCCTGGCATATTGTCAACATCTATTGCGCCTTCATCTGAGTAAGCCAAGATAGGTTTTGCTCTATCATCAGCTGAAACGATGTAATAACCTTTATCATCGATGTTAAAGATATAAAGACATGCATTGCCTTTGTCATCGCTTATTGTCTTAACGTGTTTTGTTGACTGGAAGTTTCTAAGAGACTCCATATTAGCTCTTACAAACTTCTCTCCTATCATCTTTGCAGTCTTGACATCAACAGGTCCTGCAAACAATCGTCCTAATGATAAAACAAGGACTAAAGAAACAAGTAAAAATTTCTTCATTTTAATTAAGTTACTTTTTTAATTTGTTAATATTATTTTCTTTGTTATAATTTCATTTTCAGTCTTGACATTCACAAAATAAACACCGGCATCAAATCCTGTCATATCAATTTCATAAGAGTCAGCATTGACTTTATATGTAGCAATATTTTGACCTACTACATTCATCACCTCTATCTCTGCGATATTATTTGCTTCTACATTTATTTTTCCGCTTGTCGGATTTGGATAAATCAAAAGTGATTTGCCATCTGTTTCAAACTCATCTATATCGAGAGAGCAATTATTGTCGTAAGTCATGAAAACGCCAGGTTCCATTTCACCTTCTGACTGATACAAAACGTTTTCATCTTTATCTTTTATCACGAATGATATTTCATCACATGTGTAATATTCCTCTTCTGAGTACCAGCATTTGTTCCATACGAAAGTGAGTTCGCCGTTGAGAAGATTAAGAGTGTCTATTGCGTTGGCTCCATCTTCCAATGTAACGATAGCGATTCTCTTTCCATCATTAAACACAGAGATGCTGCCGCCTTTCCATCCGTCGCCGCCTTCATCGTTCATGTCGAAAATGATTTCGCACTTCTCACCTATTAATATTTGTTCATAAACAGGTTGAGAATTACCTGCTTCATTTTTAACATAAACGGAATAATTATACAAATCGGCTGTTTCAACAACGTCGGTATATGTCATCGACTGACCTGGCTGTACGTCGGTGAAAGTCGCTATTGTTTCAAAGTCACGGCGAACGAAGACAGTATCTATTGATGTCAGAGCTTCGCCGTACATGTTATTAGAAGGATTGGTCCATGAAATTTTGGTGCCTGTGTTATCTTCAGTTTCTACAAGAGTCAGGTCATTGATTTTTTCTGGGCATTGATAAAAGATGTCATTTTCCTTAGGATAGAAATTGACTATAGCCTCATTCCAAGTGTTGAAGTAATATTTTGTTGTATTGAGAGCGCCTATTGCGCAGTATGCGTCATCGCGTCCGCCCCATCCCCAGTTGAAATGGAAGAAATTGTTTTCATCATATCCGTCACAGACGTAGGCATGTCCGCCGCGACCTTCATCATCTTGACCGGAATAATACATAGGACGACCTTTATCTAGTTCTTCTTTAAGTGCTTCTGCCCATTCCTCGTTGTCATAATCCCACATATCAAGCATATCGGCATAGTTATAACCAAAAAACTGACTTGCTGCAAAAGGCACGTCTGAAGAATAAGCGCCGCTGCCCTGTGGGCTATACATCATTTCCACAGAGATACCGCAATGCCATTGAAGAAGTGCGATATTGTAAATCTCTTCGTCTGTACTTAACGAATCGATATAATCAGCCATATTTTCGAAATGATAATAAGTCTCACCAAAGTTGGCATATTGTTCTGGATAAGTATAGATTTGGTCGTAGCTCCAGCTATATGGAACGTAACTATAACTTCCCTTGCCTTGAGTTGGATGTCCCCAATAATTCATAACCTGTGCCATAGCAGTAGCAACGCATCCTGCATAAACGTGACCGCCATGACCGGCAGTGTCTTCTGGGCATAATGAATTATATGGATAATTCTGGTTCCATGTTGTTGTCAAGAGGTGTGGAACTGATTTGTTTTTTGCTTCTGTGATACGGCCTTTTGTCTCGACGAGTTTCCATTCTCTCACGATATCTTCGGTCGCAGCAATATTATTTTTTCTTACATAATCAATCTCTTCTTGATATGATGAAATTGTAAAAGCGAATCCATCAGCTATGTTATTGGCATCGAAAGAACCTTTTTCCGAATATGCCAGAACAGGCTTAACTTTCTCTTCTGCAGAAACGATTACAAAGCCTCCTCCTTCAATATTAAACACATATAAAGAAGGTTGTCCTTCGTGAGAAACGAATGTATGAGAATGAGATGCATTTACAGCAGCTCTTTCTTTACCGACCGAAGTACTTTCTTTAACAAATAATTCACCTATTTTCTTTGCTCTGTCAACATCAACATTTTGAGCAAAAATGTTTGTAAATGTTAATGTTACAAACATCAATGTAAGTAGAAAACGCTTTTTCATACCATAAGATTTTTCAGCCGTAAAGATATGAAAATTCTTTATATAAAGAAATTCAAAAACTCAAAAACTCAAAATTTAGAAAAGGCAATATAAAAAAACAGAATCCCAGAATTCTGAGATTCTGAGATTCTGAGATTTTGAGATTTTGATTTTTTATCAAATATTATTCACCTTTGTAGAAAGGAAGTTTTACGATTGTTGCAGGGATGAGTTTTTCTCTTACTTTGATGAAGATTTCGTTACCGAATTTGCAGTGTGATTTAGCTACATAACCCATACCGATAGCTTTCTTTACAGATGGTCCCATTGTACCTGAAGTAACTTCACCGATTACGTTACCTTCTGCATCGCAGATTTCGTAACCGTGACGAGCGATACCTTTGCCTGTGATTTCGAAAGCGCGTAATTGACGTGTAACGCCTTCTGTCTTTTGTTTTTCGTTGTATTCTCTGTCAACGAAGTCGTTGCCGTCAACGAATTTTGTAATCCATGCTAAACCTGCTTCAATTGGAGATGTTGTGTCGCAGATATCGTTGCCATATAAGCAGAATCCCATTTCGAGACGTAATGTGTCGCGTGAGCCTAAACCAGCAGGTTTGATACCGAATTCAGCACCAGCTTCGAGAACTTTCTTGTAGATTTCGATAGCAGCATCGTTTGGCATGTAGATTTCGCAGCCACCTGAACCTGTGTAACCTGTTGTTGAGAAGATAACATCTTTTACACCAGCAAATTCTAAAATTTTGAATGTGTAGTATTCCATATCTTCAACAGTTGTTGCTGTGAGCTTTTGCATAGCTTTGAGAGCCAAAGGACCTTGAACTGCGAGTTGTGACCATTGGTCGCTTTCGTTTACGAATTCAACGCCGAGTTCCATGCCCATTTCTACAGCGATAGCTGACATCCAAGCCCAGTCCTTGTCGATGTTAGCAGCGTTAGGAACCATAAAGTATTCATCTTCAGCAACGCGATAGACTAACATATCGTCAACGATACCGCCTTTACCGTTTGGTAAACATGTATATTGAACTTTACCGTCTGTCAAAGCTGCAACGTCGTTTGTTGTGCAACGTTGTACGAAAGCGAAAGCTTTAGGACCTTTAGCGCGGAATTCACCCATGTGTGAAACGTCGAAAACACCAACACCTTTACGAACTGTTTCGTGTTCGATATTAACGCCTTCAAATTGAACTGGCATGTCAAAACCTGCGAAAGGAACCATCTTTGCACCCATTTCACGGTGCATTTCGTTAAAAACGGTCTTCTTTAAATTTTCTGTATTTTCCATGATATAATGAATGATTAAATTAATTTTTTCTAGAACGCAAAAATAATAAAATAATATTCAAAAATACATCAATAAATGATATTTATTTTTTTGCTGCGAGCAATGAGCTGTGAGCCGACTTCGTGTATAATTTTTTTATCTTTGCAAAACTAAATTTTTATTGATGAAGAGATACTTATTAATCATATTACTATCGTTGCTTTCGCTGACAAATCTCAATGCCGCATATATCCTCATCCCGATGGATGAGACTCAAACGAATCATCTGAAGGCTTACGGCGTTGCTTATTGGATTCTAGAACGCGAAGTGGAGATAAGCTGGCTCCTTAATTATAAAGGTGGCAGTTATCTCATCCCCTATCACGACATGTTCGAGAGAGAATGTAAATTACGCGACGTCTCTTTCCAAGTCATCGCCGATGTTCAGGCAGAAGGCATACTCGCTGAGATTGCCGATCCTAACGTCAACATGGACGAGATGAAACTGCAGAAGGTTCCTCGCCTCGCCGTTTATGCTCCGAAAACCATTTTACCTTGGGACGACGCTGTAACATTAGCGCTCACCTACGCCGAGATTCCGTACGACATTATTTACGACGACGAAGTGATGGAAGGCGTACTCCCGACCTACGACTGGCTTCACATGCACCATGAAGATTTCACCGGACAATACGGAAAATTCTGGGCTCGCTACCGCAACTATCCTTGGTATCAAGATGACGTCAAGAAACAAGAAGAGACAGCGCGACGTCATGGATATAATAAGGTGTCGCAACTGAAACTCGCTGTGGTGAAAAAGATACGCGACTTCGTAGCCGGAGGCGGTTATCTCTTCTCAATGTGCTCTGCGCCCGATAGCTTCGATATTGCATTAGCAGCTGATGGCATTGACATCTGCGACGTGATGTTCGACGGCGATGGCATGACTCCAGGCGCTCCCCAGAAACTAAATTACGAAAACTGCTTCGCATTCACCGACTTCACTATATCAACAAACCCGCAGGAATATGAAGTCTCTAACATCGACGTCACATTGAACCGCTCTAAATCGGTGAAGGAAAACAACGACTATTTTCTCCTCTTCGACTTCTCAGCGAAATGGGATCCAGTCCCAACAATGCTCACACAGTCGCACGAAAGACTGATAAAAGGATTCATGGGACAGACAACTGCCTTCGACAAGAGATTTGTAAAACCTAGCATCGTTGTTTTAGGTGACAACGCTGCATTAAACGAAGACAGATACATACACGGCAACTTCGGCAACGGATTCTTCACATTCTACGGCGGCCACGACCCTGAAGACTACCAGCATCTAGTAGGCGACCCTCCAACAGAACTCGACATGTATCCTAATTCTCCAGGTTACAGACTTATATTAAATAATGTATTATTCCCTGCAGCAAAGAAAAAGAAACAGAAAACCTGATTAATGTCAAAAGACAAAAGACAAAAGACTTATTAAATAAAAATCATCTATACTTGTAAATAAATAATTCATTATGAAAAAACTCTTTGTAATAATATCGGCACTATTTTTTATGCTTCCTTTATTTTGCTGTAACCACAAGCAAGAACATTCTGAAACATATTTAAGAGCTCTGAATTATTATGAAGAAGGCTGTAATCTAATACCAGACACTGTAATAAAAAACGACAGTCTGTTAAAAGCATTCCCAAAATTCATTGAAGCCGCCAGATTGTTGGAAATCCTTCCCGAAGATATGAGCAAAGAAGAAATTTCTCTTGTCTCTAAAACATACTATGAAATGTCTAAAATCATGTTTTTAAAGATGAGCAGAAACACTCAGATTGACGCTCTCAAAAGAGCACTTTATTATCAAGAGATGAACATCGACTCAAACATGATGGCAATATTGGCTGCCGATTTAGCACTGACTTATTCTTCAACAACTAACGACACTACAGAAATAATGTATTACATCAGATTAGCAGAACCTTATTTAGACACCACCACCGATTTTATCGAGCCTTATTTAAAAGTAAAGACTTCACTGTCAACGGCATTATACTATATAGAAGATGACGATTCCAGTCTTTTGGTAGAACGAGAAAGAATAGCATTTAAGAACAGACGCGGATTAGACACAAGAAGAGATTCGGTAGCCTACGGCATGTGTTTATACGATACACCAGGTTACAAACTTGAAGCAAAACCATACCTATTGAAGACTTTTAATATAAAGGAGTTCCCAGAAATACAACGCTGTGTAATAATGGAGTATTTAGCAGACATATATGAAGAAGAGAATAATATTGACAGCATGAATTTATGCAAAAAATATTCTGAATCTTATTTCAAATTACAAGAGAACAGACATCGTGACGATTTGTATTTAAGCGAACATTACGACAAATACAAGATAGAACTCGAAGCGAAATTAGACACACTGCGCAAACAGAAAAACAAACAAGAAAGAATTATTCACACTTCAATCATTGTCCTTGTCATTTTATTAGCATCGTGTATATTTGTTTTCAATAAAAAACAATATAATAAAAACATACTCGTACAAGAAGAGATAATCAATAATGTACTACGACAAAAAGTATTTGCGATTTATCACAAACAGAAAGACAATGTTTACGAAAACATACTAAAAGAATTCAATACGTTTTATCCAGATGCTTTTGAAAAATTCAAAAGTACATACCCACACCTGACAGAATCGCAGCAAGCTGTTTGCCTGCTTTCTTTCCTCTCATTTCGCATAAAAGAAATAGCACTCATCTTGAATCTACGCGAGAACACCATCAGCAAGTACCGTAACTCTATCTTAAAAAGTACAGGTGTAAAATCATTGGATGACATTATAAGACCTTTCATCAATTAAAAACGATATTTTTTTCACCCCTGAATTCCATATATTTATCCCTACTGCGAAAATCATATATGGAATTCCAATCGTATATTTTATTGAATATCATAAGTTTTATATGAAAAAAGTATTGACTACGACACACGCAATACTTTTTTCATATTT
>JAZOQH010000019.1:0-36130 GCA_045655965.1 Bacteroidales bacterium | reverse complement strand
CCGCTTGGCCTCCGACTTTGAATAAATGTTAACTAATAATTAACATTTGATGTTAAAATGTTTTAAGAGCTAAGGCTTTATTCATATGGTGCCTGAGCTTGTCGAAGGCATGATTCGGCACTTCGACAGGCTCAGTACACTTCGACAGGCTCAGTGACCGAACCAATTAAAGTTCAAAAGCCAACAACCTTAGTTCGGAGTAGTCCCTTTGCGTTAGGGATTGGAGCGGCATCCTTTTGGAGCCGTAGCGGAAGCGGAGGCGAGAAAAGATATAGCGGAAAGCCCGACGGCGGAGCTGTAAGCGGAGCCGGAACGCCCAAAGAGAGTGTAGAGTTGAGAGTGTAGAGTGTATGGTCAGTTAATAGTTAATAGTTAAAAAAAACTTTAGTCTTTAGTCATTAGCCTTTAGTCTTTTTCTTATCTTTGCATCTTTAAAATTCATTAGCATTAATTTATCTAAAATAATTATTTAGTAATGTTTACTATAGTTAGAAAAGAGGAGTTGGCTCAAGATACTTATTTGTTTGAGATAGAAGCTCCGCGTTTGGCAAAATCTGCTTTGCCTGGTCAGTTCTTAATCGTTAAGATGACTGAAAAATCAGAACGTATTCCATTGACAATTAGCGATTACGATGTTGAAAAAGGAACTATCATCATTGTTTTCAAAGCTATCGGTAAGTCAACAAAAATCATGGCAGAATATAATGTCGGCGACAAATTCGATGACGTTGTAGGTCCTTTAGGAAAGCCATCAGAATTCGTTCATCTCACAGACGAAGAGCGTAAGAGCAAGAGATTTGTTTTCGTAGGCGGCGGCGTTGGTATCGCTCCAATTTATCCACAGGTCAAGTGGTTATACGAACACGGTGTTAAGGCTGACGTTATCGTTGGCGCAAGAACAAGAAATCTTCTCGTTTATGAAAAGGAACTCGAAGCTATTTCTAACTTATATGTCACAACAGACGACGGTTCATCACCATATAAAGGTTTAGTTACAGAGATGTTGCAACGTCTCGTCGATGAAGGCAAGCAATATGACGAAGTCATCGCTATTGGTCCGCTCATCATGATGAAGTTCGTTTCACAACTCTCAACAAAACTCGGCATCAAATGTACAGTAAGTTTGAACTCAATCATGGTTGACGGCACAGGAATGTGCGGCGCTTGCCGTGTCACTGTTGGCGGTGAGACAAAATTCACCTGCGTAGACGGTCCTGAGTTCGACGGCGCACAAGTCGATTTCGAGAACGTGATGAAACGTCAGGCTATGTATAATAATGTAGAAGGACATAAGATTCTCGAGAGAGAAGAAAAAGAAGAAGGCCATGTATGTAACATCGGCGGTATCGTGGAAGAGATGCGCGACAACAAGAAACGCGTTCCAGTCCGCGAACAAGATCCAAAAGTCAGAGCTACAAACTTTGAAGAAGTATGTTACGGCTACGATGCAGAAGAGGCTATCATAGAAGCACAACGCTGCTTGAACTGCAAGAACCCTCAATGTGTCAAGGCTTGTCCTGTAAATATTGAAATCCCACAATTCGTTAAATTCGTTGCAGAAGGCAACTTCGAAGATGCAGCACGCGTTATCAACCGTAACTCGGCGCTTCCATCAGTATGCGGCCGCGTTTGTCCACAAGAATCTCAATGCGAAGGTTCTTGCGTCATGGGCAAGAAATTCGAACCAATCGCTATCGGCAAACTCGAACGTTTCGTCGGTGACTGGGCACGCGAAAACAAAGTTGAATTTGAAAAGCCAAGCGCAAAGAACGGTCATAAGGTAGCTGTCGTTGGTAGCGGTCCTGCTGGCCTCACATGTACAAAAGACCTTCTCATGATGGGTTACGACGTCACTGTATTTGAAGCTCTCCATGAGTTAGGCGGCGTTTTGTCATACGGCATCCCTTCATTCCGTCTTCCAAAAGAAACAGTAGTACGTCACGAAATTGAAAACCTCAAGAAACTCGGCGCTACATTTGAAAAAGACGTTATCATCGGTCGCACAGTTACTATCGACGACTTGATGGAAAAAGAAAACTTCGAAGCAGTATTCATCGGTTCAGGTGCAGGTCTTCCTAAGTTCATGAACATCCCTGGTGAAAACCTCTGCGGCGTCGTTTCTGCTAACGAATTCTTGACAAGAAACAATTTGTTATTCGCATATAAAGAAGGCTTTGAAACACCTAACTTCGTAGGTAAGAGAGTAGCTGTTGTTGGTGGCGGTAACGTAGCAATGGATGCTGCTCGTACTGCATTACGTCTCGGTGCAGAAGTTTACGTCGTCTATCGTCGTTCAGAACAAGAACTTCCAGCACGTGCTGAAGAAGTACACCACGCTAAAGAAGAAGGCGTTATCTTCCGTCTCTTGACAAACCCTAAAGAAATTTTGGGTGACGAAAACGGCTGGGTAAAAGGCATGACATGTGTTGAGATGGAACTCGGCGAACCAGACGCTTCAGGACGTAGAAGTCCAGTCGAAAAAGCATGTTCTGAGTTTGTCCTCGATGTCGATATGGTTATCATGTCACTCGGTACATCTCCAAACCCATTGATCCTTAGCACAACAGAAGGTCTCGAAGCTAACAGACATAAATGCTTGATTGCTGACGAAGTCACAATGCAGACAACACGCAAGGGCGTATTCGCAGGCGGTGACGCAGTGAGCGGCGCAGCGACAGTAATCCTCGCTATGGGCGCAGGTAAGAAGGCTGCTAAAGGTATTGATGAATATATTAAGTCAACAAGACAATAAGACAACAAGTAAGGACGTCATATCATGGCGTCCTTTACTTTAAAAATAATTTAGTTAATAAAAATTAAGATAACATGAAAAAGACATTCCTTACATTATTGATCATGATGTCGTTTATGATGGCTGCATCGGCTCAGCAGATTTATAACGTAAAGACATCAGACAAGGCAGACGGCAAGATAGAACAGAGCATCGGTACTATAAATCTTACCGGTGAGGTGCTCAATGGTATGAAGACTGGCACATGGGTCGAGAATTACCCTAACACAGAACTTCCACATTTTATAATACAATATTCAGAAGGCAAGAAAAACGGTCTCTTCCTCGAGTTTAACAAAGATGGATATATTATAAAAAAGGTAGATTACAAGAACGATTTGATTGACGGCGCATACTGCGAGTGGGGAAGAAACGGTCGTCTCTTGAGTAAGCAAGAATATAAAGCTGGACAACTTGATGGACGTACTGTCATCTGTTACGACAACGGTTTCATTCAAGAAGAGTCAGAATATAAAGAAGGAAAGAAACACGGCGTGACAGTATGGTATTCATACGCCGACAAAATGCAAGGCACTAAAGCCGTGATGTACACTTATGTGAACGGACAGTTCGAAGGCCCACAGGAAGTGTATTACGAAAACGGATATCTGAAATCAGTCAAGATGTTTTCTGGAAATGTTGCAAACGGCTCAGCTTACGAATTGTATGAAGATGGCAGCGTGAAGTCGGAATGCACATACAAAAATGGCGAGATGAAAGGCAAGATGAAGGAATATGGGCCAGGCGAGAAGTTTATGAATTAATTAGGAATTAGGAGTTAGGAATTAGGAGTTAGGAATTAGGAATGAATGTAGAGACGTGTCGATGAAACCTGCAATATTAACAGACATTGAAGCGTCTCTTTTTTTATAATTAGAGAAATAGAAATGATTATCATCACAGCGTTACTCCCGGTTTTGATTCTGTTGCTGTATATCTATCGTAAGGATAATATACAACCGGAGCCTGTCGGACAAATCGTTAAAGCGTTTCTGCTTGGCGTTTTGTCAATACCTCTTTCATTTGTGGTATCGGTGCCTTTGCAAGAATTGGGATTTTATTCAAAGGAAGTCAGTACTATCGGTGATGCAGTGAGGATTTCTTTCTTCGGAGCTGCTATCCCAGAGGAGCTCGCCAAACTTTATATATTGAGACAGATACTTAAAAACAATAAATTTTTCGACGAGAAGATGGACGGCATCGTATATGCTGTATGTGTCTCAATGGGTTTCGCTGCATTCGAGAATATCACATATCTTGTGTCTAACCTGGATTCTTATATGCAGGTCGGATTTTCAAGGGCGCTGACTGCTGTGCCAGGACATTTCTGCTTCGGCGTGGTTATGGGTTACTATTACTCACTCGCTTCTTTCGACGAGAAAGATAGGCCGAAGAACCAGCTCATGGTGATTGCAGCGCCAGTCATTGTACATGGCATCTACGACTCGATTCTTTTCGCTTCATCGGCGCTTATAGATAAGTTTCTGGTGATAAACGAAACTATCGCTGGAATCATTTCTCTTGTCTTTGTCGCAGGATTCATATATTTCTGCTTCAAGATGTGGAAGTTCGGAAGCCTTAAAATCAAGGAACATATCAAGAGTGACGAAGACGAGCTGCAGAAAAAACAGGAGAAAGAGTTTAATGATCTGTTTAAGAGGAATTAGGAGTAGGGACGTGATTCATCACGTCCTTTTTTTTGTCAACAGCCATAGTTCTTAGTTCTTAGTTCTTGGTTCTTAGTTCAAAAAAATAATTCCTAACACCTAATTCTTTATTCCTAATTTTTTTATCTTTGCCAACGATAAATGGTGTCCGCAAGGACTCAATAGGGAACCGGGTGTGAATCCCGGACAGTTCCCGCTGCTGTGAACTCTAACAGCGCCCGACATTATGTCACTTTCTTTTCTCCAAAAGATGGGAAGACGCCGGACGTAAGGAGTAAGTCAGAAGACCTGCCGTTTATTATTAAAGACGCAAAGACGCAAAGATGTAAAGACACAAAGATGTAAAATTCTTTATGACTTTGAGTCTTTCAGACTCTGTGACTTTGCGACTTAAAAAAAAGACTTTCGGGATAAGAGTCGGTCGAAGAATCTGTAAAAAGAAATCGACAAATCTTACTGGAAAGTTTTACGTTAATTAACCTATTTATTAACTAAAACTTAAAATTATGTTAAAAAAAATTAAGAAAACATCAATTCCTAATTCCTCATTCTTAATTCATAATTAGAATGAGAATCCGTCTTTACATAGTTTTCTTCCTTCTTGTACTTCAGATTCATTGTCTCGGACAGTACAACGATACCGTCGTGCTTGATGCCGTTGAGGTAAGTGCGTCTCATATATATAAGAAGGTGGAACAGAAAACTATGGAACGTAAGATCGACACTGCGATAATGAAACGTCTCAAGACGGTATCTCTATCTCAGCTGCTCATCCAGCATTCTCCTGTATTCATCAAGACTAACGGTCCAGGCGGCAGCGCATCGGCATCATTCCGCGGGACAACGGCAAGTCACACTTTGGTTTTATGGAACGGACTCCAGCTTAACTCCCCGACGCTAGGAGAGGTGGACTTCAGCGCTATACCTGTCTTCTTCACCGACGAGGTCTCTCTGCAATGGGGAAGCAAGACCTCAGCCAACAGCGGCGGACTCGGTGGAGTGGTTAACATAGCTAACACTCAGAAATTCAATGAAGGACTGATGCTAGATTTGCGACAGACTTTCGGTAGTTTCAATACAAAAGGCTCGTATATCACTCTGGGTTATTCGGCGAAGAATATAATCGCTAGAGTCAAGGCTTATCGTAATTCAAGCGATAATGACTTTACATACACCAATATAGCGACGATACCGCATCAGGAGATGCAACAGAAAAACGCTGATTTCGTTGATTATGGTTTCATGCCGGAGATGCAAGTGCGATTCAAGAAGTCGCTCCTGACATTCGTCTCGTGGAATCAGTTTAGTCATAGAAATTATCCTCAGATAATGCCTAACGTATTCAATAATACCAAGGAATACGCCGACAACAATTTCTCGCGTAACTTCTTGTCATATAAATATTATTGGAACACTGGTAGGGTGGAAGTGAAGTCGGCTTATTTCCATGAGAGACAAGATTATTTCTTGGAGTCATATACCTCCAACGGAAATCCTGTCACACAGATAAATACCTTGAATATCTCAGATGTCATCAGACAAATTGTTGACGTGCAACAAGATCTGTATAAGTCATGGAAACTTTACGCCAAGATTCAATATGATTATGAAAGTGTTGAATCATCCAATTACTCAACGCCATCGACTTCGTCCCCGAAAAGAAACCTGCTTTCTTTCTATGCTGCCGTAAATGGAAAAATTTATGAGGATTTGGATTTAAGATTGACATTGAGAAACGACATTGTAAACGATAAATCCGTCGGTTTCTTCCCGACAGCGACACTTACCTACAGAATTACATTCATCGAAGGATTGAATGTCAATGCGGGTTACAGTCATAATTACAGAAATCCTACATTGAACGATTTGTATTGGAATCCAGGTGGCAACGAGAATCTCAAGGGCGAGAACGGCAAGACCGTTGACTTTGACATAAATTATTTTTATGAGAATCTTAATTTTAATTTAGATTTCAGGACCGGACTTTATTATTCAAAAGTGAAAGACTGGATACAATGGGTTCCGACGAACTATCGTTATTGGATGCCGAAAAACGTCTCGGAAGTCTTGGCACGTGGCGTGGAGATGCATCTTAAAGCCAACTATAGATATGCCTTATGGAATTTCTCCATTTCGGGAAACTATGTCTATAGTCATACCACCGACGAGAGCGAGTACGCACAACAATATGATTCTGATGGAAAACAGCTTATCTATATTCCATTGCATCACGCCAACGCTTTCGTGGAGGCAAGATGGAAGACTTGGAATCTTAACTACACCTTTGAATTTACAGGCGAGAGAAAGACAAGTATGAATGACGACGACTTTTTTGCATACCAGTTGCCTAGTTACGCATTGCATCACATATCGTTAGGTAAGCAACTGTGTAAGTTTAGATTAGAATTTAGAATTAACAACTTGACAGACAAAGATTATCAGACAGTGCTCTGGCGTGCTATGCCAGGACGCAGTTATGAGATTTATTTAGAATTTAAATTATAAATTGCTGTGAGCGATGAGCAATGAGCCTTGTGCAAATCGTCTTGGCTCGTAGCTCATAGCCCATAGCCCAAAGCTTAAGAATATGAAAAAAACACTCTTTAACATTTTGATTTTAGGAATTATCCTAATTTTCGTCTCATGTGGAGGCGATGATCCAGAAAAAGAAAATAAAAACATCGCTAAAGGTTTGTTTATCTTGAATGAAGGAACATTCACTTACGCCAATTCTTCATTAACATTCTACGACCCAGAGGCTGACACTTTAGAAAACAATCTGTTTTACAGAGTCAATCTCGCTCCGCTCGGCGATGTCGCTAACTCCATGGCTATTGACGAAAACGGAATGTATATTGTTGTGAATAACAGCAAGTACATCTACAAAGTCGATGAGAAGACGATGAAATACGAGGCTAAATTAGACGGTCTTACTTCTCCACGTCACATTATGCTTATTGACAAAAACAAGGCATATCTCTCAGACCAAGAATCAACAGGACTTTGGATTTTCAATCCTGAGACGATGCAGAAGACAGGATTTGTTGAGCTAGGCAACACAACAGAGAAGATGGTACGCGTTGGCAATGAAGTAGTGGTGACAAACTGGTCTAATTACTATCAGCCTAATACTTCCAATTCTACAATACAATTTGTGAATATTGAGACAAACCAACTCGTCGATGAGATGGATGTTACTGCTGAGCCACATAGCATTGTCTTGGATAAGAACAACAATATCTGGGTTTTATGCAGCGGCGGATATATGCCACCATGCGAGCCGGCATTGTTCTGCATCAATCCGGTGACACGTGAAGTTGTAAGACGCTTCGACTTTGCTGAAGGCGACTATCCATCATCAATGGCTATTGACAAAGCAGGGGAGAACCTCTATATCTTGAACGGCGGTTTCGGCACTTTGGATTTGTATAAGATGTCAGTCGATGCTGATGCGCTTCCATTAACACCGTTGATTAACAGTCAACAGACAGCTGACAGCAGCCCAAAAACATTCTCTACTGTGGCGGTATCACCTGAGAATGGCGATATTTACCTCACCGACGTGAAGAACTACGTTCAAAACGGCGATGTGTTGCGCTACGATAACAACGGCAACTTCATCAGCAAATTCGAGGTGGGAATCATTCCTGGAATGATGATGTTTAATTAAGACTACAAGACAACGAGACTACAAGACAACAAGTAAGAGCGCTGCATTGAGGTGTGGCGCTCTTTTTTGTTACTGTTCCGCCACCACGGCGAAAAACTCTAGTCTTTCGTTGTCGCTGGCGTTGATGAGGCTGTGGAAATGTCCTTTGGGGCAGTAATGGCAGTCGCCGGCTGTGAGGCGTTCCTCGCCATCGTCGTAGAGACAACGTGCAACGCCAGATGTGATGAGGATAATCTCGCTGTTAGTCTCGTGCTGGTGGTAACCGATGGAGCAACCGACATCAAGATGCCCGGTCATAATCTTGTTTTGTCCGTCAAAAAATATCTTCGCTATGGTGTCGCCATTGCCGCCCTTGAACTGCGACATGACGTTTTGCTCTATGTTCTTGAAATCTATAATCATGGTTTGAGTTTTTTACAAAAATAGAAAAAATAATTAGGAATTAGGAATGATTTTTAAAGACTAAAGCTAGACGTATCAGGAATTATGAAATGATAATGAAAATTTTCAAGGGATAATTTATGATATGGTAGGGTAGAGGTGTTTATATAGAAACCTCTGTATCCCCTCCTTCAAAGCTATCTGTAGAGAAGATTTTCTTTATCGTCGCATTGCATCCGAGTTTTGTCATATTCTCCTTGATTATTCTCGCCGATTCAACTAGACTTGAAAGCTCATCTTGTAATTTCTTGTAGCTTACAAAGAATGTCAGTTTGCTCTTTGGACTGATCTTAACCTCTAACTTAGCCCTGAACTGCTGAGCTGTGAAGATATATTCAAGACCAGCCTTTTTCATCTCGATAGATATCAGGGCTTTTGCCGTGACGGCATTGATGTTCATCTGCATCTCTTTTGCCTTGTTTTCTTTTATGGTTGAGACTATCATGTCCGACAGTTCTTGCTTGGCGTCAACCCAGAGTGCGTATGCCTCGTCGTTTCTGTTGTTTCGCCCGTAAAACCATCTGCTGCTAGGATCCCATCCGTTATGTAGCTTGTTGAGATATTCAAGGCACAAAGACATATAATGCTTCTCCGTTTCTTTTATGTTGTTTTTCATATCCGTCTTTATATCGTTACGGATGAGTTTGTTGACTGTTTCTATATAATATTTTCTGTCTTTCATATTGATTATATTTGCATTATACATACACGTCCGCTTTCTTCCATCCACTTCTTGTGGTTTTTATAGCAATTCTCGTTTTCGCATACCCAGAGCAGTGAAGTCCTGAATCCATCGGGTATTATGGGTTGAGGCGCATAACCGTCGGTGAGTATCAGCAGTCCGTCATATCCCTGTTCATGAGCGTAGTTGATAGGTTCTTGGAATGATGTGCCGCCTCTTCCTAAAACCATCTGCTCGCGTATCACCTTCTTGAGTGTGTGCACCGCTCTTACTCCGCAGTCGAATTGTATGACATCGACTGACTCAAAACCGTATCTGAATGCGCTGTTGACGACACCGTAGAAATAACGCAGACTTTGGCTGCTGACCGAGCCTGACACATCTATGGCGATGAGCATTTTGGTGTCGAACTGGCGTATGCTTCCCATATTCTGGAATCCTGTCCTGCGGTTAGGTTTCATCCTTGTCAGCTTTTTCTTTGATGACAATATGTTTGCTCTGAATCCTGAAAACACGTTTCTCCAGTTGATTTTCGCTTTTAAGGAGGCTTGAAGTTTTTCCGCGAACTTGCCAGCTAACGAACCCCAGTCTTTTGTATTTGAAATTATGCCGTTTATCATCTGTGCCGTCATTTCATCCTCATCCCATAATTCCGATAAATCGGTATATTTATCAGGAATACTGTTCCCGCTTCCGTTTCCGTTGTCATTTCCGCTTCCGTCTCCGTCCCCGTTTCCATCACCATTCTCCATCCCGTTCTCAATCTCCCTTGCATACCATTCGTATGACATTCCTCTTTTCAATTCAAGGTCATCAGGTTTTATCATCCTGAGTCTGGCATGACTGTAGTTGTCGCCGATGACGATGTCGCTGGCAAGACCTGCTGCTTTCTGGCTGCATCCGTCGGGGCGTCTCTCGTAAGGATGTTTCATGATGATACGTACCGCCTCGGCTCTAAGTGCTTCTTCAAGAGCGGCATCTGTCATCTCACGAACTATGTTAGGATTGTATTCCAGCATCTTGCGACCGCTTCTGAGGGGACAAGACATCTGTTCGTTCGCAGATAACTCGTGAATGCATAGCACCTGAAACAAGGCAGGTTCTAAAAGGAACCAGTCCTGCATTATCTTGGTATATCGTTCTTGCATATTATTTCAGTCCTTTTACATATAACATAAGCATGGTGACGAGTAGAGGGTTGTTTGTCGCTATGAATTCTATGGCGTGCATATAAGTCTGGCTTACATATATAGAAGCGAAGTGAGCGGCTGCTTCTTTCTTGTTTTCGGCGAGGAACTCGAAATAGGAGCATATGTTTTCCGCGAAAGTGCTTTTGTCTTTTTCGCTTATCTTCTCCACCTCGATGCATCTGAATATGCCTTCGTTGATTGTGCTGAGCTGATGTATGCCGTAGTCATTCACTATATCTTGTATCTTCTTGGTATTGAACTTTGAGAGTATCTCTCTTCCGGTCAATAATCTTCTTGTGGCTGAATTCTGTATGAAAGCAGATGCTGCCTTTGGACCGACGATGCTTGATATTATCTTAGTGTCGATTTCCTTGAGTTCGCTCTTGTTTTTTATCACATCCGACACTCTTTCCCATGCGCGGCGGTCTGGAGTCTTGTCGAGGCCAGTGTCAGCGCCTTCCTTGGCATCAGGATCTTTGTCGAGCCATATTCTGTTCTCGTTGATGAAGTCGATGACGCGTGTGTCGAGGTCTGACTTCTTTGCCCAGAGCAGCCATTCCTCTGCGGTAGGCTTGAAGTTCACTATGTTGAATCTTGATACTAGGGCAGGGTCGAGGTCGGTGAGCTGATACTGGTCGCCGGCATTGACAGCGCTGATGATACGGCTGCCTTCAGGAAGATGACGTCCAGCGAGTTTGCGGTTCAAGGCAAGGTCCATGATGGTCTGAAGTATCTCAGGACGTGCCCTGTTGAGCTCGTCGAGGAAGAGAACGATAGGCTTGTCATCGATAGGGAACCAATAAGGAGGCATGAAGTCGGTCTTGCCTGTTTTCTCATCTTTATTAGGTAAGCCGATAAGGTCACCAGGGTCTGCCATCTGACCAAGGAAGAGTGCCACTACTTCCATGCCTTTCTCCTTGAAATAGTTAGTGAGAATCTGTGACTTGCCGATACCGTGGTTTCCTACAAGCATGATGTTATGTGTTGCAGGTGTGCTTTCTAAAAGCTGATGAAGTTCTTGGATGTTCAGTGATATATTTGCCATATTTATTTAGTTTTGATTTCAACAGTTAACAGACAGCGGTCAATAGGTGTTATCCAACGTGCCTGAGTCTAAACCGCCTTCGTTCTTCTTTTATACCGAACTCCAGAAAAAATGTTACAGATGATTGAAAGTTTTTCGGAAAATGAAAATTTTAGTATAACTTGGTAAAAATGCATTATTTCTTTTTATAGTTTTGCATCGTAAGACTTGAAGTAAGTATGATGTATAACAGAGAAAATAGCTTGAAAATTAAACAGATGATTGAAAATACCGTGGATTTTGTTGTGCAAAGATACTGCATATGTTTTTGGTAAATATATGCTTTTTTAGTCTTATTTGTAAAAATAGTGATTTGATTGTTAATAAATTACAAAAAAAATGAAAAATAAACCATAAAATATGGGAGTTGATTTCTAGCGATCAGTATTTTTGCAATATCGGAGAACCGAAAAAATATAACAAGTTTGAGTTTTAAATACAAGGGTTAAAAGCATTGAAAAATGGCTTAAGTCATCCTTATGCTCTTGAAAAATTGAGGTATTTTGAGATAAGTTATTGAAAATTAAATTGTTAAATTAAAATATAGTATCATGAGAACAAACGTCACATTGACAGCAAAAGAACTTAATCGCATTACAGAAAAGTATGTTCGTCCAACGATTTTAAGTTGTTTTAAAAACCAACCAATCAGAGAGAGAGAATTTGCAGTCAAGGAAGTGTTATGTGATTTCTATTACAAGCTGGCAAAGAATATGGATAGTTACAATGAAAACATATCTAAGGGTGCTTGGTTCTCAACGATTGCGGCACATTGTGCGATAGACTATTTAAAAGATTATACTAAAAGAACCAAGAATCGGGAGTATTTTAGTTATAGAGACAAAGACGGAGACTATTGCGACATTGATTATTCCGAACCTAGTTGCTCTATTAGCAGTAGCCCTGATTATCAACTTCTTAATGATGAGGCTATTGGCCTTGTCAAGAGGGCTATGAGAATGCTCAGCAAAGAAGATGCGCTTATTATTGAACTCAAGCTGAAAGAATACAGCAACGACGAGATTCAGGATGAACTTCGTATCTCCGAAGGTGCAGTGAGAGTCAGAATCTCACGTGCTCGCAAGAGATTCGAGGAATGCCTTGCGAAGGCGAGAATGTGTTCAGAGATCTTCAGCGACACATATATCAATGCAGCGTGATTTTTTTAGGATTTAAGGAACTGATGGTACATCAAAATGCTTCATTATTTGAAAATATATCGCCCAATGGGTTGGTGTATCGGATTTTATTTGTACATTTGCCGTGTATGTTAGGAAAATTGCTTGGTTTTATTTACAACACTAAGTCAAGTGATTTCTTGACATGGCAAAATCCTTGGCAACTAAATATTGTTCAGTAACTTATAAAAATGAATTAAAATGTTGCTGAATTAGGATGCACATTGATGGGTCGTTAATTAGCAGTTGTGGTGTCTTCTCAACAATGTGATGCAAAAATCTTTTAAATTCACATGCAATGTTATGAATGACACTGTATAACACTGTATAACATGACTGGTTAAGAATATGGCAAAACGAAAGATAAAGATAGGTCTTGTAGATGCCGACCTGCTTTGTAACGGGACGCGGCACCCTAATCTTGCACTATTAAAGATTGCTGGCTATTTTAGGGATAATGGATATGTACGGGGGTATACTGATGATGAAAATTGTTATGATCTGATTACGAATGAAAGCAATTTTGAAGAGTTGCAGAAATATAATTATTTTTACGTTTCATGTGTTTTTACATTCACTATTGATAATCCACCATTTATACTAACCACTCTTCTCAATGATAAGAAACTATCAAAACGTGTTCGTATGGGTGGGACAGGTACTTATGCAAACCTCTCTATAGAGGAAGGTTTTGTAGAGAAACGCGAAGAAGATATGTTAAGGTTGGAGAATGACGCTTTCTTGAATACCCTGAAAAATAAGACGGGTAATTATGGGATAGACATGCAGATACAGATGCCAGACTATCATCTGTATGATGAATTCATTAGTGTGATTGAGAAAGTGAAATCATCGAATGTATATTATAAAGATTACAAGAAATACTCTATTGGTTTCATAACACGTGGTTGCTTCAGACGCTGTCCGTTTTGCGTGAACAAGTTGGAACACAAGGTTGTGCATTATTCCAGACTTAACGATTTTCTAGACAATGAGATTGATGATAAAACCGGAAAGTTGAAGCGTCCTTATATTTATCTTTGGGATGATAATTTTTTAGCATCTCCTAATTGGGAACCTTTGCTTGACGAATTGATAGCAACGAAACGTCCTTTTCAATTTCGACAAGGTCTCGACGAGCGACTGATAGCTCAGCATAAGCGTGGAGAAGATATGGCAAAGAAATTGGCCAACGCTAATTATCATGGGGATTTTATTTTTGCCTTTGACAACTGGTTTGATAGAAAACTTATTGAGAAAGCACTGAAAATTTGGAAATTCTATTGTTCAAAGAAAGAGACGAAGTTTTATTTGTTCTGTGGTTTTCAACAAACGCCAACAGATGATAAGAAATTCCAACTTGACATAGCAGAAATCTTTATGCGTATCTGCGTGCTTATGCGATACGGATGTCTTGGTTACATTATGCGGCATGAGGATTACAAGAAAGCACCACAGGCAAACTTATATGTTCAGATAGCAAGATGGTGCAACCAACCTGGATTTTATAGAAATTTCTCATTCTGGGAATATTGTTATAAAAATCAGACCTATTGGGAAGAACACACATTGGGTATAAAGCACGATAGACTGAAAACTTATGAAGAATTTCTTGATGATTTAAATAACGGCTATTATAATGATAAGAAAATATGCTTAACATTAAAAACATGTCATGAATTTCTGGAAAATCATAAAACTCACAAGAAACTCTTCCTCAGTTTCTTTAACATGTCTTTTAAGAAAATGATAGATCCAAATCTATGGTTACGTAAATAAAAAAAACTTTAAGTATGGTAACATTTAGCATTGAAGATTTCTTTTCAAAGAAATTTGAGAAAGAATCGACTAACATATTATTAGAAAAGCCTGCATATTTTTCCGCAATAATGATGGAAGACTATGTGTATCAACTTATGAGTTATGGTTTGGAACAATATATTTCATATATGGTTGCTCATCCTAATCAAGCAGAAATTACAACTCGTGATATTACTCAACTCAGTAGTATTAATGACTGTACAATAAATATGTGTAGAATAATGCTCGAAAATAATAATCAAGGAATGACACTAACCGAGATAGCGACCAATTTACACAGTGATGACATTTATAAAGATAATCCAGTTGCGCTAACTAAATACGGTGAAAATCAAGTAAAAACTGCTTGTCAAATGGGATTAACTATATTAAAAAACGATTTGTGGTATCTCACAGGAGTGGGTTATATTATTAACAACTTGCCAGAAAATGTAAGGATAAAATATTTTGCAATAAACCTTCTAAGAGACCCATTCTATAGCAAAGTTATACTATCGTTATATGAAAAGGAAACAAATTTAAGAGACTTCATGGGTATTCTATCTGAATCAACTCAAAAAAGAAGGTCTTCTAGCTGTCAAAAAGTACTTTCATTTTTTATCAAACAATGTCAAGCCGAAAACATTACTATAAATAATCTTACATTTAAATAATATGTCATATACAAATCATTCAAGAAGGACAGGAACCTTGCAGCAAGTAATTGGATGCCACGAAGATGGAACTCTTCTTCGTGGGGAGGCTGATGTGTATGAAAGAATCATGAAGGATTGCGAGGCAAGTAGCTTGCATTGGCATATGTGGTATGATTTGTCGTTACCTATTCGATATGCAGGTCAGGCAGAAATTCAGATTGATTTCTTGCTTATTTGTGAAAAGGGTGCCATAATTTTAGAAGTAAAAGGTGGTGGTATAGAGGTTGTTAATGGTCGTTATTATTATGTGCAAAACAATGGCTTATCAAAGCAAATGAGTATATCTCCATTTGAACAAGCACACAATTACAAATGGGCATTGCTAAATCATCGAGTCCTTAATGGAGAACAATTGTTTGTGGACTATGCGGTCGCTTTCCCTCATCAGAAAATGGATATGACAAGCGAAAACAAATCCATTGACCAGAGCTTTTGGTTGTGGGATAAGCAATTGCATGACAATAAAGATAATTCATTTGCGGATTTTTGTGAAAGCATATTGGATGAGGCTAGAGCGAACTCGTCAAGGAGTAGGTTCATACCTATTCTTACAGAAAAAGAGTTAGACAAGGTTGTGCAGGTTCTTTCTCCAACTTTGATAGATAAAAGTAGATATGCGCAATCTACTTTGTCGGAAGTGCTAAATTGGCTTCATATACAGAATTTAGATACATTAGAATCTCTAGCGAGAAACAAAAGAATCCTTGTTGAGGGTGGCCCGGGAACAGGAAAAACAACTATGGCCAAAGCTTTTATTAAAAAGCACAAAGGTTTAAAAGGATTATACCTTTGCCAAAACATCTTGTTATATGCAAAGATGCGAGAAGAATTGATACAAGCCGACCTGTACAATTGTGATGTATATACCTTAAATCGTTATCTTGGCACTTTATCGCAAGACGTCAATTCAACCACGATATGGACACCTAAGCTGGTAAAAGATATAATACAGAAAACAAATCACAAATTGTATGACTATGTAATAATAGATGAAGCACAAGACATAGCAGATAAGGGTATTGACGTATTAATTGACAATCTTACGTCTATATCTGGAGACGGCTTATCTACTGGAAATTATTTGATCTTCTATGATATTGAACAAGGATACAATAGCAATTCACGACAGATAGATAATTTTGTGTCTTCCTATTTGCCATTTTCAGCTCATTATAAGCTCAACGAAAATAAACGTATAATCACAAATAAGCAAATTGTAAGTTTTGCAAATCAACTCTTACTACAGGAAACAAAAGAGGCATATGCTGATTTTATTAGAAGTTTAAGGGATGAGTCAATACTTTATTTGAGAACCACATTTGTAAACTGCATTAAAGATTTATCTAGATCATTCAAATCTGCAATAAAACAGAGTGAGGATATTGAGAAAACAGTAGTGCTTGTACACTCTGCATTCAAACATATCATGTATCAGGGAGATTGCATATATGATTTATTATCCGACAAGCCTGGTGTGCATATATTGGATGAAAAGGATATTGCTAATCCTGATAAGTCGAGCATTCCTTTTACAAGTATATTGAAATACAAAGGACTTGAAACAAATAAAGTAATATTAGTAATTCCTGCAACATGTAGTTCTGGAGACTTGAACAACTTCCTATTTGAAATATATGTCGGTTTCACACGTGCTATGATGGAACTTCAAATAATCATTTATTCAGAGTGTTAGAATATGGACTTCAAGAAAGCATTACAAATATATGATAGTAATTTTGAGAGTATTCTTGAAATCATGAAACTTAGGAAAGAACCTGAGTTAGTCGACTCTGTCCGTAATTTGTTGCTTGTTGTAAATCTTGTTCTAGAACACTTTATGAACAGAGAAGATGATGAGTTGAAGATTCCTGTTATATATTTTCCTATAAGTCAAGAATACGCCCAAGGATTTTGCGAAGACTTTGTTGCATTGAAACTTGGTCTATATTCAAATAAAGACTGGAAGAATCACTTGTGTAATTCACTTTCAAAAAAAGAGTTGTATGTTCCCTCTGATATAAAAACTAAGAAACAACTTTCAGCATTATGCGAAAATCATAGGTATGAGAATGAACTCTCTAAAATCCTTTCGCTTTCTAGAGATGAATTTACAGATTATGGTAAAACACTGATTTATAGTGAAAATTTACAAAAAGACAAAATGTCATATCGTGAAGCTAATAAAGCTTATAATAGGAAATCTGTTAATAAATACTGGTATCTTAGACATGCCATTAACGACTCGAACGATTTCTTGCAAGGAAGTTGTCCTCTCTCATTAGTTGATGGGGATAGTGACTCTTTCTATGAACACATTATAGAAAATGAAGGAGAGGTAAAAATCCAAAACATAATTGTATTCCCGACAAAATCAGCAGATGGTAGGTATAGCGAGTTTTGCGCAAACTCATTTCAAAAGCCTTATCTGGATGATTTTGCAAGCATTGGTTGCGGTTTGAAAAATGTATTTTTCTTCTGTTTCTCTCGCAAACCATATCGTCTTCGTAGACTATTTGATTTCAAACAAAGAATGAAAGAAAGAATACAGATTTATGAAGATGAAGTATACGATTTTATTTCATTCACGTATGAAGAAGCTCTTATTTTAAACAATCAAAATTTCACAGGACATCTAGTTGTCAATATCGGCAAAGATAGTAATGAGATACAAGAAGATTACGAGACCTTATTTGATGATATTACAAATGGGTTGGATAGACATGTGTCTCGCAGAAATGAAATGTCTTTGTGCTTTAGTGAAATATTGAGCAAAGATTATGAAAATAGAATATTAGAAGAAACAGAAGTTGATGAAAACTTGATTACAGAGATCTTCAGATTGAATAGTAGATTATGGATAAAAGATGCCGAGGTGACTCTTCAGCATTTTGTCTTCAATAGTAATGTTTTCATCATCATTGGTAATGACATAGACGAGTACCTTAAGGATTCTGTCCGTGTATTTCTGCAAAACTATTATGGCGCACAAAAAATTTCATTTGGAACCTTCGGCGATTTAAGAGGATATTTATGTAATGGGGAATATAGAAATGAGATCAAGGAAAAGAAAATAATTATTCTTTCGTTTAGAAGTGATTACACAGATAGTATTTTCCACAAATACCCAAACTCGTTTGATCCATTTTGTATTAATAGTGATCAGCAAGTACTCGAGATTGCTAATTATTATTTCTTACGACAATATTATGATTGGGGTAAATATAATTATGGTAAGGCAATTAGAAAAATCTTAAAATCAGAATTCCGTAATTCTAAGATGAGACCAACACTTACAGAGTATATGCGTCCAACACAGCGATTGCCAGAAGATACAAGAGAAGAAGAGAGCGACAGAAACAATAGCCGTATTGGACAGAAAACAAAAGTTACTTATAACAATAACCACTCTCAGGAGTTCTGGAGATCCGAATGGATGCTATATAAATTTGGAAACCACCTCAACATTGCACCTCTATCAGATCTCGTAGATTTATATGAATCTATTACAGACTTGTCTATTCAACCGCTATCATCTCTAGTAAGACGCGTCAATAATCAATTCATTGATAGTCAAAAAGAGAAAGACAACAGAAGTGAACGAATGTTTAAAGAACAACCTCTATATGGTTTGACTCAAGAAGAGATAGAGTCCGATACTCAATTATGGAAAATTCTTTTAGCAAAACGAGTTAAAAATATAGGATGTGAAAATGTCTATGAGGAGGTTATGGCCAATTTCAATGAAAGATATAGAGTTAGTTATCATTCATTCAAAAGATGGTTAGAACCTGATTATGGTATCCCAAGAGCAAGAAAAGTTCAAAAATTCCTTGTGGAAGATTATCTCGGTATTAGACCCCCGTATATTAATCTCATACGAAGAATTAAGGAACGAACAAAAAGTGACACCGAAGGAATAACAATTAGCATTAGGCATTTCCTTAACATCGCACTCTTAAATGATGATTTTGATGTTGTTTACAATACTTTAAGTGACGAAATTCGTGATTTGCTAGACATTAATTCTTCAGAAGATATCGAGAATATTATCAGTAACGTAAAAGAAATAATAGACTTAAAACCCATAAAATCTATTTCACAATGATAACAAAAAAACGCAATTCCTTAGAGTCTTTCATTAAGGAACAAATAATAGGTCCTGGTGGCTGCAACTATCAGTATTATGTAAAGCGTGAAGAAGATAGCGAAAATTTGGAACCTGGATATTCATATGGCGAAGTCCTTAATACAACTCCGGGAACCATTTATAGTTCTGCTATACTGTTTCCACAGAAAGCAGTCGAAGACAACTGCAAAAACGACTGCAACATACAAGTTGCTGACGATAGTTCTAATGACGGAGAAGAGGATAATCTAAATGAGGTAGAAGAGGATAGCCTAAATGAGGTAGAAGAGGAACTTTTAGAGGAAAGGAATGTTGACCATTCTGAAGATATTGATGCATTGGGACGCAGATTCCCTAACAAGTTTGGAATATCTTGCTGTTTAGACGCTGATTCCATAAATGAAGATCTTAGAATTACCTTATCTGGTAGATACTACAAAGAAATTAAATCATCACAACTTCTTAGAATTAAAATAGAAGATGTAGAAGGATTTCAAACCTTCATTGAGAATGATAAGTTTAAGCAACTAATGGGAAATTTAGTTGCAATAGATGGTGATGCCATAAAAATTGTTATGGTAATCAAAGAGAAGGAACTCAAAGGCAAAAAGGATAATCTTCGCGAAGTAAATAAACATTTCTGCCAAATTATTGCCACTAACGATGATGGTTCTTTATGTGATATCTATAATGAAGTATCATTCAAACCCGAATATAGGTTCCTTAGTGCATACAAGGAACGTTTGTTTGCAAAACTCAACAATTTTGACACAGATGGTAATTACACCTCTGCTGGACGAGAAGAGGAAATAAAAAATCGAATTTCCAAAGTTGAGAAGTACGAAACATTCATTTCTTATATCGAAGATGTTATATCCGTTTTTGATTCGCAAGGTTTCGGTTATTGGGAAGCTATCAACTTTGAGAAATCTATTGATCTTTCTGATATAGACCTTGCTTCAAAAAGAGTCTTTAGAGCAGATGATTATCCTTCTTTAAAAGATATAGTCAAAGTTGAAGTAGGCAATGACACATATTTATCACTTGATGTATGGCTGCAAACCATTAAGAGTCAAGGAAAAATTTACCTTAAGGTATTGCTAGTCAATAGTTCTACACCTATAACTTCCGGAGATGTAAGATATTTTTCAATTGTAACAAAGAAGGTTAATGAGAGAAGTTTTTTTGGCGTTTCTATTAATATATCAAGTCCTCATCTTTTGGAGTATCATAAAGAAAATACTTATGATGCCATCGATGAGGAAGCGAATGCGTTGAGATACTTGTATCGAAATATAAAGGATTTTGGTGTTGGACATTTGTGTTCTGTCAATTGGGGAATTAAGAAAGGTGTCATGAATATATGGTCAGAGTTTCTGCCAACTGTTGAAACACCTGATGTAGAACCAGTTCCAAGAAACAAAATGTCGGAGGATATCGGTTCAGATGGAAAAATATATGCAACTCCTTACTTGGAATCTCCCAAGTGCCTTCAATTCAAGTGGCTTTCAGTATTTTCTGATGCTAAGGACGAAGATATAGCAAAGGGACTACTAGAATTTGCTGAGACATATAAGCATTGGATAGACAATTTATCAACCAATAATAGTCCAATAGCTGAAGAGAATAAGCGCAGATGCAATATGGATTATTTACGTATGAAAAATAATGTTGTTGACTTCCTTTCTGATTCAAAAAAGATGCTTGCGTTCAGACTTATGAACGCAGCCATGTTCATGCAATTATGGCATAATACCAATGACAATAAGAATAAAGTTGTTATTGATAAGACTAAGCTTACATTTGATTATTATAAAAAGAAGGCTGACGACACCACAATATTCAAGGGAATGAATGCTGCTTGGCGTCCATTCCAACTTGCTTTTATACTTCTGAATCTTGACGGCATTTTTCGAAGAAGTGCTGATACACCTTGGTTGGAAAGGAACGAATTGGTGGATCTTGTGTGGTTCCCTACAGGTGGTGGTAAAACAGAAGCCTATTTGGGTATCATAGCGCTCACTATTGTAAATAGAAGAAGGACTCAAGGCAAAAAGGGTGAAGGTACAGCTGCATTAATGCGTTATACCTTACGTCTTCTTACAACCCAACAATTCCAACGTGCATTACGCCTCATTATGGCATTAGAACAAATAAGATTGTGGAATAACACAACTTATAATCTGGGTGATACGCAGATTTCCATAGGTCTTTATGTCGGAAAAGCATCTCTTCCAAATACAAATGAAGATTTGGTTAGGGAAATACAAAATTGGGAACACACACACGGAAGAGTGCCACTAGATACATGTCCATGGTGTGGTTCACAGATACAACCTATTGGAAAAAATGAAGAACAACATTTTCGATGCAGTAATTTAAAATGTACATTTGGAGGTAAAAATACTTATCCCGTTCGTCTCTGTGATGAGCAAATTTACAAAACGCCTCCTACACTTCTATTTGGCACAGTAGACAAGTTTGCACAATTAGCCCATAAGGTTGACGAAAGTAGAATAGAAAAAGACTCTAGAGGTATCTTTGGTATAAATAATGGTTGCCTACCGCCAGATTTGATTATTCAGGATGAGCTACACCTTTTGTTGGGACCATTAGGTTCTGCTGTAAGTCTTTATGAATGTGCTATTGATCAGTTATGCTCTCGTGAAGATGGAAATGGGAATATTATTCGTCCAAAGATCATTTCTTCTACGGCAACAACTAGGAATACCGCTTTGCAAATTAGGGCATTATATGATAGGAATGTTAGCATTTTCCCTAAGAATGGAACAGACTATGATGATTCATTCTTTGCATTCTATAAGCGATATAAGAATGAGGGAGATACAGACTGGACATACGTAGCAAAACGAAAATATATGGGTGTGCTTCCTACTGGACGTACACAGATGACTACACAGATTCGTCTTGCTGCAATCTTGTTCGTACATAGAGCGTTATTCGAACAACAGAACTATGAATTGATTAGCAACAAGGACTTTATCAAAGCTGCTGATTATTATTACACTGTAATTTCATACTTCAACAGTTTGAAGGAAGTTGGTAAGACAGATGCACAATTCTATCAAGAGTTTACAAAATATACGCGAAGATTATACAAGCGTGTTTTGAGATTCTCCCACATGCATGAGTGTCTCTATGTATATAATGATCATTTCCACAAGTCAGAGTTAACAGGTCGATTGACAGGTGAGGAAGCAGTAAAAGAACTTGCCAATGCTCAGAATCGCAAATGGGACCCCCAAATGCGCTTGCCATATCAAGATGAAGATAATAAGTGGCAAAGAGCGAAGCTTCCGGCCGATATGGTTCTAGCTACAAACATGATTTCAGTAGGTCTTGATGTGTCAAGATTTAACACAATCATCATGAATTCAATGCCACGAAACATTGCAGAATACATTCAGGCAAGTTCACGTGTGGCTCGCGAAAAGGAAGGATTGGTAATAACACTTCATAGTCCTTTCAACCAGAGAGATGTATCTCACTTCGAAAAGTTCAGGGAGTTCCACGAGAAGCTATATTATTATGTTGAACCAATATCTATTACTCCTTTCTCTCCTAAGTCGGTTGAAAGGTTCTTGCCTTTATATCTTGCTGCAATCATCAGACAGAAATATTCAGGATTGGGCAATCGTAAGGATGCAAGTAACATCAACGACTCACTTGCGACAAAAATTAAGGATGAATTAAAACGCTACTTTACAGAGAGAGCTGATAGAAGTGATACTCTTCCATCGCAGGAAGCGGCAATTCTGACGCGTGGAATGTTGGACGTTATTATCAATCAAATTGATCTAAGTATTGGAATTTGGTTGGATGCTGCTAATAGAATGGGACAAAATTTAGTGTATTACATAACAAAATATGATAGGCGTAATCCGAACGAGGTATCACTATTCGCATCCCCGGAAGATTTTGAAGGCGATATGCCAACAGACAAGTGGCTTGTTCCGAATGCTTTGAGAGTTATTGAACCAGAATCTGTTATTCATGTAATTCGTTAATCAATATGGATATTAATATAGACAAACAATATAACATCAGCTCCAGTAAATTTAAGATGCTATCATCTACTTCTGGAGTAGGCTCGGTTGTTACAACAAAATGGGGGGGATTCATTATGCCCCTTACGATAAATGAATGGGCGTTTATCCGTGCATTAACGGAAAGTATAAACAATCCAGCAAACTCGCAATACACTAATAAGGATCATCAGGCTGCTACTGGTGCAGAGATAGTTGATGATGAGAGGTTCATAAAATTCCTTCAGGCAAAAAAGGATTTTGTTAATCTGAAATGTTTTGCAGCAATACCTCATGTAGGATTAAATGGTGCGAACTACATAGATTATAAGGAGCATCCGTTATATAAGGAGCAGGAATTAAAAAGCCGAGAGTTACGTCCCGATATGTTCTATATTCCTGCCGTTGATTTTCCTAAATGGTTTATATCATCAAAGTCGGAATTAAAGCGCATTGACGAATGGTTTGACCTTTGGAAGCATGAAGAATTTACCAAGGGCGGACACAAACTGCGTCACAACGATGGGAAGGAGGAGTATTTTGCTCCACCAAGAGATCCTCATGGACCTACCTTACGAAAGTTCAAGAATCAATTGAATGACCCTACTATCTACAGACCTCTATCACCAGTATCTTTAGTTCTTATATGTGAGAATGGTCATGCGTCTGATATAGACTGGTATAACTATTTTTGTGCTTACCTTGATGGTAAGAAGAAAGAAATGACAAGCGAAGAGGGTTTTGATTTATTTGGATATGCTTGCGATAACCATTGTACAGTAAACGTAAACGGAAGGCATAGCTTGAAATGGATAATGAACCGCAATCAATCGGAATCATGGGGTACACTCAAATGCGAACATTGCAACAAGAGTGTTTCATTAGCCGGTATTATGAACCTAAAAGTGTTTTGTCGGGGTGAAAAACCATGGGAACCATACCAGGGACAGAATTGGGTCCCTTCTCATGAAAGGTGTATGAACGGTCACTCACGTTCGATAATGCAGGTTGCAATGGTAACAAGTAATAGTATTTATTACGCTTCATCACAGAGCAGTCTTTATGTTCCTCTTTCTTGGACATCACAAGGAGGGGTTAATTTGCAAGGCGATGCGTACGACTATTTGGAGGAATTGCAGAACCGTTATGCTAGAAAACTGACAAAGAACCCCGATCTTACAAAAGAGGAGTTTATATCATCTTTAGACAATCTTGTAGATGCTGCTGAAGAAGATGGCTACTCAATAGATGATAATGAAGCAGAAGCTATAACAAACGAATTCCTTGGTATATCAAATGAAGTTGATGTGGTTAAGACTTATCGTCTTGAGGAGTTTAAGGTATTTGTAAATAACGACAAGACACCTGAAGTTAACAGAAAATTCGAGTTTAACGATATCAACATGGGCGAGTTTAAGAATGATTTATTAGCTAAGAAGTTCTTGAAAATCAAACAAGTTCCGGTGCTTGCTGTAACGAGTACTCAGTTGGGCTTCGGACGTGTGAAGATGCCTTCACCTAAGTTAGTCAACGGACAAGTCGTATACAACAATGAGCAGATTCGTCCAATCTATTCTGGGAACATTAATGACGTTAAGGTACTTCCAGCTAACCAGATTTATGGAGAGGGATTGTTTTTTGCGTTTGATACTGATAAAATAAAAGAATGGAGTGAGACCTATGGCCTTGAGGATTACTACAAAACAACGTTAGAAAATGGTAGCATGGGTGAGTTCCTTGCAAGTGAGATGGGAATTTATGGCAGAGCAAAATACTATCTCCTGCATACATTCTCTCACCTTATAATGAAGGAGTTAGAGTTCTCATGTGGATATCCTACAGCAAGTCTAAGTGAACGATTGTATTACTCTGACGAAATGTGTGGTGTACTGATATACACAGCAGATGGAGCAGAAGGAAGTATGGGTGGACTTGTATGGCAAGGACAGCCAGAACTAATTGAGAAAATAATAATTTCAGCACTTCAACGTGCTTCTGATTGTTCAGCCGATCCTCTATGCTGGGAAAATTCAGATGGTTTGAATAAGGCCGCATGTTTTTCATGTGCTATGGTATCAGAAACATCATGTGAACAAGGAAATATGGGTCTTGACCGTAGAGCATTGGTGGATCCAGAGTTTGGATATTTTAAAGATTTGATATAAATATATTGCTGTCCGATAAAAATCAAAACGGATATGAAAAGTGGTCTCAATCGCTGAATTTATGCGGTTGAGATTCTTTTTTGCAATTTACGAGCCATTAAATCAAAAAAAGAGTTAGTTGTGGAGGTGATTTTTCGTCCACGATCTTCATGTTATCCCAATCTTTTTCTGGATTGTTGAACAATCTGTACCTTCCACCTATTCCATCATAATAATATAATCTACTTCATTATTTTCTCGGACGGTGTCGAGGTTCAGGCCAACTCGCTCGGCAATAAACTCGTGGTCGTGTTCGCATACCCGGCTCGGCAACATCTTCAGTTGAAATCTCCTTTTTCCCGATACCCTTAAGCGCATCTAATTGCTTTTCCGAAATCTCAACTTCTATGATATCGTTGCGTTCAGATTCATAGAATGCATCCGGTTTTACACTATCTTTACCATAGTATTTTCCTCCAACTTAATCTTCTATAAGTCCATTCTCCGCAGCCTTCCTCGCCTCCTCGAACTTTTGTTTCATGGTAGGGTTGCCATGTGTCAGCTTTTTGATAGTGAGACTCTCAGTATCGTTGTTAGCTAACCTTAGATAGTTCTCCGAACTCAAGAGGTCTTCCTTCATCTTCTGAAGCGACTTGATGGTCTTGTCAATTTCCTCAATGGCCTTGTTGAATTTATCACATGCATGCTGATAATGACCTCCGAATTTGTTCCTGAAGTCGTTCAGCTTGTTTTCAAAGTTGGTGACATCAATGGATTGCTGTTTAGCAAGAATGAGCTCTCTCTGATATTCAACGCTTTTTCTTGAAGCCTGTGTCAGCAATGAAATTATAGGCATGAAGAACTGAGGACGGACGACAAACATCTTTGGATATTTGTATGACACATCAACGATGCCGTTGTTGTAGAAATCGTTGTCTGGCTCAAGAAGAGATACGAGCACGGCGTATTCGCAGTTTTTCTCACGTCTGTCCTTGTCCAGTTTTGCAAGGAAGTCATCGTTTTTGTGCTTGGTGGCTGTCTCGTCCATCTCATTCTTCATCTCGAACATGATAGAGATATATTCAATGCCGTCGGCGTAGTCGCGGAATATGAAGTCGCCTTTGCTGCCATGGCTGGCGTCGTTGTCCTTGTCGAAATAGGCGTTTGGGAACATGCTTGTGCGTACGAGGTTGAACTCGTTGCTGCAGTGAGCCTCAAGAGATTCTCCTATCATCTTGGTCGAGAGCTTGGCCTTCATGTCCTTGTAATAGTCAACAAGTTCCTGCTTTTGCTTGAGCTGGCGTTCGTAGTCCTCTTTGATGTTGGCCTCACGAATTGTGGCTTCTTTCTGGTTGACGTCAATCTGACTGCGCAACTCAATAAGAGAATTTTCCTTCTCCTGGATGATGTCCTTGGCCTTGTTCTGTTCTTCCAAAACAGCCATGCGAATCATGTTCTCGTTTTGTTCGATTACAGACTTAAGTCTTGCAATTTCCTCGTTCATCTTAGAACGTTCCGCATCAAGTTCAAGCTGCTTGGTCTGGTTGAAGCTGTTTATTTGAGTCTGAAGCATAGCAATCTCGTTGGCTTTTTGGGATAATTCTATATCTTTAGAATTCAGCTTGCCTTGAAACTCCTGGCTTAACTTCAAAGCCTCAGCTTCTTGTTTAGTCGCATTCTGCTTTTCAATTTCATCAAGACGAGACTTTATCTCAGCCTCAAATTCTTGTGTCTTGACTTGACTTACAATAGAAGCATAATCAGCTTCATCTACTGAAAAAACACTACCGCATTGTGGACATTTCAACTCTTTCATGTGCATATATTTTAAATGTTAAACTTTCAATTATCTTGTCTGTAATAAAATACTTTTGATGATAAAAAATGTTACACAGAATTATGAATTTTTTTGAGTGACGTAGTTTTTAATAGTTATAAAAAATAGTTTACATTAATATATACTCGTTGAATTTATTTTTGTTACAGATGAAATAAAGACGACAAGACAACATGTCAACAAGTGAGTTTAAATTTATTTAAAAAAGTGAAAGAAATGTGTTACGTTTTGCATAGTTTGTGAGTATATTTGTTGGAATGAAATGTTTGTGGATATGGATAAAATGTTAGAAAAATTAAAAGAACAGGAAGCAAGGATTATAAAAGTCAAACAATACCTTTGACAAAGTGTATGTTTATTTACAATAAAAAGCTGTTTATATGATTGATAATAGAGGACAATTTGTTTCTTATCTCTCTCAATACGATGAGGAAATGCCTTTATGGCTTGAAACTTATAAAGATGGAAATAAGGTTAGTTTTTCAGACATTATGAGCTCTAGAATAGGATACTATCCAGGAAGTGAATATGATTGGATGCTTATGGAGATTGGCACTAGGTCACAGACTATACATTCGTTTATATATGTGGACTATCTCCTTGCGAAGCATGACCTTATCGGACATTTGGAAAAGCCTAATTCTATCTCTGGATATCATAGTATAGGTAGGATAGAGTGGCAAGAAAAAGATATGGTGCCCAATGGACCACATATTATGACTTTCAATATAAATCCTCGTAGTAATCCAATGTTGTTTTGTCCGGAACAGCCATATTGTTTTACTGAAATTATGGAACGAGACTCTGATAGAGATGATGCTTGGGGCGCAAAGCGATTTGCCATTACATTCATTTGTGCAGATGGCATAGCAACATACTACCAATTGTTTTGTGGCGAATATAAAAAAGAGCCGTGGATGTTTTTATTGCAAGATCACGGCTTTGGCTGTAATTATGATAAGTTTGGGAAAGGTGGTATCCTTGATGAAATAATAAAAAGAAGCGGTATAAAACCCCAATATGTCTTGTGTGGCGATAACACCTATATTTGGGATGGTTATACTAAGATTGAAGGTGTCCCATCTATATTAGGCGGTATGCATCATAATTCAAGGTCTCTCTATATAATGGATGATGTTTTAAAGGGATAAGTGTTTACATCCAAAATATGAAGCAGCAAAACACAAAGGTCTTTATCCTATGATTATTTTAGCCCAATCTGGTATCTGTTCTGTGTATGTTTTTGCAATATTCCCATTTTCAGAACTGTAGTTGGCTGCTTCAAGACTTCAAATATTTATGTTAATTTTGGTGTAAACATGTATATCGTTCCTAAAAAAAATCTGTAACATTTTTTTCTATTTTGGGTATATATAACGTGGACAAAGTCTGTTGTCCGTTGACTGTTGACTTTAAACTGTAAAAAAATATGGCACAATTTGAAATTGAAGTAGAATGCTTCCTCGGAATGTCTCACTGTGGAGGCGTGATGGCTGAAAACAAAGGCACTGTTGAATTGTCTGACGAAGACGTGGCGACATTGGTATCGCTGATTCGTGAGAAGAAAACCGATGACATTGAAGAACTTGAACTCGAGGAGAAATATCCTGAGATTTACGAGAAACTATATGACGCTTATTCAGAGATTGCTGATGATGCCGTCGATGACCATTGGTATTGGAGATTGTTCTGCAGCGGTGATTTTGAATATGACGTCGATGACCTAATCGATTATTGTAAGGAACATCATGGTTTCTCTTCTGAATATGATTATCTTTGTGACTGCGATGAAGACGAAATCGAAGAAGGCGACCCTCGCTATGACTTTGAAGTCTTGGAGGATTTCGACATATGGTTCGGAAATCTTATGGAAAGACTGACCCTTGCAGAACGCAGGAAAATATTCGAAGGTCCGCTCGCAATGGAACTCGGAGAATATGGCGCTGATCCAGATGATTATGAGATTAAGATACCGAAGGGAATTTTGGAGTTAGTTAGGAGTTAGGAGACACGTCTATTTGATTATCTAAACATTTATAAATAACCGTTATGCCTCAGACAGAAATATTTTATCACGGAACGTATCGACTCTTTGATAAGTTTTCGCTTTCTTTCCTGGGAGAAGGCGAGGGCAAGTCGAAGTTCGGCCATGGCATCTATATCACTTCGAGTTACAAGACCGCCGCGCTTTATGCATCAAAGGCGGCAAAAGCCAATGGCAAGGATTGCTGCTATGTCTATACCGTTGAAGTCCCGCTGCTTACTGATGATAATCACATATTCTCTTGTAAGTCTGTTAATGAGGATGTGATATCTCGTGTTGAGCATAAAATTGGCGAGGTCATTCCTGATGAGGTGAAAAGCGTAGGAAAATATTTTCGTAAGTATCTTGGCAATTTGCTGACCGGACAGAAAGGAGCCGTCAAGAAGATGATGAGCAAGGCTGATGCTGAAGCGGAAAGTAAAGTGTCGGAGTTCCTTAAAAGTGTTGGCGTCGTCTATCTTGCGTGGCCTCATTCGCAGAACAATCCCGATGGTGATACCAATCGCGCTGTGCTCAATGAAGATGATATAAAAATCCTCAAGATCGAGCAGGTTGAAGTCGATGAAAAGAATAGGTTGATAGAAAATTCAGTAAAAGAAATACAATATAAATAATGTACTATCCAGAATACGATAAAATAGAACATTACCCAGCAGGAGAGACTGTCGCTTTTGCCAAGACGACGGCAGAGTGGGGCGTGTTTTCTAATTTTGCCAAGACTCCGATGATTGTTTTCGGCATTGAGTTCGACTGCGTGGAGCGTCTGTTTCATTATATCCGGCTCAATAGCGAGTCGGAGCGAGCTGACTATCTCAAGGTTTCTTCAGGTATGGCGCTAAAGATGAAGGCGAAAGCATTTGAAAAACGAGGCGTGGAGCGTGCCGATTGGCGTGATATTGCCGTGGATGTGATGCGTTTCTGCCTTAACCATAAATATCAGAGTTCGGAAGAGTTTCGTAATGAACTGGAACGCAGTAAGGGTAAAAATATAGTTGAAGACGAGAGCAATCGTCCCAAGAAACCTGATTCATGGGGCGCTGTCTATGATGCTGAAAACGACGAATACTTCGGCAAGAACATTATGGGACGCCTGCTTATGGAGTTGCGAGAAAAAGGAAAGTTAGAATATAATCAGTTTGAAATATGAAAAAGACTACAAGTCAGTAAATAAAGAAAATATATCTTTATTGTTACTATTTTAGCGATGAAATCAAAAGGAGAAAACTGTAACATTTTTTCTTGTATTCAGTATAGATATTAAGAAAGAAACAAAAAAGTTAAGAATATGAAGTTAGATGTCAAGAAATGTATTGTTGATCGTCTCATTGAGACTCGTCGTGAAAATATTCAGTCTGTAATTGATTATATGGAAAAACACGGATTTTTCAGATATCATTGTCATGGTCATCACAGATATGAAGGCGGTTTGGCGGATCATGCCTGGCAGACTTACCAAATTGCGATGAGATTAAATACATCAAATTTAGATTCCGACAGCATTGCAATTGCGACATTGCTTCATGATTTGTGCGATTGTTCTGGCATGCATGATATTAAAGGTCACGGAAGACGCTCTGCAAAGATACTTAAGCAATTGGGATTCAAATTGACACAAGAGGAGTTTCTCGCAATACGCTTTCACATGAGTTTACGTAACAAAGAGTCACATCATCTTTATGGTGATGCGTTAGCTAGTCAGCTTCGTTACTTGGTACATAAGTCTGATGGCAAATCTGCCAAGTGCTCTACCGGTTGTAATCCTCAATGAAACACCATATTCTGTAACAAATGAATTTAACGGCAGTGTAATATATCTAAAAAATTAAATTAAAAATGAACAAGCTAGAATATATCAAAGAACGATTGAACGATTCGAATCTTCGTGATAGTCTGTCGAATGTTGTGGCAGATGTGGATGTTCTCATTCCACGGAGCGAACTGGAGTTTGATGAAATCCAGAAGTTCGGACTTTATCCTGCCGAGCGTTGTCAGCCTTTTGTCACAAGGCAGAAGACACCGTTCTATCAGCTAGATAATATGGCTATGGTTCCAAAAGGCGACACCGCCAACTATCTGAAATACGGCGATTTCGAGTTTCGTCAGCTGGAGATTATCTATAACATGCCTCGCATTGACAGCGTAGAGGCGCATGAATGGCTTAAGAACAATCTGTTTCAGTCGTGCCGCGTGGATGCTCGCAAGAAGACAGAATACAAGGCAAAGTTCCGTGTCAAGGAGCGTGCCGACTGGAAGGAGATTCAGGTGGAGTGGATGAAATACTGCCTCATGCTCAAATACCGATGCAATGCATTGTTTCGCAAAGATCTTTATGCCTGCAGCGGCAAGCTTCCTGTTGAAGATGCCACTGCGACTAGGTATGCCTCAAATCTTTTCTGGGGAGCGGCGCTCGTAGAACTGGAAGGCGAGAAATACTATTTCGGATGTAATGTCCTGGGAAAACTGCTTGTGCAACTGCGTGCGAACAACGGAAAACTCAATTACAAACTCCCTGAGGATTTGCATGTTTTTGGGAAACCGATAATTAAGGATTTTGGCTGTCGAAACTAAAGTTTTAAACCAAATACTGTAACAAAATAAATCAATGGTAGTGGGTTATGAATTACGAATTGATTGAATCTTACGCAAAAAGGGCAGAGAACCATGACATTATGGATGCCCTTGTATTACTTACAAAAGCTTACATCGACCAGTGTGGCATCAGTCTGGGTAATAGAACTGTGATATATTGTGCGGCAGAACAATGGCTTGAACGACTCGCTTGGCTCGACTTGCCGCTTTCCGAAATGGCGAGAAAAGAGGCTCTGGTGACAGTGATGCCTCATATCACAAGTGACTATAATCCAGAAATATATGATAAATACGACATTACAGGCATGAGTGAAGAAGAACTTATAGATGCATGTGAGGAAATAATACAAGACGGTGAATATGATGAGCTTACAAACGAATTGTTGTGCTGGGGCATACTTAAAGCTGTTAATGAAGAACTTGTAATCTATAAGGAGATTGAAACCGTCGCTCCAGATGAAACGCTCCTTAAAGGTGTACTCACAGATCAGTCGCGCGCATGGACGAGCATCAGAATGGAATCTCCTTATTCTGATGTGCATTTATGGAAAGAAGAACTGATACGCGATGCTGAAGCATTTATGATTCAAGGTTATGAGGACTGTAAACGACTTAAGGAAATGGAATTGGAAATACGAGCTTTATATCCTAAATATCAAGAGGAACTGAGTAAGTTGGATGATGAGGACAATTGGGAAAAAAGGAGAATTTTCAAAATGGTATATGCTGAAATACTTGGAGATACTGTCATTTGTTCCCCAGAAAAGTTGTTCAATGATTGGTTCGGACTTGAATTCTTTGAAAGAGCGTCTTGGTAATGGAATTATTATGGTAGAGACGTCACCCCTGTGGCGTCTTAAAAAATGTAGAGACGCGATTTATTAGTATGTTACCATTGATAAGATGTTGGAACTGAAATGTTTGTAAAATGTAATTTTACTTATATGGATGAAAATAAAAGAGATAGTGAAATTATAGAGTTGGGAATGGGGTTTGTTTATGAAGATGGTAAAATAAAAGACATTCTTAATGAAGACTCTGTAAATAATAAAGAATGGTTGACCCATGAAGAATGTTGGGAATGGGTTGCTGATTCTTTGAAAAAAATATATGATATAAATGAAGATTTATTATAAAAGAGAAGTTTCAATACATGGAAAACGAGAATTTTTATCAAATGGATTCGTTGGATGATTTGATGGAATTTATGTGGTTGCGTCCGGAGAGAACGCATTTGAATGTCGATATATTCGTCGATGACGGAGGTTCTTATATCAGACATAATCATTGTCTTTTGTTGTTCGCAAGAAATGGTTATGAAAGAAGCGACTGTGAGTTCATACCGTTTCGAGTTTCAGAAAGTCCTGTGATTCTTGATGATGTCATAGAACTTAAGATTTCTGATGACGATGTTTTAAAAGTCAGAGATTTTGTGGTTTCCAACCTTAAGAAATTAAAAGACTTGGCAGACCGCAAGATCTCGCAGATGGAGTTTGTTTCGAGATTGGTTGTAGATGATTGATGAAAGACTAATGGCGAAAGGGAAATCCCCGATATATGGTGGTTTGGTGACTTTAAAATAAAGAATAAAATAATTAAAATTGGGAACGATATACATGTTTACACCTTTGAACGGATTTAATTTACAACATTTGTTTTTTGTTGTGAATTTTCATTATCATTTAGTGCTGAAAACAATGTGATAAAGGTGATGCTTTTAGGTATAAACATTGAACAAATAGCTTCACCAGAACCTGATATTGTTTTTCCCGTTGTAACTGTATCATCAAAAATTAAAACATTTTTTCCATACACAATCTTATTTAAAATGTTGTTTGATGGTGTCATTATTATTGTATCATATTTAGGTAATAATTTAATTGCTGCAACAAAATTTCTTAATAATACCATTAATTCTTTTTTTGCATTTTCAAAAGCCCATCTCTTTCTCTGTTTTAATGCATTCAATAAAGGGTTTGCATCAATTATATTATCTTCAGTTTTTTGTCTTTGAAAAATTGGATTTTTCAGATATCATTGTCATCATAGATATGAAGGCGGTTTGGCGGATCATGCCTGGCAGACCTTAAGTATGACCTCAGTCATACCATCTTCGTACCAAGTTCGTATCACGTTCGAATGAGGTGTGATTTGCTGGATTAGGTTGTCATTCTGAATTTTAAACAAAAAAGCTGTAACATTTCCATATTGCCTTAAGTATACTATATGAACTAAGGCGCAGACTGCTGACCCAAAGTCCGTAGTCTGTAGTCCGTTGACTTAAAAAAACTAAAATATGGAAAGAAAACCTCGTAAAAGCAGAATGAGAAGAGAATTCGATCAGGTGATTGATATGACAATGTTGAAAGATAAAGATGTCGTGTCGTTGCCAGCATGCCTTAACAGAATCATGAAGAATGTACAAGGCGTTGGGTTAAATGACATAGTACTTGAGGAACTGAAAAGTGATTTTGAGTATGTCGGTAATAAAATGGGAGTATGTGCTGAAGAAGCTGCCATGTTGGCTTGCGTCATAGAAAAGGGCTCGGGTTTCCGTGCGTGCCAGGATGATGACATCGCTGAGTTTATGGGGCTTACCAACATAGAGTTTATCGGCCATCGCCATCATTTGGATTCGTTGGTGAAGAAAAGAATCGTCAAGGTTGAGTGTCGTCGTATGGATAAGTCTTATGTGCTTCAGCAGGATGCGTATAACGCAATAAAAGACGACAAGGATTTCGTTTTGAAAGACTTCTCCGGATTTAGTACTGACGAGATATTCTCTCAAATGCGCAAGTCGTTCAAAGCGTTTAAAAATGAAGACATCAATGTCGAGATGCTTACCGAAGACCTGAAGTCTCTCGTAGAACTCAATCCTCATAATCTATTCTGCAAGAAGGTTGAAGCGCATGAGATAAATACTATGGATGATATAGAGCAACGGATATTCTATTATCTCTGTCATCGTTATGTCAGCTTTGGTGAGAAGGAAGTGGAGTTCAATGTTATCAGCGCCTTGGTCTCTGATGATGAAGACGGACAAAGGTATTTCAGGAGTTTTCAGGCTGGCAAGACGAAGGCTCAGATGAAAGGTCTTATGACATTCGGCGGCGAAGATTCTTTCATGGATAAATATCAGGCTGGTCTTTCTGAAAAGGTATTGAAGGAGTTTTTTGTAGAGCTGGATATCTTCTGCGAACAGCGCATAGAAGGTCATAGGGACTTGCTGAGATGTGAAGATGTCGTGGCAAAGGAGTTGTTCTACAACACGGCGGAACAGGAAAAAGTAAGTCGTCTGGAAGGTCTTCTTGATGATGGGCATTTCAAAGGCATACAAAGTCGTCTTGAAGAGATGGGGATGCGCAAGGGATTCAATATCATATTCTACGGTGGACCTGGAACTGGTAAGACGGAGACGGTCTTGCAACTGGCGAAGAAGACGGGACGTGATGTCTTTCAGATTGATATGAGTAAACTTAAAAGTAAGTGGGTAGGTGATTCGGAGAGGTCGGTGAAAGGTGTTTTTACTGCCTATAAGGGATTGTGTAAGGCTAAGGATGTCAAGCCAATACTCTTTTTCAACGAGGCGGATGCCATCTTCGGAAAGAGAATGGAGAACGTAGATTCATCGGCTGCACAGATGCTTAACTCTCTGCAAAATATCATACTTCAGGAAATGGAAACCATCGACGGAATCATGATATGCACGACAAACCTTCACACAAACCTCGATTCTGCATTCGAACGTCGTTTCATATATAAGGTCGAACTCAAGAATCCTGAAGAAGAGGTGAGGTCAAAGATATGGAAATCAATGATGAAGGGGATGAATGACGAGGATTATGCAACGCTTGCCCAACGATATTCGTTCAGCGGCGGACAGATAGAAAACGTTGTGAGGAAAAGCACCGTCGACTATATCCTAAGTGGCGACAAAACATCACTGGAAACAGTTTGCAAATTCTGCGATGAAGAGATGTTTAAGTCGAAGGTGAATAGGATAGGGTTTTGAGTTTCACCTTTCCTTCGCCATTGCCGCCCTTGAACTGCGACATGACGTTTTGCTCTATGTTCTTGAAATCTATAATCATGGTTTGAGTTTTTTACAAAAATAGAAAAAATAAT
>JAZOQH010000018.1:0-149556 GCA_045655965.1 Bacteroidales bacterium | reverse complement strand
TACAATACCTATTTATTATAAGTTTAATTAAAGGAAAGGCTACTTTAGGGTAGCCTTTTTTACGTCTAAAGGCGAATGGCAAATGACTAAAGTTGTGATTTTTAGCCATGTAAAATAACCCAAGGTCTGTTGACTGTTGTCAGTTGACCTTTACACCTTGAAAATGATAATGAGTAATTGCTGCGTCTCAAGAATGAAGAATGAACTCTGCGTTCCTCTCGTCTATGCGAGAGGATTTTTGGGAGTTAAGGGTATAAGGAATTTTCTAATTTAGGAATTATTGTTTTGGCTCGCGACTAAGAATTAGTAGCTCCCAATGCGTTAGGGATTGAAGCGGCATCCTTTTGAGACGGAAGATAGAGACGGAGGCGGAAGCGAAGGCGAGAAAAGATATAGCGGAAAGCCCGACGGCAGAGCCGGAACGCCCATATAAAGAAAAGTGTAGAGTTGAGAGAGTAAAGTTTATAGTTGTTGAAATCTGAAAGATGAAAATATGACAATAAAATTGATGGAAAAATATGGAAAAATTATATCCAAAATAATTATAAATTGCTATTTGTCAATGTTATATACTTTGTGGAATTGCAAAGTCATATATGCATAAAAATGCATAACTTATTGTCTTGACTAATTTTGGTCTTTTCGATAATTTTGAGTGAAAATTTAATCTTTAAAAATTTAAACGATATGAAAAAAGTAATTCTATTTCTTGGTTTGTTCCTAATGATGGCAGCAACATCGAATGCGCAAGCCGATTTTTCATTTGGACCAAAGTTGGGATATAAAGCAAACAGTCTCTCTATCAATAGAGGTGATTTGATACTTTATCCCAAAGGATATGTCACATTAGGAGTTTTCGGCAGGATAATGATAAAAGACTTTATCATCCAGCCAGAACTGATGTATAATTATTCTGAACTTTATGATGGCAGCGTTACGTTCGATCCAGTTAACATTATTAATTTAAATGGTGTAGTATCAATAAACCATTCTATAGCATTGCCTATATATTTAGGTTGTCAATTTGTCGGACGTAACAATTTCAACATGAGAGCTAATGTAGGTCCTATAGTGCATTTCAATATCGACGATTTTATAGAAAGCATGTATCAAGAATGGAATTACAGATTCATGAACTTGGGAGCGGCGTTAAATATTGGAGTTGATATCTACAGATTCACATTCGACATCTGTTATAGTATGGGGCTCACAAATGCTATCAAAGGCGGAGTTGTACTTAATAGCAACATACATCCAGGAGAAAGACACAATGCTGATACTGACAGGTTAAATACGTTTTCAATTACATTAGGATATAGATTCGGAAAATAAATATTATTAACAAATAAAAACATCATTATGAAACAGACTGCATTATTCCTTTCGCTTTTGATGATTGTATTCTCATCATGCAAGAAAGAAGACGTCGACGGTGTTTATGATCCTAAGAAAAAGATTGACAGGATATACAAAGAAAACCTCAATGGCGAGAAATATCTAGTTGAACTCTGGAACTGGGACAAGAAACAGCTGAAAAGCATAGACCAATACGACTCTGACGGAAAAGTTTATAACACAGAGACATATTCTTATAATGACAACGGTCAGATAGAATCGGTTAGCGGTGACAAACATGATTGGACTGCATATTATCATTATAAAGATGATGTACTTGATTATGTTGAGACATATTTTACTGATCTTGTTATACAGAATGAGATTGGTGATGTGGTTGATACATTGAAAAACATCCTTGCTTTTAGAGTTGACTGTTTCTATGACGGAGAATGTCTTTCTAAAGTTGAATTTACTGAATTTTCTTTGTTTGACAATCGTGGGATTATAACTGATGCTTCCTTTAATCCTTTGCGTTTCGTTTTGCCAGAGCGTACACTTGAAGCTGTAAAGACTGTCATGAAAAAAACATCCGAACGTTCATCATCCAAAGAAGACAGGGTTACGGTTTTAGAATTTGAATGGGAAGGCGAAAATATCAAGACGCAGAAATCATATACAAAAGGCAGCGAGACTGTAGAATATACTGAGACATATAAGTATGACGACAAAATAAATCCTTATTATAATTTATATGACAGTTGGTCTGCAAGCATTTATAAAAAATTCTCTAATAAAAATAACCTGACATATTCTTCATATAAATGGGAGAATGATTCGTCATCAGGTGAAACCCATCATCAATATGAATATAAGGGCGATTATCCTATAAAGAGAACTACCGGAGGTGACGTGCATCCTCCTATCGGAGTAGAGGCCGTTTTCAGTGGAACATATCATTATGAGTATAAATGATTAAACGGGAACGGGAAATGGGAACGGGAGCGGGAGCGGGATTTTGGAGAGCGGAAAGTGGGTGAAATAGAATTGAAAATTGAAAATTAGCTGTCAGCCATCAGCTATCAGCTCGCTGCTTACCGTTCATAGCTCACAGCAAAAAATAAAACCATGAAAAAACTACTACTTACAATCACGCTTATCCTCTGCGGAATGACGCTTTTCGCACAGAAAACAGTAGATATTGAGGTCAAAGTCGTCAACGACAATGGTGAGCCGATGCAGAATGTCAGTGTCCGCAATGACGACGGCTATCTTTTCGGCATTTCCGACTGGCGCGGCGAACTGAAACTGCGTTCCGTGAAAGCCGGTGATATGATGGACTTCAGCCATGTGGCTTATCACGAGATGGAATATAAGATTACGGAAGACGATATTAAGAATAAGTTCTTTACAGTTAAGCTGTTCATGAAGTTTTACGATCTGCCAGAAGTGACGATAGTGGAAAACGTTCCGCATGTAGCGTATGATAATAAGGTGGTGAGCGTCGCCGATTATGAGATGAATGAACAAGGCATATATCTCCTCGCTCACAGGATGCGAAATTATTCTCTTCTTCATCTTTCGTATGATTTCGACACTTTGGCTGAGATAGAGCTTCCTCGTAAGTTCGACCATTTTTATAAAGATGTCTATGACCAGATTCATGTCTTGAGTCAGGATTCTGCTTACTGGGTTGGCACGATGAAACGTGGCGATGAATATGCTGGCATGGTTCTCACGATGGGTATAAGAATAGAACAGTTCTTGTACATCCACGCTCATGTCTCGGCTGCTACCGACCAAGTCATTATCACGCATTTATATACGAACAGAGGTCAGGAGCTTTATTATTTCGACATCGGAGAAAATGAAGAAAAGAAGATTGACACTACTGTCCTTGAACATATCAGATGGGAAGAGGGCTGCATGTTGATGGAGAACGTAAGGAAATTCGGTCCGATGGGATGGAGAGGCGAAGCGCAGGTTCTTTTCGAGAAGCCTATTTATGATCCAGTTTTTAATATGAATAATGAAATATTCGTCTTTAACTTTGAAGATAATATCATCAACCATTACGACAACAGAGCAGAAAAACTTAACACTTTTCCGCTTACATTTCACAAACATAACAGCTGGAACAACAAAGTGCGTCTTGTGGAAGGCTGGAACAAGAAAGTGCTGATGGATGAACATAATTCTGCCTTCTATGCAGTGTTCCTGAATCAAGGTGTTACAACATTGAAAAAGATAGACGTAGCTCATGGAACTGTAAGCAACTCCGCTGTCTTCGGCGGATTTCCTTTCATCGAGAAATTGAAAATATATAACGGCAAAGCCTATTTTCTATATGCTAACGATTATACCAATAACAAGAGATTATACGAGGTTGCTATTGAATGAAAGCATTGAGCTACGAGCCATGAGCCTCGAGCAATTCAAAAAAAAAGCTCACAGCTCACTGCAAAAAAAGCATACCCAAAGTCTGTTGTCCGTTGACCGTTGTCTGTTGACTTAATAAAAAAAACATGAAAAAACTACTTCTTACAATAACACTTATTTTCTGTGGAATGATGTCTTTCGCGCAGAATGATTATTCTGTCATTAAAGGTAATGTAGCAGAAAAGAATGTAAACATTTCTATTATCAATACCAGCTTCGGCGTGAGTTCCGACGATAATGGCGATTTCATTATGATGTTGCCTAAAATGGAAAACAAAGTCGGACTGTTGTTTTCCTGTATCGGTTATGAAGATACTTTAGTAAGTGTGATGCCCAATCGTGATACTATAGAGATTAACTTCAAGATGAAAGAGGTCTATTATATGCTCGACGCAGTTGGTGTGAGTGCCGCAAAAGTGACAAAATATGATGATGATAATTATGTGATGATAGACTTTGAGATTGCAGACGACAAATTCTATATTCTTCAAAGAAAGGAAAAAACGACAAAGGATTTCAGAATCCTTGTGACAGATATGTTTTTTGATCCGTATGACACTATACCTTTGCTTGATAGGATAAAACCGACTAATCTTTTTTTTGATGTTGTGACTAATCAATGTCAGATTGTAGGACAAGACTCTGTTTATGTTATATTTGAACAAGGTGAAAGAATTTTGTATGGTTATCCGGTTGAGATGAACTATTATATGAGAGTTATGAAAATATATAGTTTTGTGACAGATAATTATGTCTATTATCAAAAGAAAAAATCAAAAGGATATGCAATAGAATTTTATAGGGCAAATGTTGATACCGGAGAGAATGAGATGATATTTTCAAGCGACGACTCATATAAGCTTAATGAGATAAAAAAGGAGAGGAGTTTTCATAGCAAGAATAGAATCAAGGTGGAACTGGGACCTGGTGAAGTCATGGAGTTGGGACCTAAACCAAACGAATGGGAGAATTTTATATCCAAGGCGTGGTATCAGTCAAAGAATGCGTATCTCGGTCATGTTGATGATACGTTGTATTATTTCAATCATCTTTGCGGAAGAATAGAGACTTACGACGAGGAGATGAATCTGATTCGCTATTGTGATATAACATACCCAATGAGAGAAAATTTCTGGAGGCATACTATTTATCAGGATAGAGCATGGGGAACATTCTATACGTTTTTCGGAACAATGCTTAATGAGATTGATGTGATAAACGGCAGAACAACATCAAAAGTCAATGCGAATAGTCTGTTGAGCAGGAAAATGATTATTTATAAAGGCAATCTGTATCAGTTGAAAAGAAAAAGAGACACAAGCAATTCGGAAATATCATATATAGAAAGGATAAAATTATGAAAAAACTACTTCTCACAATCACGCTTCTCTTCTGCGGAATGACGACTTTCGCGCAGAATGATTATTCAATCATTAAAGGTAATGTAGCAGAGAAGAATGTAAACATTACAATTATCAATACTAGTTTCGGCGTGAGTTCCGACGATAAAGGCGATTTCATTATGATGTTGCCTAAGATGGAAAATAAAGTCGGACTGTTGTTTTCCTGTATCGGTTATGAAGATACCTTGGTAAGCGTGATTCCTAATCAAGATACAATAAATCTTAACTTCAAATTGAAAGAAACTTCATATATGCTTGACGCAGTAGGCATAAATGCAGACAAGATAATAATGAAAAGCGAACCTAATTATGTGATGTTCGATTTCGAGATTTTCGATGATAAGGTTTTCGTTCTTCAAAGAAAAGGCAACAGCATAAAAGAATGCAGGATTTTAGTTCAAGATTTATGGCTCGATCCAATTGATACAATTAGTATTCCTAATCATATAAAACCGGAAGAAATCATTGTCGATTGCACGGAAAGTTGTCAGCTGATAGGAGCAGATTCTGTTTATCAAGTGGTAAAAATGAATTCTTCATACGAACTTATGTTCCCAGCGGAGAAAGAACGTTATAATAAAGTGTTGAAGGATATTATTTTCTTTACTGACAAATATATTTATTTCAATGAATTACAAATGAATGGCTATGTCTCTAATTTCTTCAGGATTTCTAAAGAGGAAAAAGCGAAAGAGATGATGTTCGTCTGTAATGATATGGAATCATATCGTAATATTAAAAAGGAAGAAGAATGGCATAGAGCATATTTAGAGCAATTGCCAGCAACTTTTGGAGGTGCATTCCCGACACCAGAAGAATGGGCTGTGTTTGTTAAAGTCGCATGGTATCATACCAAAGATAATCATCTTGATGTTGTTGATGACAAATTATATTATTTTGATCATTTTAACAGTAAGATTCTTACATACGATGAAGGTATGAATCTTCTAAATGAATGTGAAATTACCTATCCAACAAAGGAAGACTTCTGGCAGCATAAGATTTATAAAGATAAAGCATTGGGAAAATTCTATACGATATTTGGTTCTGCGGTAAATGAGATTGATGTCATGACAGGAAAGACAAGTGCAGTGGCAAATGCAAACCAGTGGCTTACAGAAAAGATAATTATTCATAAAGGAAATCTTTATGCTGTCACTAAGAAAAGAGACGCCTTTAATCATTTTGAATCGTATGTTGAAAGGATTGAATTATAAGCATTGAGCTACGAGCCATGAGCCTCGAGCAATTCGAAAAAAGCTCACAGCAAAAAAATAAAACCATGAAAAAACTACTACTCACAATCACGCTTATCCTCTGCGGAATGACACTTTTCGCACAGAAAAACGGATCTCTTGTCAATATTGAGGTTATCGTTTCTGATAATCAAGGTAATGTCTTGAAAGACGTGGCTATTTATAACTCTAAAAATAAGCTCATAGGTATTACGAATCATGAGGGTATTACCTGGATTACATCTCGTTTCGGCGATGCAATAATTTTCTCGCATCTTAGCTTTGAACATAAAATCATCAAGATTTCTGAATATGAAGATATGTATGAGGAAGAGTTCAACAATTTCAAAATGATAGTGAAAATGGAGGCAAAATCACATGTGCTTCCTGAAGTGACCATCGTTGAAAACGCGCCTCAACTCGCATATAAAAATAAGGAAGTATGGGTGCTAGATTATTCCGTTGATGAAAAAGGTATTATGGCGGTGACGACAGACGGAAAAGAATCTCAACTCCTGCATCTTGGTTTTGAACAAGATACGATATCAATAAAGAAAATAGATAAGAAACTTGACATTCTCTTCAGAGAGATTCTCTATCAAGACCTTTTCGGCAACACTCATCTTATGTCTCTTGATTCTGCCTTTCAAGTTTATTCCGAGAAAGACAATCTTGAACTTCTCTATGGCGTGACTCTTGAAAAACATAAATCTACATTTGGTAATATTTATGCACTGACAGACAGCATTGTTGTTACGAGAAAAGAGTTTTACAGCGGACAGGAAGTCGTGTATTTTATGACAAACAGAAATAATGGCAAGACGGAAGTTTTATGCGATGTTTATGGCTCATCACGTCAGATGGCAAAGAACTGGAGTATTGACAATATACGTCTGAAAAGGGTAACTGCTTATGATAATGAAATTACGGCAAATCTTCCTAATTACGAGAGACCTATGGAACGTGATGATTTTGAAGCGGATATGATAAAACGCCTGATGCTTCAGGAGATTTATGTTCCTATATTGAATGTCGATAATAAGATTTATATCTTCGACTTCCAGAAAGATTATGTGTATAAATATGATGAACAAGGAGAATATCTTGGCAAGAAAGAAATAAGTTTTCATCTTAAAAGCAAATACGCTAGGAGAGACGCTCCTGGCAATCCGTGGGACAAGAAACTGATTTACGACAAGGCGAGAAAAGAATGTTACGCACAATTCACTAGCGACGGCACCGTGACTTTGAAGAAGATTGATTTGGAAAGCGGAAATGTCATCGCCACTTATGTCCTTGACGACCATTATTTCCCAGAAAACATACAAGTGTATGACGGAACAGTTTATTATCAATTCATCGACAACAGAATGACATTCGGCAAAGACTGCAGAAGTCTGTATAAAATGGAACTTTTTTAATTGGGATTGCTTGTAAAGACGCGTCGACAATACCAATGAAATAAAAAAATAGATTGTTGACACGTCTCAAGAATGAAGAAAGAATCGGGAACGAGGTTCGGGGACGGGAACGAGATTTTTCTCTGCGTTCCTTTGCGTCTTTGCGAGAGAAAAAATATCGGTCACTGAGCTTGTCGAAGTGACAAACAAGATGCCTTCGACAGACTCAGGCACCGAGCACAGCTCACAGCAAAAAAGCATACCCAAAGTCCGTTGTCCGTTGACATAAAAAATCCCGTAAAGAATAATCTGCTTCTCTACGGGATTTTATCTTGGTGACTCGGTGTCTCAGAGTCTTGGTATCTTATTCCAAATAAGTATATCCGTACAATCCTGATCTGTAGTTAGACAAGAATTCTTTTCCTTCTTCAACAGTGATCTTGCCTTGTTTAACACAGCTTGTAACCCATGATTCAACGGTTCTAACCAATTTCTTCGGACTGTATTGTACATATTCCAAAACTTCAGCTACTGTCTCACCGTCAATGATTTGGTCGATGTAATATCCTTTTTCATCAACAGTGACGTGAACTGCATTTGTGTCACCGAACAAATTATGCAAGTCGCCGAGGATTTCCTGATAAGCACCAACCAAAAATACTCCTATATAATAAGGATCCTTTGAATTCATATTGTGAACAGGCATTGTATGTGACTGGTTTCTTGTTGTTACGTATGAAGAGACTTTACCGTCGGAGTCGCATGTTACGTCTTGCAATGTAGCCATTCTTGTTGGTTGCTCACCCAATCTGTGGATTGGAATGATAGGGAAGATTTGATCTATAGCCCAAGCATCTGGTAATGATTGGAACAATGAGAAGTTGCAGAAGTATTTATCTGCCAACAATTTAGGCAAGTTATTGAAATCTTCTGGGATACGTTTCAATTCTGAAGTCAATTGATTTATTTCTCTTGCTATTGACCAGAACAATCTCTCTACCTTAGCTCTTGACTTGATGTCTAAAAGTCCGAGGCTGAACAAATCCAAGGCTTCTTCTCTGATTTGTTGTGCGTCGTGCCATGTCTCAAGCATCGAAGACTGTTTGTTAGTAAGCTTATCCCAAGCTTCGTTGAGTTCGTGAATCAATTCGTGGTCATCTTCCAAAATCTCTTCACTGTCGTCCCATTCAGGCAATGATGCTGTTTCGAGAACTTCGAAAATAAGAACTGAGTGATGAGCTGTCAAAGCACGACCAGACTCTGTAATTACGTTAGGATGTGGCAAGTCGTTTTTGTCGCAAGCGTCTACAACAGAGAATATTACGTCGTTGACATATTCCTGAATGCTATAGTTTACGCTACTTGCACTGCTAGAACGAGATCCGTCATAGTCAACACCTAAACCGCCACCGACGTCAACAAATTCAATGTTGAATCCCATTTTATGTAACTGAACATAGAACTGAGCAGCTTCTTTCAAAGCAATCTTAATGCTTCTAATCTTAGTGACTTGGCTTCCAATATGATAGTGAACAAGACGTAAGCATTCTTTCATATTGTTCTTTTCGAGATATTCAAGAGCTTCGAGCAATTCGGATGTTGTCAAACCGAATTTGCTGCCGTCGCCGCCTGATTCTTCCCATTTGCCGCTACCTGAGCTAGCCAATTTGATTCTAACGCCGATGCTTGGAACGACTTTCAAACGTTTTGCAACGCGAGTGATGAGTTTTAATTCATTGAGTTTTTCAACAACGATGATGATTGTTCTGCCCATCTTCTGAGCCAAAAGAGCTAACTCAATAAAGCTCTCGTCTTTATATCCATTACAGATAATCAATGAGTTTGTATCTGTATTTGATGCAATGATAGCATGTAACTCAGGTTTAGAACCAGCTTCCAAACCGATATTGAATTTCTTTCCGTGGCTGACGATTTCATCCACTACAGGACGCATCTGGTTGACTTTGATAGGGAAGACGATGAAATTCTTTCCTTTATATTCATATTCTTCAGCTGCTGACTTAAAACATGAATTGATAGTTTCAATACGAGTGTCGATGATGTCTGGGAAACGTATCAACATTGGAACTGAAACGTCACGAAGTTGTAATTCATCAACCAATTCGCGTAAATCTACAGAAGCACAACCTTCTCTTGGAGTTACTACAACATTTCCTTTATCATTGATAGAGAAATAGTTGACACCCCAGTTGTTGATGTTGTAAAGTTCTGCTGAATCTTCAATGCGCCATTTTCTCATAATTCTGTTAACTTTTTTCGTTAAAAATAAATTCAATTACATGCTCATTATAAAATGAAATGCAAATCTAATAAAAAAAACACATAATTTAATATATGAAGAAAAAATAATATTGACATAATCAGAGCCTTTGAACCTTATTGGAAATACGTTGTTTAGCAATAAAATTAATGTTATGAAACACAGTAAATTTATCATTGCAATTTTAAGTGCAATTTTTCTTATTCCTCTGACATCAAATGCGCAAGAGGAAGTTATTATCAGAAAGGCTCATAGGCCTCATCATGCAGAATTGTTAATTATCAATAATGATTTGCCTCACGACAGTACCTATGTCATTATTTTTGAAGAGAATGCTCCTGAACGATTCAATGCGCCAAAGACACCGTCGTTCGCTTTTATGAGCAAAAGCCAGAAATATATGATGGGCGTTGGCGGTTATGTTAAAGGAACTATGTCGATGGATTTTGACGGAGCCATCAATAATGCGGCATATTTCACGACATCGGCAATTCCTATAAATCCTCAGCCTGGTAATGAAATGCTGATGCAATTCAATGCAAATCAAAGCAGTTTGTTCTACAACCTCGTTTCTCTTTCTGATAAAAAGGCTAAATTTGGAGCATATGTCAATATGAACTTCTCAGGTGCTGGTTATACTCCTGAAATTCAAGACGCTTACATCACTTATGGTGATTTGCTTATCGGTAGAACAACCAGTCTTTTCACCGATGCTGCTGCTATTCCTCCAACCATCGATTCTGAAGGTCCTAACGGATTGACATACAAGACTAATGATGTTTTGAATTTCAGAAGCAGAATGGGAAAGCATTTTAGCGCTGGTATCGGTCTTGAAATGCCATCTACAGACTTTACAGTCTCTGATGAACAACGAGTTACAAATCAATACATCCCTGATATTCCGTCATATCTCCAATATGCTTGGGGTGCTAACAATAGCAGTCACGTAAGATTGAGCAGTTTGATTCGTAACGTCAATTACAGAAACGTAACTCAGGACAAGAATGACTTCATTTCTACATACGCTTGTCAGCTTAGTGGTTTGGTGACTGTTAAACAAAAACTTGTTTTCTACTATCAATTTGTTTATGGTAATGGTCTTACACCTTACATTCAAGATGTTAGCGGTTTGAAACTTGACTTTGTTCCTAGAATTGATAACACAAGAAAGGATGAAGATGAAGCTGGAAAATTAGAACAAGTGACATCAATGGCTTATTATGCAGGTTTGCAATACAATTTCACACCTAGAGCCTTTATGTCTTGTACATTCAGTCAGGTTGACATTGATTTGCCTGAATATTATGAAAATACTAACTTATACAAAGAAGCATATTATTTGGCAACAAATTTCTTCTGGTACGCAAAGCCTAATGTTCAATTTGGCGCTGAGTATCTTTACGGCAAACGCATTGACCAAAATAATGACAGTGGTCATGCAAACAGAATACAGTTGATGCTGCAATATAACTTCTAATTTTACTGATTTTTTCATGGTTGGGCTGTTCTTTTGAACAGCCTTTTTTGTATGTTTGCAAAAAATATCTAACAATGAAATTGATTATAGATTGCGGTTCCACAAAGGCTGATTGGGTCATTATTAATGATAAAAATATTGTCGTTTCTTTTCAGACGGAAGGCTTCAATCCTAATTATACAGATGAAAAATATATTTCAAGTATAATTTTAGATGAAGTGATATATAATCCATACATTCAGGAAATTACAGGTGTTTTCTTTTATGGCTCAGGATGCGGAAAAGAAGAGAATTGCTCTATGATTAAAGATATTTTAGCTTCGGTGTTTGTAAACGCTGATGTTAATGTGACACACGACATGTTAGCTGCCTGTCATGCTATTTTAGGTGACAAGAAAGGAATAGCATGCATATTAGGAACCGGTTCGAACTCTTGTTTCTATGACGGAAAGGAAATCACTGGAAAATCAATTTCATTGGGTTATGTCTTGGGTGATGAAGGAAGCGCAAATCATATTGGAAGGAAAATCGTTCATGACTATTTCTATAAGATAATGCCTGAAGATTTGTCGCTTAAATTTGAAAAAGAATACAATATAGACGTATCTGATTTTATAGAAAATGTTTATCATAAAAATCAGGTTTCCAAATATTTAGCAGAGTTCTCAAAGTTTGCTTACGCAAATAAGGAACATGAATACATCAAGAACTTATGTTCAGAATGTTTCGATGAGTTTATAGAATATTTCATTTTGAAGTTTAATCCAACTGTGAATGCAGAAATAGGATTCGTCGGTTCAATAGCATATTATTTCCAAGATGTATTATTGCAACGTCTTGATGATAATGGATTGAAAATAAGTAAGATAGTTAAAAATCCTATTGAAGGACTTATTGATTATTATTCTCAGAATTGATTGTAGATTTGATATAATTGATCATTTCTGGAATCTCATCAATAGTAAACCATTGGTAATCATTATTCTTTCTTAACCAAGTCATTTGTCTTTTTGCATATTGGCGTGTGTTTATCTTGATATGCTCAATTGCTTCGTTAAGACTGGCTTTTCCATCGAAATGCTCGAATAATTCTTTGTAACCAACGGTGTTTAAACTGTTTAGATGACGCTTAGGATACATCGCCTTAGCTTCTTCAAGAAGACCTTCGGAAATCATTTTCTCGACTCTGAGGTTGATTCTTGATATGAGTTCGTTTCTGTCCCAAAGCAAAGCGACCTTAATTATCTTAAAATCACGGACTTTTGCGGTGTTATTTCTGAATGAAGAGTAGGGCAATCCTGTCTGATAACAAACCTCCACTGCGCGTTGAAGTCGTCTAGGATTATATTTGTCGACTATGTTATAATATTCTGGGTCAAGGCGTTGTACTTCATTTTGAAGAGCGAATAATCCGCCTTCTTCATATAACTTGTTGACTTTGTTTCTTGTATTGTCACTAATATCAGGAATAGAGTCAAGACCTTTGCAAACAGCATCGATAAACAATCCTGAACCGCCAGTCAAGACTACGCAGTCGTGATTTATGAAAAGTTTTTTTAACAAAGTTAGAACGTCGTTTTCGTAATCTGCAACATCATATTTATCTTCTACATTGAGATTATGAATCATATGATGCTGAACTTCAGATTGTTCCTCTTTTGTAGGCGCTGCTGTGCCAATGGGCAACTCTCTATAAAACTGACGGCTATCAGCAGAGATGATCTCTGTGCCGAGGGCTTTTGCCACCTTGATGGCAGTAGCTGTTTTGCCCGAGGCTGTCGGACCTGCTATTACAACGAGATATTTATCCATCATTTCTCAATCTTATTTGGAACAGGGCCGTTTGACTTAACTTCAACAGGTTCTGTAACTTCTTGTTTTACAGTCAATCCTAACTTGATGCCTTCGGCTTTCATGAATGCGTATGCTTCCTGGAAGTTGTTTCCTATGATTCCGTCTAAAACAGCTTCGCGGATGGCTGTCTTGATGACGCCGACATTTCTTCCTTCTGTGATTCCGAATGTAGTCATAATGACTTCACCATTGACTGGTGGCTGCCAATTTCTGAGGTGATCTTTTTCTTCCAGCTCTTTGAGTTTCTTTCTAACTAACTGGAAGTTATTATGATACTTGTTTCTCTTTTCTTCATTCTTTGATGTGATGTCGGCATCGCATAATATCATTAAATCATCAATGTCATCGCCTGCATCAAAGAGCAAACGTCTTACTGCTGAATCAGTTACCTCTTCTTGTACCAAAGCGATAGGGCGGAGGTGAAGTGAAATAAGTTTCTGGACATATTTCATCTTTTCATTAAGAGGCAGTTTCAAGGCTGCGAAAATCTTAGGTGTCATTTTGGCACCTTTTGTCTCGTGACCGTGGAAAGTCCAGCCAATTCCTTTGTCATATTTCTTGGTAAGAGGTTTGGCAATGTCGTGAAGTACAGCAGCCCATCTTAACCAAAGGTCTCCGCCAGCTTCTGCGACATTATCAAGCACTTCCATAGTGTGGTAGAAATTGTCTTTATGACCTCTTCCGTCTTGAACGTCAACGCCTTTAAGCGCTGCAAGTTGAGGGAATATAATCTTCAGCAAACCTGACGCATCTAATAATTTAAAGCCGATGCTTGGTTTTGGTGATAGTATCATTTTATTGAGTTCTTCATTGACACGCTCCATTGAAATTATCTTGATTCTTTCAGCGTTTCTTTTAATGGAGTTAAATGATTCGTCCTCAATGGTGAAGTTAAGCTGTGTTGCAAAACGAATCGCACGCATCATTCGTAATGGATCGTCAGAATAAGTGATGTCAGGGTCTAATGGAGTGCGGATGATTTTATTTTTCAAATCTTCAACGCCATTGAATGGGTCTATCAATTCTCCGAAGTTGTCTTCGTTGAGACTGATGGCTAAAGCGTTGATGGTGAAGTCTCTTCTGTTTTGGTCATCTTCCAAGGTTCCATCTTCAACCATAGGTTTTCTGCTTGATGGCTCGTATGATTCTCTTCTTGCTCCGACAAATTCTATCTCTTTGTCTTTCATTCGTATCATAGCTGTACCAAAACGACCATAATATTTAACTTCCTTCTTGGCATCAATAAGGCTTGCGGTTTTCTTTGCTAATTCAATACCGCTTCCAACTGTTACAACATCAATGTCATTGGAAGGTCTGTTAAGCAAAATATCACGAACATAACCACCGATGACGTAAGAATCGTAATTAAGTTCACGGCTGGCCTTTGTTATAACCCTAAAAAATCTATTGTTTATATATTCTGACAAATTCTTCATAATCTGCAAAGGTAATAATTTTTCTCTTTATGAGGAAAAGAAAAAGCGCACCTTTTGATGCGCTTTATATCGTCGATTTTTAAGTTGTTATTCTGTCAACATTCTTTCTCCTGCTGGAATTATATTGACAATCATATCATCTTTTATATCGTCGTAGTCGATAACAATCTTTTCGCCGATGTTGATTTTCGTTTTGATAATTTCTTCAGCTAAAACGTCTTCAACATATTTTTGAATAGCGCGTTTCAATGGTCTCGCGCCATATTGGTCATCCCAGCCTTTTTCAGCTACATAATCGTGAGCTTTTTCTGTGAGTTCCAATGTGTAGCCCATCTCTTCAATGCGCTTATAGACTTTCTTTAACTCAACGTCGATAATCTTATGAATATCAGTTCTTTCTAATGAATTGAAAATTAATACATCATCGATACGGTTGAGGAATTCTGGAGCGAAAGAACGTTTCAAAGCGTTTTCTATCACGCTGCGACTATATTCGTCTTTGCCGTCTTTTTTGGCCTGTGTTCCGAAACCAACACCTTGTCCGAAGTCCTTCAACTGACGAGAACCGATATTTGATGTCATGATGATAATCGTGTTCTTGAAGTCAACTTTACGACCGAGACTGTCTGTTAGCTGGCCATCGTCAAGGACCTGGAGGAGAAGATGGAACACGTCAGGGTGTGCCTTTTCAATCTCGTCAAGGAGAACGATAGAGTAAGGTTTACGACGTACTTTTTCTGTCAGCTGACCGCCTTCTTCATAACCGACATAACCAGGAGGCGCTCCCACCAAACGGGAGACGGCGAATTTTTCCATATATTCACTCATGTCGATTCTGATCAATGTGTCTTCAGAATCAAAGAGATATTTAGCTAAAACCTTAGCGAGATATGTCTTGCCAACACCAGTAGGTCCTAGGAAAATGAAGCTTCCGATAGGTTTGTTTGGATCTTTCAAACCGGCTCTATTACGGCGTATTGCGCGGACAATTTTCTTGATTGCGTCATCTTGTCCAATGACGGAACCTTGTAATTCAGATTCCATATTCATGAGTTTGTCACTTTCGCTATGTGCTATTCTTTGTACAGGGACGCCTGTCATCATAGCAACGACTTCTGCAACATTCTCTTTAGTAACGACTTCGCGATTTGAATTACTTTTGTTTTCCCATTCTTTTTTCTCAGCCTCGAGTTTTTCAAGGATTATCAATTCTTCACTGCGAAGTTCGCCTGCATCTTCGAATTTCTGTTCTGCGATAGCAATCTTCTTAAGCTCACGAATTTCTTCCAATCTTTGCTCGTATTCGGTGATTTTAGAAGGGACATTCATATTGCTGATATGAACTCTTGAACCAGCCTCGTCCAAAGCATCGATAGCTTTATCAGGAAGGCAACGGTCTGATATATAACGCTCTGTGAGTTTTACACAAGCTTCAATTGCTTCAGGTTCGTATCTTACTAAATGATGGTCTTCGTATTTATCCTTGATGTTATTCAAGATTTCTATAGTCTCTTCAGGTGTTGTAGGTTCTACCAAGACCTTTTGGAAACGACGTTCTAAAGCACCGTCTTTTTCAATATATTGGCGATATTCGTCTAATGTTGTCGCTCCAATGCATTGAAGTTCGCCACGAGCAAGAGCAGGTTTTAACATATTGCTAGCGTCGAGTGAGCCGTTTGCATTGCCAGCGCCTACGATAGTGTGAATCTCGTCAATGAAGAGGATGATGTCAGGGTTCTTTTCTAATTCGTTGAGTATAGATTTGATACGTTCTTCAAATTGTCCTCTGTATTTTGTACCAGCAACAACAGAAGCGAGGTCAAGCATAATGACTCTCTTGTTATAAAGAGCGCGTGACACCTTACGTTGAACGATGCGAAGTGCAAGACCTTCGGCGATTGCAGACTTACCAACGCCAGGTTCGCCAATCAAAACAGGATTGTTTTTCTTGCGGCGGCTGAGAATTTGAGACACGCGTTCTAATTCTTTCTCACGACCAACGATAGGGTCGAGGCGTTTCTCTTCAGCAGCACGTGTCAGATCGCGTCCGAAATTGTCTAATACAGGAGTCTTAGACTTTACGTTTGATTTGTGAACAGGTTCTTTTGGCTTTACTTCTTCGATGTCATCGTCGTCGAAAAGAGTGTCCTTTGGTTCTTCAATTATGTCGTTTTCCTTGAAAGGATTAGACTTGGTAATATCGCTTCCTTTTAATTTGCTTTTGAAAATATCGTAGTTTATTCCTTCGTATTCAAGTCGTTGAGAAACGATGTTGTTGTCGTCATGGAGAATTGCAAGCATTAGATGTTCTGGATCTACGAACTCACAGTTGAATTCTTTGGCAACGATATAAGTGAACTTCAAAGCTCTTTCAGTCTGTTTGGTAAGAGGAATATTATCGGTGGTGTTTTTTTCGATAATGTTTGACTTGATGGAAGCAACAAGCTTTTGCTTAAATGCTTCGATATCAAGTTTCAATTCGTCAAGAATATGAGTCACGCCATTATCTTTGCCATCAATAATACCTAAAAAAAGATGCTCCAAGCCTATGTATGAGTTTCCCAATTTCACAGCTTCCTCATGACTACGAAACATTATTTCACGAACTCTTGGAGAAAATTTTGCGTCCATATATTACTTTGCTATTATATTTACAAATCAATTTATGTTTATAACAAATCAATTACAATTTTGTCATACCTGACATGAAATTTTGTGCAAATATACAAACAAAATCCAAACCAATTTTTCATCTGTCAGTAAATAACATTTAGTCAAAAAAAAATTAGCAAAAAAATAATTTTGAAAGGGGAAAGCAAAAGGAAAAAACACTATCTTTGCTACTTAATTTAAAAGGAAAAATATAAAAAATAATAAATAATGGAAGAACAATTAGGTGGAGAAAGAATAATTCCTATTAACATTGAGAATCACATGAAAACATCATACATCGACTATTCGATGTCTGTTATTGTTGCCCGTGCTCTTCCTGATGTTAGAGATGGATTGAAACCTGTACACCGTCGTATTTTATATGGTATGATGGATATGGGCTTGTTATCAAATCGTCCTTATAAGAAATCTGCCAAAGTTGTAGGTGAGGTTTTGGGTAAATATCACCCTCACGGCGATAGTTCTGTTTATGATGCTATGGTTCGTTTGGCTCAGGAATGGAACATGCGTTATCCAATGGTGGATGGACAAGGTAACTATGGTTCTATCGACGGTGACGGCGCAGCTGCTATGCGTTACACAGAAACCAGATTAAGAAAGATAGCTGAAGAAATGCTTATCGACTTGGACAAAGACACAGTCGATTTCCAAAATAACTATGACGATTCCGAAAAAGAACCTGTCGTGCTCCCAGCATTGATACCAAACCTTTTGGTTAATGGTGCAAGCGGTATCGCTGTAGGTATGGCAACAAATATGGCACCTCACAACTTAAGTGAAGTCATTGACGGTATCGTTGCTTATATCGATAACAAAGACATTACTATCAGCGAGCTTATGCAATATATCAAGGCTCCTGATTTCCCTACAGGCGGTATCATTTACGGCTATGAAGGTGTTAGAGACGCTTTTGAAACAGGTCACGGCCGTATTATCCTAAGAGGCGAAACAACAATCGAACAACACGGCAATCACGAAAGAATCATAGCTACATCAATACCTTACCAAACTAACAAGGCTGATATGATCAAGAAAACAGCCGATCTTATCAATGATAAGAAACTTGAAGGTATTTCTGACATTCGCGATGAATCTGACCGTAAAGGTATGCGCATCGTTTATGAATTGAAGAAAGATGCAGTATCAAGCGTGGTTCTTAACAAGTTGTTCCAGATGACAGGCTTACAGAGTTCATATTCTGTAAACAACGTCGCTCTTGTTAATGGTCGCCCTTATACATTGAATTTAAAACAACTTATCCAATATTACGTAGAGCATCGTCATGAAGTCGTTATTCGTCGTACACAACACGACTTGAGAGAAGCCAAGAAACGTGCTCACATATTGGAAGGTCTCGCAAGAGCAATTGATATCGTTGACCAAATCATCGCAACAATCCGCGCATGTAAAGGCGGCTCTTCAGAAGCAAAACAAGCTTTGATGGAACAATATGGATTCGATGATCCACAAGCAGCAGCAATCGTTGCTTACCGTCTCGGTCAGTTGGCAGGTCTTGAAATCAAGAAGATCTTGGACGAATTAGATCAATTGCAAAAGTTGATCCAACATCTCCAAGAAATCCTTGACAACGAAGGCATGCAATTCGATATCATCAAGACTGAACTTCTTGCTATCAAAGAAAAATACGGCGATGAAAGAAAGACAACTATCGTTCACTCAGCTGATGACATCAGAATTGAAGACTTGATTTCTGACGATCCAGTTGTTGTTACAATTTCTCACCTTAATTATATTAAACGTACAAACCTCAGCGAATACAGAAGACAAAGCAGGGGAGGCAAGGGCTCTAAAGGCTCCGACGCTCGTGATGAAGACTTCATCGAACATCTCTTCGTGGCGACAAACCACAACTATATGCTGTTCTTCACAGAAAAAGGAAAGTGCTTCTGGCTTAGAGTATTCTCAATTCCTGAAGGAACAAAGACAAGCAAGGGTAGGGCAATTCAAAATCTTATCAACCTCGAACCTGGCGATAAAGTCAAGGCGTTTATCAATGTTCCAACATTGAGCGATGAAGACTTCATTAATAATAACTATGTCATCATGGCAACTAAGAAAGGTATTATTAAGAAGACTACATTGGAAGCTTACTCACGTCCTCGTCAAAACGGTATCATTGCGTTGACAGTTAAAGACGGTGATGAATTATTGTCAGTATGTCTAACAAACGGTCAACAAGAAATGTTAATGGCATTGCGTTCTGGTCGTGCTATACGTTTCAACGAAAGTACTGTAAGACCAATGGGTAGAAGCGCATCTGGCGTTAAAGGCGTTACATTGGCAGACGAAGAAACAGATGAAGTAGTAGGCTTGATCTGCGTTGATCCAAACGGTTCTTCAGATATCTTGGTTGTTTCTGAAAAAGGTTACGGTAAACGTTCTGAATTAGACGAATATCGTATCACTAACAGAGGCGGTAAAGGTGTTAAGACTCTCAATATCACAGACAAGACAGGTGACTTGATTGCAATTAAAGACGTTGTTGACGGAGATGACCTTATGATTATCAACAAGTCAGGCATCTTGATCCGTATCGCTGTAGATACATTGAGAGTTATGGGCCGTGCAACTCAAGGCGTCCGCTTGATCAATTTACGAAATAATGATGAAATCGCTGCTGTTACAAAGGTAAGCGCTGACATCATTGAGACTGAAGACGAAATGTTAGAAGAGACAGAAATGACTGATAACGAACAAATCGTTGAAGGCATCGTAGAAGGACAAGAAACTGACGAAACTGTTGCAAATGACGAAGCAGAAAATACAGAAGAATAAATAAAATCAATAATTAACATAAAAATTAAAAAGATGAAAAAAGTGACATTTTTAGTAGTTATGTTGGCTTTCTTAGCTAATGTATCTATGGCACAAAACAAAGAACGCGTTAACGCATTCAACTACAACAAAAATGCTCAAAGCTACATACAAACAGCAGAGCAACTTATGGTTCAAAACAGAACAGATAAGGCTGCAAAAGAAATGAACAATGCCAAAATCATGCTTGAAAGAGCAAAGACATCTATCGACTTAGCAGCAAATCATGATGAAACAAAGGGCGAAGCAAGAACATGGCATTACTATGCTGTTATTTATCTTAAAATAGCTACTTATCCAGAATTCGCTTCATTAGACGCTGAAGCATTAGAAAAAACAGCTGCTGCTTTAAGAAAAATCATCGAATTAGATGAAACATATTTTAAACAAAATGCAGGTGAAATTTACACATACATTCAATCTGTAACAACAAACTACTTCAACCAAGGTGCTGTTGCTTACGAATCAGGCGATTATGTTAAAGCTATTGAAAGTTACATCAATGCTTATGAAACAATGGCTATAATCGGTCAAAAAGATAACGAAGCTTTGATGGTTGCTGCTCAAATCGCTGTTATGGCTGGTGAAAATGAAAAAGCTATCGAACTTTGTACAACATTATTAAATGATGGTTTTGAAACACCTCAAGTATATCAATACATGGCAATCGCTCAAGGTTCTTTGGAAAACAACGATGCAATGGTTGAATATTTACAAAAGGGTAGAGAAAAATTCCCAGAAGATGAATCTCTTATCAATGAACAAATCAATGCTTACTTAAAATTAAAGAGAGAAGCTGAAATCATTGACCAAATTAGAGAAATGGCTGAAAAGAACACAGAAAATTCAGTTTATTACTTCATCTTAGGTACAATCTATGGTAATCCAGAATCAGAATTATATAATGTTGATGAAGCTTTGAATTGCTATAACAAAGTTATCGAAATCAATCCAAACGATGAAAATGCTTATATTAACATCGCTGGTATTTATATCGACAAATCAAATGCTTTGAAACACGAAGCTGATGAATTGCCACTCAACGAAACAAAGAAATATGACGCTATGATGGCTCAAATCGACGAAGTAAGAAAACAAGCTTTACCATATGTTGAAAAAGCTCATGAATTATTACCAGAAGATGAAGCTATCAAACAAATTCTCAAATCTTTGTATGTCAACTTGAAAATGATGGACAAAGCTAAAGAATTAGAAGCAGCTCAATAATTTAATATAATACTACACATTAAGTCGTGGAGTAGAAATTACTTCACGACTTAATATTTTACATATTGTATTTAACATAATGTATATTATTTACCAATGGGAGGAGAAAGCTAAAAAAATTGAATCGATTGAATTTCAATATATTTATATATGATAATATGGTCAATTCTTAATCTAATTTAACATAAGAACATCTAAAAGTTAATTATTGTTAAAAAGCAATTTTTATTATAGTTTAACATAATTTCGTACTATATTTTTTGATAAATTTGCTGATGAGAATCAAAAATAATTTTCTTTTTTAATTCTTTAGTAATCAATAATTAAAATATAGCGCGAAATGGAAATTCAAGGTAAAGTAGTTCGTTTAGGTGCATTAACTGAAGGAACAAGTGCTCGTGGAGCATGGAGAAAACAAGAACTGATCATAGAAACAATTGAGCAATATCCAAAGCAAGTTTGTTTGGTATGCTGGGGCGACCGCGTTGCTGAAGCTCAAAACTTCACACCTGGTCAAGTAATTAAAGCTCAAATCAGCATTGAATCAAGAGAATTTAACGGTAAATGGTACACAGATGTCAGACCTTTCAGATTTGACTTAGATGCACCACAGCAAATGCAGCAGCCAATGCAACAGCCAATGATGCAGCAACCTCAACAATTTGCAGCTCCATCATACGAGCAAAATAACATTCCTGTTACAGATTATTTCCAAACAGACAATGGCGACGATTTGCCATTCTAAAATGTTATGTGTATACTAGGATAACAAAAAAGACGCTTTTAAGCGTCTTTTTTTATTCTTTAATAATTGACAAGATTTGTCCGGTATTTGTATCAAATGTTAATTTCATTTTATTTATAGGAATCAAGCAAACACTGCCTAATTGACTAATCTTTAATCTGTTTTCTGTTATTTTCTTTTCTCCATGTAAAATCTGCATTGTTACATTAGCAGGATTTCTGTAGAATAATTTGTTTGTATATGTAACTGTCTCAATATCATCTTTACTTAATTTATTGATATTAGAACTTGCAGAGTTATCTATAAAATTAATTTTTATACTCTCCCCTGCCTTATTATTAAATCCTTCAGATTCAGAGAATTTACTTATTACAATAGAGTTCTTGCCTTCTTCTGGGATAATGTAAAATGTTTGTGTAAATATTTCAGAATTAGTTTTACCTAAAAACATACTTAAATATTCATTTTCTAACTCCTTGATTTGTTCTACCATATAGTTGATAGTTTTTCCATAGTTAACTTCTTGATATCCTGTAATTAAGTCAAAATAAGCAACACGGAGCTTTTTGATTTCTTCTATAACAGTAAGTGCGATCTCTTCTTCTGTCATTTTTTCATTAGATTCTTCTTCATCATCATTATCAATGATAGGAATATAATGATATCCGGTAAGTTGTTTGCTTTGTGGAAGTTCATTGTCAGCTATACAAGCTTGATATGTTTTTCCTGTTGAATTGACAATGTCACCGAAAGAACTAATAACACCTTCTGAATTTAATTCCAAATTCAAACTGACACTTTCTTTGTTTTTATCATCAGTACCAGTTATGATATGGAATACCATATTTGGATCGGCTTCTGTCAAAGTGCTGATATTTACACCTTTAATAGAATATGTGGTTTTGTTTTCTTTGATGTATTTGTCTGCGTTTAACATCTCTTTTGCAAAAGAGTTATATTTGCCTTTAATGTCTTGTGTTTTCTCAATTGTGAAATCAACTTTGATTATGTTGCGAGGCAAATGATAATAGAAACCATCAGTTTCTTTACTATTCACATTTTTGGCAAAATTTGTAACGTATTGCGCATTGGCATTTAACGTAAATACAACAAATAAAAGGATTAATAACTTTTTCATTTCAATAAATTTATTTAACAATTTCTTTTTTACTAATTATCATAAGAGCCATGAATGTTAACATTCCATTGACTATCAATATTTCGAATCCAAACTGATATCCAAAGAATATATCCTTTGAATAAAGATTTAAAACGTAGCTTATTATAGGTGAACTTATCGCAATTATTGGTACGTATTTGTCATTAGGTTTTCTGTTCTTGACAAAAAGTCCGAATGTGTATAGTCCTAATAATGGTCCGTAAGTATAACCTGCTATTTCGAAAATCTTATCTATAAGTGATTCGTTATGGAATGGTCTGAACATTATAATGACAAGCAAATATAAGAATGCAAATCCGATATGAATGAATTTTCTATATCTGGTTTTTTGTTCTTCAGAAATTTTATCATTCTTGTCAAAATGAAGGAAATCAAAGCAAAATGTTGTGGTTAGTGCCGTTAAAGTTCCGTCTGCACTAGAATAACCAGCAGCAATTAAACCAATCATAAATATGATGCTTGTCAATTTGTCAAGAGAGAACGCCACTGTTGGGAATATTTTATCATTAACCACTACTCCATTTGCGTTTGTCGGCAATTGAAGCCCTGTTTCTTGAGCGTAATAAATCAAAGCTGCACCGAGTGACATGAATAAAATGTTTACAATGACGAAGAAGAAACTTGAAGTAAGGACGTTTTTCTGTGCGTCTCTCAACGACTTACATGTTAAGTTTTTCTGCATCATGTCTTGATCGAGGCCTGTCATTGTTATTGTTATGAACGCTCCACTAAGTATTTGTTTTACAAAGAACTTGCTGTGCGACCAATCAGTCTCGAATAATTTAGTGTATCCTCTTTCTGATGAAATAGACATCAATTCTCCAAAAGAAATATTTAAGTTTTTAAGGATAATCACAACTGTCATTACAGCTGCGAGGATTAAGAAGGTTGTTTGTAATGTATCGGTCCAAACCACGGTTTTAATGCCGCCTTTGAAGGTGTAAACTAATATTAATACAATGAAAATCACGGCAGGTACCCAGAACGGAATACCCCAAGCTTTAAAGACAAATTCGTATAGCACGAAGACTACCAGATACATACGAATTGCAGAGCCAACCAGACGTGATATGATAAACAATAAAGCGCCTGTCTTTTCTGATGATTTTCCGAATTTAATTTCTAGATATGAATATATCGAAGTCAGATTCAGTTTGTAATATAAAGGTAAGAGCAAGAATGCGATAACCGCATAACCAATGATGTAACCCAAGACAATCCCAAAATACGTGAATTGTCCGGAATAAACGCCTCCAGGAACTGACATGAAGGTCACTCCTGATAATGATGCGCCTATCATACCGTAAGCGACTACAAACCAAGGTGATTTTCTATTTCCAGTGAAAAATGTGCTGTTGCTGGTCTTTCTTGATGTCAGATGTGCAACCAACAATATTAATAATGTATATGCAATAAATACTACCAGGATTAGATTTTCCATATTTATATCATTTTTGCGAAATCATAAAGAGAGTCATATCTTGAATCAGGATTGAGTTTCAATTCATTGTCTCCAATAAAAACAGTCTTCATTCCTGCATTCATTCCAAATTCTACGTCAGAATTCATATCACCGACCATAATTGATTTTGACAAATCTATTTCAGGAAAATCATTCTTGGCGAAATATGCCATTTTTGGACTAGGTTTTCGGTAATTGTCAACTTCTGATTTCAATTGAGGACAGAAATAAATCTTATCGATTTTCCCTCCTTGATTTTCAATCTGTTGAATCATATATTCGTGAACTCTTTCAACATCTTCAATTGTCATTATTCCTTTTCCCACACCTTGTTGATTTGTCACAACGATAATTCTCTTAAATTTATTTTTAAATATTCTAAAAGCATCGATAACGTTAGGAAGGAATTCAAACTCTTCAGTTTTAGTCACGTAACCGTCTATAATTCTTACATTTATAACTCCGTCACGATCCAAGAAAAGAGTCCAATCGTCGTTTATGATATTTTTCCAATCCATAATTATCTTGGGAAAATTGTTGATTCAACTATTTCACAAATTATATGTCCTATCATGATGTGAGATTCCTGGATTCTTGGAGTACAAGTACTTGGAACATTGAGTAATACGTCACATCTATCTAACATCATTCCTCCGTTCTCCCCTGTCATTCCTATCACGATCATATTCTTTTCTTTTGCTGTTTCAATAGCTTTAAGAATATTAGCAGAATTACCAGAAGTACTTATTGCAATAAGAACATCGCCTTGTTTTGCTGACGCTTCTATCATTCTTGAATAAATTGCGTCATAAGAATAATCATTAGCGACAGCTGTCAGGAAACTAGTGTTTACATGCAATGCTTCTGCGTTGAGAGGTTTTCTGTCGTAATAAAAACGTCCACTTAATTCTGCAGCGATATGCTGTGCATCGGCAGCACTTCCGCCGTTGCCGCATAGATGAATCTTGCCTCCATTATGCAAGGATTCGATGCATAATTCAGCTGCCTTTTCTATTCTTTTAAGGAAATCAACGTTGGCAAGAATATCTTCTTTTACCTTTATTGAATCTTTAATGACATTTTCGATGGACATATTACTTTTTTTTGCAAAAATAATAAAATTAAATCATAAAAATGCGGATATTTGCATGCATTTTCGAACGAATAAATGTAGTTTTTTAACAAAATATTTTTTTAGATATGAAAGGAATTTATACAGTACTTTTGTTAGTTATTTCAAACATCTTTATGACGTTTGCGTGGTATGGTAATTTGAAGTTGTCAGAGATGAAAATCATGACCGATTGGCCTTTGATTCTGATAATTCTATGCAGTTGGGGATTGGCATTCTTTGAATATTCATTTATGATTCCAGCAAACAGAATTGGTTCTGAAATAAATGGCGGTCCTTTTTCATTGGTTCAACTTAAGGTTATCCAAGAAGTTATCTCTCTGACAGTCTTTATGATTATCAGTGTCACAATCTTCAAAAATGAGACTTTAAGATGGAATCATCTGATTGGTTTTGGATTTTTGGTTTTAGCAGTTTATTTTATTTTCAAAAAATAGTTAAAAACGCTTCTTTTATTAAAAAAAAGATATATCTTTGAAAAAAATAAAAAGTTAAGAGTTATGAAATTTTACGATATTGATTCTGTGTTTATTTCCGGAAAATATGCCGGTGAAACCTTAGCTGAAGTCTTCGAAAAAGACCCTAAGTACATTAACTATTGTCAAGAAAACGATGACGATTTTTACGTATCGCCAGAAGTCATGAAGGAATTAAGAACACTGGCTCGTGACCACAGATTATTGACTCAAGATTTGGACAAGATGTCTGATGATGAATTGGCTGAATTCATGGAAGAAATGAACGACATCGATGTTTTTGATGAGAACAATTTCGATGATGACTTCGATTGGGAAGCTGAAGATGACATCTTTGCAGAATTCGAAGACGAATATGATATCGAAGATGAAGACTATAACTTTGATGATTTCGAAGATCAGGTGTTTTAAAAATAAACTTTATAAAAAGAAAAGAGTCATAAAAAGAGTCATAAAATTTATGACTCTTTTTTTGTTTATATCTTTTCAGAGATTCCGTATTGCTTCTTATTCGATGAATTAGTCTGAATCAGTTCTGCAAGGAATCCTGTCAGGAAGAACTGACTTCCGATAATCATACATATCAAGGCGAGGTAGAATAATGGTCTGTCGGTCATTCCATATACTGAGTTGAATAATTTTTGGAATACGAGATATATTCCCATTATGAAACCTGCAAGGAACAATATTGATCCAAGTCCGCCGAACAAGTGCATCGGGCGTTTGCCGAATTTTGATATGAAGGTGATTGTGAGTAAGTCCAAATAACCTCTTACGAATCTGTTCATACCGAATTTTGTTGTTCCGAATTTTCTCTTTTGGTGTTGAACGACTTTTTCTCCTATATGACCGAATCCGGCTGCCTTGGCGATTACTGGAATATAGCGATGCATTTCTCCATAAACCTCAATATTTTTCACGACGTCGTTACGATATGCTTTCAGACCGCAGTTGAAGTCATTGAGTTTTATGCCAGTCATAAGACGAGTGGTGAAGTTAAAGAACTTAGATGGTATATTCTTGGCGAATTTAGAGTCGTATCGTTTTTTCTTCCATCCTGAAACGAGGTCATATCCTTGGTTCTTAATCATATCGAAGAGACCTGGGATTTCATCAGGACTATCTTGAAGGTCGGCGTCCATTGTGATGACGACGTCGCCTTGAGCGATTTTGAAACCTTCGTTAAGGGCTGGTGACTTGCCATAGTTTCTTCTGAAACGAAGAGCTCTTATGTTTTCGTTATTCTTAGATAATTCCTTGATTATATGCCAAGAAGAGTCTGTTGAACCATCGTCGACGAAGATGATTTCGTAAGAGAAATTATTTTCATTCATGACGCGTCTTATCCAAGACTCTAATTCTTGAAGTGATTCTTCTTCATTGAGAAGAGGTATAACGACTGAAATATCCATTATTCTTTTATTTTTCTTTTTGCAAAGATAGCAATAATCAGTGAGTAAAGTAAAGATAAAATCACATTAATTAATAGCATCGACAAAGAGACTGCTTTTGGCGACATCAGGCGTTGCAGCGTTTCTGTATCGACATTATTGAAAAGGTCTATTCTTGATTCTAGAACTGATGTATAAGCGAAATAAAGTGCGATGCTTAATATTATTGCTGATAATAATCCGGTAAGGAATGACATTGAGAATGCTGCTCCGTAGGTGAATTCTTTCCAGACGAATTTTTGTTTGAAGAAGAATGTTGTTATTGTTGAACCTAGCAGAGGGATGAGATAAATAAGTGAGAAAACGAATGAATGCTGCACATAGAAGAACCAATATAGTATGAAATAAATTGTTGATGACAAGATGCCTAACAAGAATCCTGCTGATAATATTGTGAGCCAATATTGTTTTGGTGTGTATGTGGGTTCTATGAGCATATATAGAGATAAAAAAGGGTAAGCTTGATATCGCACCGCTCAACCACATACCCTTGCTACCTTCCGGTCCTGGGGGATTCTGCAGGAGCTGGTCGTATAAGACTTACCCACTGCAAAAATACAATTTTTTTCTTTATTTCAAACATTTTTTCAAGAATTTTTCTTGAATGATTGAAACCTCAGATTTATAGTATTTTAGAATCGGAATGAATCCTCGAATTGCTTGAATCCGCACGTGTTTTGGTGATTTCAACAAATAAAACATCCACGAATTGGCACTAATCTTACACTAATTGTTAGTAAGATTTCGTGTTGTTTCGTGGATGTAATTGTTATTATATTTGTTTCATCAAGTTAACCATCTCGATGGCTGTAGTAACAGCTTCGAAACCTTTGTTACCTGCTTTAGAACCAGCTCTTTCAACAGCTTGTTCGATGTTGTCAGTTGTGAGTACGCCAAAGATGATAGGCACACCAGTTTGTAAACCAGCTGCAGCAATTCCTTTAGTTGTTTCATTAGCAACCATATCGAAGTGAGGTGTTGCACCGCGGATGACTGCGCCTAAACAAATGACAGCGTCATATTTCTTTGATTCAGCCAATTTCTTTGCTACCAATGGAATTTCGAAAGCACCTGGTACCCAAGCTAAATCGATATCTTTCTCATCACCGCCATGACGTTTGAAAGCGTCAACAGCGCCACCTAATAATTTATTTGTAATGATTTCGTTGAAACGTCCTGCTACGATAGCAATCTTCTGACCTTCAGCAAGTAATTTTCCTTCTAAGATATTCATGTCTTTTATTTAGTTTAAAGTTTATTGTTTATAGTTTAGAGTAGTTGAAAGTGTAATGTATTTTGTTGATAGTGTATCCCAAACTATACACTCTACACTCTCAACTCTACGCTTTATTTTTTCGGCATTTCTTTAACATGGAGCATATGTCCCATTTTCTTGTATTTGGTATAGAGATAGAAAGCGTCTTTTTCGTTGCATGTCATCTCTATTGGTTCGCGACCTACTATCTCAATACCGTAAGCATTCAATCCTGTTATCTTCATTGGATTGTTTGTCATGACGGTGATCTTTGTGATACCGAGATCTGACAAGATAGAAGCACCTGTGCCATAATCTCTTAAATCAGCTGCGAAACCTAAAGCGAGGTTCGCTTCAACGGTGTCGAGACCTTCATCTTGAAGTTTATATGCTTTTAACTTATTTATCAAACCGATACCTCTACCCTCTTGTTTGAGATACAAGATAACGCCTCTGCCCTTTTCTTCGATACGACGCATTGCTTCATGAAGCTGGTCGCCGCAGTCGCAACGTAAAGAACCGAAAGCATCGCCTGTGAGGCATTCTGAGTGAACGCGACATAAGACTGGTTCTTCGCCAGTGACATCACCTTTTACCAAAGCGACGTGATGATCGCCAGTAACTTTGTCGATATAACCATGAGCGATGAAGCTGCCGTATTTTGTTGGCATCTCAGCTTCTGTCACTTTCTCAACCAATGACTCAGTCTTTCTTCTGTATTTGATCAAGTCGGAGATTGATGTTATCTTAAGATTATGTTCTTTTGCAAATTCGAGAAGTTCTGTTGTTCTCATCATTGTGCCATCTTCACGCATGATTTCGCAGCAGAGACCACATTCTTTAAGACCAGCTATCTTCATGAAATCCACTGTTGCTTCAGTGTGACCATCGCGTTTGAATACACCGCCTTCGCGTGCTTCAAGTGGGAACATATGGCCTGGACGTCTGAAGTCTTCTGGTTTAGCATCGTCTTCAACACATTTGATTGCAGTTATGGAACGTTCCACTGCAGAGATACCTGTTGTTGTTTCAACGTGGTCGATAGAAACAGTAAAAGCAGTGCAATGATTATCAGTGTTTTCTGTAACCATCTGATTGAGTTTCAACTTATGAGTAAGTTCTTTACTCATTGGCATACAAATCAAACCTTTGGCATAAGAAGCCATGAAGTTGACGTTTTCAACAGTAGCGAACTCAGCTGCGCAAATCAAATCGCCTTCGTTTTCTCTGTCTGGATCATCGATAACGATAATCATCTTACCGTTTCTGAGATCTTCGATAGCCTCTTCAATAGTGTTAAATCTGTTTTCTTTTTCCATATCTATTTTTTTAATTATTATCAAAATCCGTTAGATTCCAAAAAATCCAAACTTATACCTTTATTAATATTGTCAGAATCTGCATTGTTTCGCGTTCCTCCAAACATCTTCTGCACATATTTTCCGATGACATCGTTTTCTAGATTGACGGTATCGCCTATCTTTTTGGATGTCAATGTTGTTTCTCCTTGAGTGTGTTCTATGATAGAAACTGAAAATGAGGTTGAATCAACGTCTGTCACTGTCAATGATATTCCGTCGATAGCGATTGAACCTTTCTTAACTATAAGTTCTAAAATAGAAGGCGAAGTTGAAAACGACATTCTTATCGCTTTGTCGTCGTTGTATTTTCTTATGATAGTTCCGATTCCGTCGATATGACCTGAAACGATATGACCGCCGAGACGTCCGTTAGCAGCAAGCGCTCTCTCGAGATTAACGGCGTCGTTGACTTTCAAGTTCTTGAAGTTTGTCATCATCATTGTCTCAGGCATCACGTCAACAGTGAAGGAGCTCTCGTTGAAAGTGGTAACAGTCAAACATATACCATTGGTAGAAATGCTATCACCAATATGCATATCCGACATTATCTTCTTCGCAGCAACAGTAAGTTTGATGCTGTTAGAGTGTCTTTCAATCGATTTTATCTTTCCTATTTCTTCTACTATTCCTGTGAACATAATCTATTGTTCTGAGCCTTGAGTTATGAGCAACGAGCAGTGAAAAACTCTAAACTCTACACTCTACACTTTATTAATATATCGTTTTCTATTTGTTCTATTTCAACTTTATCGAAGGTTATAGCATCTTTCATCAACTCAATACCTTGTCCGCCTATCGGTGATTTAGAATGTTCGCCGCCAATTATTTTAGGAGCGATGAAAGCATAAACCTCATCAACGCAACCGGCTTGTAAAAATGCAGCGTTAAGACAAGAACCGCCTTCAAGCAACAGAGAGTCAATACCTTTCTGACCAAGTTTAGTCATCAAGTCGTTAATATCAACATGACCGTTTTTTTCATCACAAAGCAATGTCTCTACATTTAATGAATTCAGTTTCTCAATATTTTCATGAGAAGCAGAATCTGTATGTGCTATTATAGTCTTATATTCATTAGCTGTTTTGACGATATTGCTATCCAATGAAATAGACGCTTTTGTATCGACGATTATTCTTATAGGTTGATGAATATGCTGTTGTCCGTTGTCCGTTGTATGTTGACATTCAAGACGGCAATTCAGCATAGGGTCGTCTGATCTCACTGTTCCTATTCCTGCAACGATTCCCATCATTTCGGAACGTAACTTATGAACCAATTTTCTGGATTTATCGTTGGTAATCCATTTAGAATCACCGGTACAAGAAGCTATTTTACCGTCGAGAGTCATTGCAGTCTTAAGCAATACGTATGGACGTTTTGTCTTAATATATTTTAAGAAAACCTTATTTAGATCTTTTATCTTATCCTCTTCTACTCCTGTGACAACTTCTATTCCTGCATCTTGAAGTATAGAAATGCCTTTTCCGCTTACGAGAGGATTAGGGTCGAGAAGACCTACGACGACTTTCTTTATACCTTTTTCTATAATGATTTCAGTGCATGGAGGTGTTTTTCCATAATGGCAGCAAGGTTCAAGGGTGACGTAAAGAGTAGCGCCTTTACAATCGGCAGTTGTGTGAGTCAATGCGTTGCGTTCAGCATGGAGTCCGCCGTAATATTCATGATAACCTTCAGTTATGACGACATCATTTTTAACGACGACACAGCCTACCATCGGATTAGGGTTCACGAATCCAGCGCCACGTCGTGCTAGTTCGATGGCGCGTTGCATGTATTCGATATCTTGTTTTTTATATGACATAAAAAAAATCCCTAAAATCATTAATTAGACTTCAGGGCAAAACAAAACACTTAGCACAATAAATCTTCTACCATCCGGACTATCACCGTCGGTTTCGGAATTTCACCGAATCAGTTCCCTAAGGAAGTCGCGGACTGTCACCGCCGGAAAGGAATTTCACCTTGCCCTGAAGATTGTTCTGCAAATATACATTATATTTTAATAGATAAACATCTTTTGAACAAAAATTATTTCATGTTGTTAATGCGAAAAACAAGATTATGAATACTAAAATTTTTATCCTTATGTTAATTGCAAATATTTTTGCGCCGGCAAAGATCGATAATGAACCTGTTGCCATTGAATTAAGCAAATATCTCGGAAAGTGGTACGAGATTGCACGTTTCGACCATAGTTTTGAACGTGATATGCAGAATGTTACAGCGGAATATAAATTACTTCCTAACGGTAACATCCAGGTTCTTAACTCAGGATACCGAGATGGCGTTTATCGTGTTTCAGAAGGCAAGGCAAAGACAACTAGCACTCCTGGTTTGTTAAGAGTCGCTTTCTTCATGAATTTCTATTCAGATTATCGCGTGTTGATGATTGACAAAGATTATCAGTATGTTCTCGTTGGAAGCGGTTCTCCTAAATATCTCTGGATATTATCAAGAACACCGAAATTAGACGATGCGACATTACAAAAAATTATCGATGCCGCAGAACAGAAAGGTTACGACACCGATAATCTTATTTATGTGAAGCAATAATTTAAATAAGTCTATTGAACCTTTGAATTAAGTTCAACAACTCAATATAAAATCACGCATTTCTGATTCTTTTTGTTCAGCGCATTCAAACAATCTCCATTGCGCTTTGGTACGTACGAGATTATGCTCTGGATACTGAATCTTGTAATAGGTATCACCGTTTATATAATCCGCCAAGAATCTGACTGTCTGCATGTAAGGGAACAACTTCGCTGCATACGGCAGATTCTCTTTTTCTATAGGAAGAAGGAATGACTTTGTTCCTTCTAGATAGCCTTTTGTGAAGGCTTTGAAAATCTCCATATTGAAATTGACGTTTTCCAGATTCTTATCATCTTCAGCACCAGTGTTAGCTGCAGAACGTAAGAAATCGCCGAAGTCGGAGAAGATGAAACTTGGCATGACGGTATCTAAATCAATGACACATAAAACGTTTCCATCCTTGTCAAAGAGCATGTTATTCACTTTAGTGTCGCAGTGACAGATACGTTTAGGCAGTTTGCCTTCGCGATGGAGACGCTCTCCAAGACACATCGCCTCTGCCCTTTTCTCAATTTCATCTATATAATATTGAACCTCTTTCACACGACCAACGGCATCTTTTTCAACAGCATCCTTAAGCTGATTCAAACGAAGTTCTATATTGTGGAAACTTGGGATTGTCTCACCTAAAGTCTCGTCAATGTCAGACAACATAGATTGGAACTCGCCGAAAGCGAGACCTGCTGTATAAGAATATTCAGGTGTGACAGATTGATATGTATAAGAATCGGAGATAAACACCATCAGGCGCCAGTATTTCTCACCGTCGAAATAGAATTTCTTGTCGTCGTTGGTTCTCACAAAACGAAGCACCTTGCGTTCGACATCATCAACATTGTTTGCCTCAAGTTTCTTACGGATATGGTTCGTTACCTTTTCAATATTGTCTTGAAGAAGTTCAACATCTTGGAAAATGGCGTTGTTGATACGTTGGAGCACATATTTTGGTGACTCCTCTCCTTTTATATATACTTTGAAAGTGTCGTTGATAAGGCCTTCACCCAAAGGTTTGACGTCGCTTATCTCATTTTCAACCTTGAATTTTAATACTATATCTTTCATAATTTCAATGTCAATAATTTTTGTAAAAATAAAAAATTAAATAACATAAAAATATCCGCGGAAAAATATTATTTTTGAAGCAATAAAAAAATATTCAAACAATGAAGAAAAGACAATTATTAGTAATGTTAGCCCTTGTGCTAAGTATTTTTGTTTCAAGCTGTTCAACAGATGTGAAATCTGATGCTGCTTACACCATTGAAAATAATATGATTGTATTTCCTGAACCTGCAAGAGTTGAAGGTCAGAAAAGTGTATTGCAACTTGCAGTTGACCCAATTCCTGTCGTCCGTATGGGCTTCATTGGTCTTGGAATGCGTGGCGCTGATGCCGTAAACCGTATTTCTAATATCGACGGCGTTGAGTTCAAAGCATTGTGCGACTTATTGCCAGAACGCGTCGAAGCTGTTCAAGACTGGGTTATCAAAGGAAAAGGATTGCCAGAATGCGCTGAATACAGCGGCGAAGAAGGCTGGAAAGAACTCTGCGAACGCGATGATATCGATCTCGTTTATATCTGTACCGACTGGGTTAACCATGTTCCTATGGCAGTTTATGCTATGCAACACGGTAAACACGTAGCTGTTGAAGTGCCTGCAGCAACAAGCGTTGAAGAATGCTGGCAACTCGTTGACGTAGCTGAACAGACACAACGTCACTGCATGATGCTTGAAAACTGCTGCTACGACTTCTTCGAATTGACATGTCTCAATATGGCGCAACAAGGTCTCTTCGGTGAAGTTATTCACGCTCAAGGCGCATACATCCACAACTTAGAACCATTCTGGAATGAATATCAAGGCAACTGGCGTTTGGAATTTAATCAAAAACATGCTGGCGACGTTTACGCAACACACGGACTCGGACCAGTCTGCCAAGTTCTTGACATCCACCGTGGCGATAAAATGGATTATCTCGTTTCTTTGTCAACACCTTCTATCAACGGTTTGAAGATTGCCAAAGAAAAAATGGGTTCTGAAACATTTGCTAATGGCGATATGACCTCAACATTGATCAAGACAAACAGAGGCAAGACAATCTTAATCCAACACAATGTTTACACTCCACGTCCTTACGACAGATTGTATCAGTTGACAGGTACAGAAGGTTTCGCTAACAAATATCCATATCAAGGATTCACATTGAAAGAAGAAAACGTTCCTTCAGATGTTATCCCAGATCATGAAGACTTAGACTCACACGGTTTCGTACCTAACGACATCAGAGATTCATTGATGGTAGCATACAAACACCCTATCGCAAAAGACATAGAAGAAAAAGCTAAACAAGTAGGCGGTCACGGTGGTATGGACTTCATCATGGATTATCGTTTGATCTACTGTTTGCAAAACGGTCTTCCTTTAGACCAAGACGTCTACGACGCTGCAGAATGGTCATGCCTCGGTGAATTGACAGCAGCTTCTATCGCAAACAATGGTATTCCTGTTAAGTTCCCAGACTTCACAAGAGGCGATTGGAACAAGGTTGATGGATACAAACACGCGGTAAAATAATACGCTTTGAGCTACGAGCCATGAGCATTGAGCAAAATCAAAAAAACTCACGACTCACAGCTCGATGCTCACAGCTACAAACAAAATATTAACCAATTAAAAAAATTAACGTTATGAATAAAAAATTTGCATGTCCTATTTGCGGTTATGTTCACGAAGGTGAAAACGCTCCAGAATTATGTCCACAATGTAAACAAAAAGTTCAATGGAATGTACTTGAAGAAGGTGCTGCTTTGAACTTCGTTACAGAACATGTTGTCGGTATCGCTAAAGGTACTGGCGAAGATATGATTAAAGACTTGAACGCACACTTCATGGGTGAAGCAACAGAAGTCGGTATGTATTTAGCAATGAGCCGTCAAGCAGACCGCGAAGGTTATCCAGAAATCGCTGAAGCTTTCAAACGCTACGCTTGGGAAGAAGCTGAACACTGCGCAAAATTCGCTGAATTGTTAGGTGATGTTGTTTGGGATACTAAGACAAACTTAGAAAAACGTATGCAAGCAGAATGCGGCGCTTGTGAAGATAAAATGCGCATCGCACGTATCGCTAAAGAACGTAACTTAGACGCTATCCACGACACAGTTCACGAAATGGCAAAAGACGAAGCACGTCACGGCAAAGGTTTCGAAGGATTGTTCAACAGATACTTCAAGAAATAAGAAATCAATACTAATAAAAAAAGGCGCTTTAATCAAAGCGCCATTTTTTTATTAATAAGGGTCCATGACCCTTATTTTATTATTATTTCATCTAACATAATCCATGCATTTTCTCCTGCATAGTCATGCCATTCAGGTAATGTCTTGTAGCTTTCAACATATACCTTAATAAATCTGACGCCTTTAACGTTGATGTTAGCTCTAGCTTCATCTCTGCGTTTTACGTCTTTAGCATTATTATAAACAGGGTAATCTGCTATGACAGGATTTGTATATGTGACACCATCTGTAGAAACAGAGACCTTAATACCTTTAGGCATCAAGACCCAGTCGTTAGGTTGTACGCCATAACCGATATATAATTTATTGATGTCTGTTGGCATAGAAAGTTCGATTGTGAATTCTGCATCTTGACCGTTGAAGCCGAGCCAGTCTTCACCCCAGTTTCCAGCAACACCTTTTCTTGCATCCATCAAGGCTGTCTCATAATTCTTTGAATAGTTCTTGTTTGGCTTTTCAACGAATTCAGTTCCTTTGATGATGAGACGTTCGAATGTTTCCATCAAAGTGAATGAAGACATCTTGTTTGCTGCGAATGCCTTGGCTTTGATAGTTGTTGTTGTATTGATGCTGAAAGGTTTTGTATATAAATTAGATTTTTGTGTTGGTTCGCTACCGTCTAATGTATAATAAATCTTTGCATTAGCATCAGCACATGTCAATGTTACGTTCATCTTGTTATCGAAGCGTGCCAAGTCTGTTGTGATGACAGGAGTTGCAACTTTGTTGAAATCGCCCAATACATTCTGTTTGTACAATTTTTCCTCATTTTCATTATTTCTAATATTGAAAGGACGGATTCTTATTGTGTATTCGTAGATGTCATCATTGATGAGATATTTCTCAAGTGAACCTGGGCCGCATGTTGCTGTTCCGAGTGGAGCTTGTCTATGGTCGATGTTGAATGTCCAATAGTCGGCAATTTCCATTTGGTTGATTCTCTCAGCAACAGAAAGGTTTTCATCTGAATATTGATATACACTGAAGTTGAACAATTCATCGCTAGTGACGAACAAGCCATGACCTTTAGCATCAGACATCGCTACCCAACGTGTTTCGCTGTGGTTGCCGTTGTCTTGTGGCTCTTCATGCAATTCGAAGAATGAATCAGCTCTTTTTGTATATACGTTTGTCTTGCCTGATGAGTTTCTGTCAGGATAGTTTTCAGTGTCTTTACCGAAGAACTTGACATTATTGAATTCTCTGTTGACGATAATTTGTGTTCCAACTTTAGGCATTGTCTTAACAACTTCACTTGTTTGGATGTTATTAGAAATGATAACATCACCATAACCGTTGATTTCGAATACCTGTTCTGTAGTGAGTACGTTTCCTCCATTAGGATTGTTGAAATCAAGGACAACAACGACAACAACTTTAGATTTGCTTATTCTTTGTGTCTTGATTGATTTTGGGACAATAGTCAAATCGTTGAGGTTAGCGTTCAACCATTTAGGGAGAGCGTTGCGGTCAACGTCGTCGTTGAGAGTTGGAGCTCTCCAGAAATTAGGTTTAATAGGACCTGCCAACATTTCTACATTATTATATATGAAAGATACTGGAAGACCTTGTTGCTTGTTGATAGTAAATCTGAAATTATCATTATAAACGATAACATTATCCTTAGTGTCGTCGAATTTTACTTCAGGGATATTTTTAAGTGATTCTCCTTCAGGTGCCTCAATGTTAAGATTAAACACATCGTATGCTATTTCTGTTCCAGCAGGTCTCATTTTATTTCCATTCTTTTCCTTGAAAGAGAACTCAATAAAATATTCGCATTTAGCATATCTGTTTGGATTTGTAGCATCCAACATTGGTTTTGGAATAGAAATGCTTATTCTTTCAGAATTTTGAGGAGCAATATCCAAGTCGAAAGTTTTGCTTTGCAATCTTGCTTTTTCATTGCTGTAAATGACGTAACTGCATTCAAATTCATTAAGTCTTCTGAAGAAGAAGTTGTTCTTGATTTCGAATACACCTTTTTCAATATCAACAGGAGTTACGCTGATGTTTTGATAAACCTTCTTAACTTCTTCGAGATGATGGTGAGCATGTCTATCGCTGGTTACCAAACCATTGACACAGAAACTGTCGTCGTTTCCGATGCCTTCAAGAGCTCCGAGGTCGCCGCCCGCAGCATACCATCTAACATTTTTAACAGTGTCATTTTGAATAAGACTTTGATCGCACCAGTCCCAGATGCAACCGCCTTGCAATTGTTTGTGTGAGTTGATGATATCCCAATAGTCTTGCATACCGCCGCAGCTGTTACCCATAGCGTGAAGATATTCAACCATAATGAAAGGACGTCTGAGTGAATCCAATTCTTCTTCAACGAATTTTTCAAGATAACCTTGACTTGCATACATAAGTCCAATGATGTCAGTATTGTAATCGTAGATTGAACGTTCGTTGATGACAGGACGTGTGTTGTCAAGTTTCTTCATCATATCGTAAGATTCGTACATACAGACACCGTTGCCACATTCGTTGCCTAATGACCAGATAACGATTGAAGCGTGGTTCTTGTCTCTGCCGAACATGTTGTTACATCTGTATTTGAAAGCCTCGATCCAGCGTTCGTCTTTTGCCAAGCTAGCGTCGCCGTAACCTTGAGCATGTGATTCATTGTTAGCTTCATCGATTACATACAAACCATATTTGTCGCATAATTCATATAAATAAACATCACATGGATAGTGAGAAGTACGGATTGTATTGATGTTATTTTGGAGCATTAGTTGAATATCTCTCTCCATTGTTGCGCGGCTAACACATTGACCTGTAAATCCATCATGTTCGTGACGGTTAACACCTTTGATAAGTATAGGTTTGCCGTTTACCATAAATTGTCCGTCTTTAATCTCTGATGTTCTAAAACCGACTTTAGCACCTACCACTTCAATTACTCTACCTTTCTTGTCTTTCAAGCGGATTGTCATATCGTAAAGAACAGGTTTCTCTGCTGACCAAGCTTCTACTCTATCTATAATCTTCTTGAAACGAATTGTTGAATGACCTTCTGACTTTTGTTTTGCGATAAGTTCTTTCTTTGAGAACTCTTCAACATATAATTTATTGACTTCGAATTTTGCGTTTTCGTTTTTGTTGACCAATTCAACTTCAACAGTCAATTTTGAAGGGACTTTCTTTCCGTAATTAACATCTATAAATACTTCGAAGATACCTTTGGCATATTTTTCATCGAGACCAGCCTTTACGAAGAAATCGTAAACATTTGTCTTAGGTTTTGAATATACAAAGACATCGCGTGTGATACCGCTGAGACGCCAATAGTCTTGACATTCAAGATAAGAACCGTCTGAGAAACGGTATGCCTCAACTGCCAAAGTGTTTTCACCGCCTTTGTTAAGATAAGGAGTGATGTCAAATTCTGCTGGAGTCTTTGAGTCTTCTGAATAGCCTACGAACTTGCCGTTAATCCAGAGATAGAAAGCTGACTTAACAGCGCCGAAGTTGATGTAGACATTTCTTCCTTCCCATTCAGCTGGAATGTTGAAATTGTGAACGTAGCAACCTACTGGATTGTATTCTGTTGGAGCATAAGGTTGGTTTGAAGGGAATTCATTTTGTTGATTGATATAGACAGGAATGCCGTAGCCGTTTAATTCCCAGTTAGCAGGAACAGGGATTGTGTTCCATAATGAGACATCGTAACCTTCAGCATAGAAGCCTTGTGGTTTGTCTGCTGGTTTTTCAACCCAATGGAATTTCCAGTTACCATTGATGCATTGATAATAAGGAGATTGTCTGTACTCAAGATTATTGATTCCGTTTTCATCTTGATAAGGAATCACATTGGTTCTAGGAGCGACTTTGTTTACTTGGCAAACAGATACGTCGTTCCACCAATCAGCAATCTCTTGTGCCTTGACATTAAAGCATAATGCCATGACAACTAATAAGATAATTGATCTAATTTTCATAAGCGATTTTATTAATTATACATTTATTCCAAAATAAAAAAAACATTGCGAAGATACTTATTTTTTCCGTCTAAATCAAATTAATTACGATGAGATATTTAATATATTTTTTAGAAAGAAAAATATTATCTTTGCACATTAACTTTCAAAAAAATGAAAAAAATTATTAAACTATTTTTTGCTACAGCTGTTATTATCATAATGACATCTTCATGTGAAAAGGCATGTATCTGCAGAAATGTTGACAATGGTTCATCAGACATTCTCTATGGCGTTTATTCAAAGAAAGACTGCGAAGCCTATACTGACTATTATCAGACTATTTACAATGTAGATAATGTTGACTGTTCATACGAATGGAAATAATAAATCATTAAGCTGAGTTAAAATTCATGAACAAAGAAGAAGCAAAAGCCAGGATTTCAGAGTTAAGCAAGATTATCGATAATCATAATCATAATTATTACATCTTAGCTCAACCAACTATCAGCGACTACGATTTCGATATGCTTTTAAACGAGCTCATCGATCTCGAGAAGCAGTTCCCCGATTTGGTTCTCCCCGACTCTCCTACTCAGCGTGTCGGCGGCGACTTGACTAAAGAGTTCAAGACTGTGAAGCATCGTTATCCGATGTTGTCATTGTCAAACTCATATAATATTGAAGAAGTCAAGGATTTTATCTCAAGAATAAAGAAGACCATTGAGGAAGATGTTGAGTTTGTTTGTGAACTTAAATTCGATGGTGTTTCCATCAGTCTAACATACGAAAACGGTTTGTTTGTCAAAGCCGTGACTCGTGGTGACGGAACGCAGGGCGACGATGTCACTACTAATATCAAGACGATACGCAGCATTCCACTTCGTCTTAAAGGCGACTATCCTGATTTCTTTGAGATGCGCGGCGAAGTTATCATGCCTCATAGCAGTTTCAATAGCATCAATACTGAACGAGAGGACTTGGGTCTGCAGCCTTTTGCCAATCCAAGAAATGCTGCAGCTGGAACGATAAAGCTCCAGGATTCTAAAGAAGTAGCCAAACGTAAACTCGACCAATACTGTTACTTCATGATGATGGACGACGACAAGATGATTTTCAATACTCATTATGAGAGTCTTGCCGCTGCCAAACAATGGGGCTTCAATGTATCTAACTTCATGGCGATATGCAAGAATGTTGAAGATATTGAAGACTTCATCAACTATTGGGATGAGAAGAGAAAAGAACTTCCTTTTGACATCGACGGCATTGTGATAAAGGTCAACGATTTCAAACAAAGAGAAATATTAGGTTTTACCGCAAAGTCGCCTCGTTGGGCTATAGCTTATAAATTCAAGGCTGAAGAAGCTCACACCAAATTGTTAAGCGTCGATTTTCAAGTAGGACGCCACGGAACGATAACACCGGTTGCTAACCTAGAACCTGTGCAACTTGCCGGCACCATAGTGAAAAGAGCGACTCTGCATAACGCAGACTTCATAGAACAGCTTGACCTTCATCATGAAGACATAGTAAGCGTGGAGAAAGGCGGCGAGATTATTCCTAAGATTACCGCTGTGGATCTTAAGCTTAGAAAAGAAGACAGCAAGAAAATAACTTTCATAGAACATTGTCCTGAATGCGGAACGAAACTCGTTAAGGCAGAAGGTGAAACTGCATGGTATTGCCCTAACACTCTCGGCTGCCCTCCTCAGATCAAAGGACGTATAGAGCATTTCATAAGCCGTAAGGCAATGAACATAGAGAGTCTCGGCGAAGGCAAGGTGGAAGTGCTTTTCGATAATAATTTGATAAAAGACTATTCCGATTTATATAATCTCACTTACGACAAGATATACGGTCTTGAAAAGATAATAGTTGTTGAAGATGACACTAACCTTTTGCAGGAAAATGTTCGTAAGGTAAGTTTCAAGGAGAAGACCGCCAATAATATTCTGGAAGCTATCGAGAAGTCGAAGAGTGTTCCTTTTGCGAGGGTGCTTTTCGCTTTAGGAATAAAATATGTCGGTGAGACAACTGCGAAACTTATTGCCAAAGCGATGGGTTCCATTGATAATATTATCAATGCTAGTCTGGAAGAACTTACTGATATTGAAGAAGTAGGCGGCAAGATAGCTTTGTCAATAAAAGACTTTTTCGCAGACGAAAGAAACATACATATTATTAATAAGTTGAAGGAAGCCGGTCTTCAGTTTGAACAAGAGAAAAAGGAAGTCAGCGAAAATCAGGTTTTGTCTGGAATGAGCATCGTTGTCAGCGGCGTCTTCTCTACTATGAGTCGTGACGAGATAAAACAACTCATTGAAGATCTTGGCGGCAAGAATGTCTCATCAATCTCTAAGAAGACAAGTTTCGTCGTTGCCGGTGACAAGATGGGACCTGAGAAGAGAAAGAAAGCTGAAAGTCTTGGGATAGAGATCAAGACTGAAGATGAATTCTTGGCGATGATAGGTAATACTTCTGCCGAACAGGAAACAACATCAGGACAACAAGGAGTACTAGAATTTGATTTTTAATCCACGATAATTTTTCGTGTATGTATAAAAAAAGAGCAGCAATTTGCTGCTCTTTTTTGCTTCTTTATTGGATTACTCTACCACTTCTTCCACTACATCCATTTCAACAATCGTATCTGTTACGATTTCAACATTTTCTTTGTTGTATTTTGGAAGTGGTGATTTCAAGTTAGCATTTAATGGAGCGAGTACGTTGAAAATCCATAATGCTGCTGCTACAACGGCAACTAACAATATAGAGATGATCCATTTAGCCCATGATGGCATGCCTTTTTTAGCGTAAGGATCTTGAAGTTTCAACTTAGGATATTTTGCTATATCAGTGAGTGTCTCTCCGAATGGAATGCTGATCTTTGCCACAGCATTGACAGCCCAGTCGTTGGCGTTGAGAAGCGGAGCAATGTTTCTACGACGGAGTTTCATCCATGCCATAACCATTGCAGGGCCTGAAATAAGCAATATGATACCTATGAACAACATAATGATTTGCCACCAGTTAAGAGCAAATAAACCTTTGAAGATGCTTGCTAATGCAGTGCCTATCATACCGACAGCCATACCGATGGCAGCGAAGATACCTGCGAACTTAGCGATATCAAATGGAGGTGCTGCAGCTGCTGCCTTTGCTTCTTCAGCTGTCTTGGTTGGAGCAGCGTTGATGTTGGCAGTAGCTTTTGCCATCATTTTAGAGTCTTTATCGGCAGCGCTCTTGTTAATAAGATTTTCTATCGCTGTTGCCATTCTGCGATATGGTGACCAGAATGACTGTGAAATATTGATCGGATTATCGATGATCTTTGTTACAACAGCATCCCATTCAAGACCGTTGTTGTCGTAATAGATACCGTTTTTGCCTACAGCAAGTTCTCCGATATCGCCTACGGTGACAGCAGCGACTATTTGTAATTTGCCTGGTTTTGTCTTTGTAGTACAATCGCAATAGACGAGATACATACCGCTCTTGGCTGCAGCAGCGCTGTGTTTTCCTGCGTCATTAACTTTCATACAGAATTTACATGCTCTTTGGTCAATGATGAGAGTTCCTGATTGGAATATTGCCTTGACAGACTTATCTTTGTCGTAGAAATCGTGGAGTGTTACGAAGTTCTTGACGAGTCTATAGAAATCGCGGAAAATATGAAGGAACTTATCTACTAATTCGATGTTTTCAGCTTCTTCTTTCAATGCGACGTCTTGTGCTACTAAGTCTAACAATTCAGCTTTCTTGTTTTGTTCAAGGAAATTCTTGATATTGTCCATACCAAGAGGTTCTACGTTAGCACCTGCTTTAGCTGCTTTCCATGATGTGTAAGCAGAGAACTTGCCAGCAATAGCTGTCCAGTCGTCTTCAGAAAGTGATGTCTTTCCTGCTTCTACAGCATTATCTTTAATTATGTTGAAATATTTTGTCCATACAGGGTTGATAGCAGCATTAAGATTTAAATCTACGCTATCAGTGATATGTGTCAATGGATAAGTAGCGATTTCATCATTTTTTGTTGAAAGATTTTCAGCGCTGATATCATTGATACGTGAAGTCTGAACATCCAATGAAGCAATGCTTTGAGGTGAGAATGCAGCTAATTTTGAACGCATGAAGAAATCCTTCATCTTAGCATCTAATGCGTTATATGCTTCTATAACAGAATCTGTCTTGTCGCCAAATGGTGCTTCAACAGCATTTGATGTCCATGTGATATAATCGTTAAGACTTTTGTAGAATGCCTCTATTTGGTCAGCGTTAACGCCTTGAGCTCCACTTCTGTCAGCAACGCCTCCTGTTGAAGTGACTGCTGCAGCGATTGTTGCTTTAAGGTCAGCGTCGTCAGATGAAGCTTCAGTGATGACACCGTCGCCGTTGAAACGTGTCTTAGCAAAAATAGCAGTGATGTCAGCAGTGTCTGACAATGAAATCATACTGCCTTCTTTGCCGAGATTTTCAAGGATTTGTTTTGCTGATTTGTATAACTTGTTGCCATTAGCATCTTCTGTGTTAATCTGATTGATGTCAATGGCTGAGTCACCTTTTAATATAAGGTCTTTGTCTTTTAACACAGATGTAATCCATTGTGATACTGCAACTATATCGTTGACACGTAATTTGCCGTCACCATCGCAGTCCATATATTTCAAGCTCTTGTCATCTATTTCGAGACCTGTTGTTGGACATGAAAGCACAGTCCACATTTTAGGGTCAAGTTCATTGAGATGAGCCAAATCTTCACCAGAGTTAATCTTTACACGAGTGGAACCGCCTAAGTTAACATATTCCCACTTGTATTTTTTGTCTTTAATAAGTGCCATATGATTTAATTTTATTGATACGCAAATATATAAAAAGTTTATTATTTTTTTACAAAAATCCTGACCTATAGTGATTATAAAATTCTAAGGTCTTGCAAAATGGCGTACTCACACTCTCCTATTCCAGTAACGACGATTTTGACAGCTTTCACTGCTTGTTCTGGATGTACTTCTGCTTTGTAACCATCGAAATAATCATATACGAATTCCTCGCCTTGGATGAAGTTTTCACCATCGTAAGAATATTCTATTCTTGCGTTAGGAAGACCGACTATTGCCAAACTGTAGTGTCCGGTTCCAACTAAAATATTTTCACATTCAACAGGATTTTCGAATGTATATAAGAAGTAGTCACCAGCTTCAACAGGACGTGCTGTATAGCAATAGGTGTTCATATTGTAATCTGCTAATATGTTGATATCTTGTTCCATTGGAACGTTAGATGTTACTATAGTATTAGGCTTCTGATAATTGTATAAATCGATGTTTTGTGCGCCTCTTGCAATACTTGGACGTTCTTTGTAGAATGTAGCGAAACGATAATTTTCAGGTTTGTCTGTAACAATAGCTTCTGCGTATTCTGCAGATTCTAAAGTAGGAGTTGATTTATCGTCAGTGTAACGTATTGTCAGGAAGTCGTAGTCTTTCTCAGCGATAAGTTTTCCGTCTTCGTATTTCACTGTTGGAGGTGCTACTCTGAACTCGAAATTCATGTTATATAATCTTTCCAAATGACTGTCGTATAATCTCTTCTTGAAATAGTCGAGGTTTCTGTCTTCGTATGCAGACCAGCCAATTTCTGAAAGCACAAGCACCTTAGGGAAAAGCTGATAATGAGCGTAACCTGGAACCTGACCGCATTCTGTCCAGAGACCGCCTTGGATGCCGTAAACGAGTTTTTCTTCTTCGTCAGTCAACTCGAAGTTTCCAATAGGGTCAAAAGAATATACTGTGTCCAATGGAATGATAGCAGCCCATTTAAGTCCGCGTTCATCTGGAGATTGTTTCATGTCGAAGTACATATACTGAGCTACTTGCATAACTGTTGGCTGACCTGCCTTTACAGATTTGATTCCTCTTTCTGAGTTTTGCCATACGTAAGGGATTGTTGTTTCAAGAAGGTCTCCTCCATCAAGAATCTCGTCCCATCCAGCCATTGTCTTGCCGTATTTAGCCAATATCTTTTCTATTCTTCTTACAAAATGATTTTGTAACTCAACGAGTTCTGTCATTTCTTTTTCTTTCATAAGATTTTGGCAAACATCACAGTCGCGCCATGAATTCATATTGACTTCATCAGCTCCGATATGATAAATCTTGCTTGGGAAAAGTTCTGTCATCTCAACGATGATATTTTCTAACATTTCGTAATTCTCTTCACGACCAACACACCAAACATTGTTTGACTCGCCTTGTACGCTAAGATGTTTAGAGTCAATGTCGCATACTATTTCTGGATATGTCACTGCGACAGCCTTGCTATGTCCTGGCAAATCTATCTCAGGAATGATATTGATGTTTCTGTCGGCGGCATATTTCACGATGTCTTTTATTTCTTCTTGTGAGTAGAAGCCGCCGTTACGTTCGTTGCCGGAACCGTAAGCTGGCATAAGAAGTTCGTCAGCACCTCTCCAAGCACCTAATTCTGTGAGTTTTGGATATTGTTTTATCTCTATTCTCCATCCTTGGTCATCGGCAAGATGCCAGTGGAAATTGTTGATTTTATAATGAGCCAATCCATTCAAAAGATGTTTGATGAAATCTACATCAAAGAAAGTGCGTGAACAGTCCAACATCAATCCTCTGTATTTGAAACGTGGATTGTCAATGATATTCAATGATGGGAACATAACGCCTGCTACTTTGACTGCATCTTCTGAATAAATGTCGTTAGGCATCATCTGAATCAAAGTCTGGATTCCGTAGAAAACACCAGCAGCATCGATAGCGTAAATGTTAATCTTGTCGAGACTTACGCTTAAGAGATAAGCTTCTTTGTCGTTTACAAAACCCAAGCTTTCGCATTCGCTTGGATTGACGATATTGAGGTTGATGCTATTAGACGCCACAGGAGAGACATCTCTACTTATTTTTAAATCTTTTTTGAAAATGTTTTTAAGATAAGACTGTAAAAACTCTGCATTGAATTTATTTGCTTCATTTTCATAAATGATGACGGTTTCTTTATTGATTTGGAAACCATTGTCGTTCATTGCTACCACCACTTCTTGTGGAACTGGGACGATGTTAAGATTTGCATCCACGACCTTCGCATTATCTTCAACACATGAAGAAAGCAAAGCGATAACTGTTGTTAATAAGAATAGTTTTTTCATATTTTAAAATTTATTTTTCAGTTGACTGTCGCTGAGCTTGTCGAAGTAAGTGTCATCGACAGGTTCAGACACCGAATGTTAATTTATTTTTATCGTTTTACTTTGGTTTTGTTTCAATTTTATTTCTTTGATTGAACCGTCTGGCATTAATATATTATAGGTGCCGCCTATTTTTGATTTGATTTTAATTTTAGTAGCTTTACCGTCTTTCCAATAGCAGTCAACTACGGCACCATTCTCAGCGCATAATCCTTTGAAATGGCCATCTTTCCATACTGATGGCAATGCTGGCAATAACTCGATAAATCCGTCATGAGATTGAAGCAGCATCTCTGCGATGCCCGCAGTACCACCGAAGTTACCGTCAATTTGGAATGGAGGATGTGCGCAGAAGAGATTTGGATAAGTGCCAGCTCCTACTCTGTCGCCGACTAATGCTGGCTGTAATAAGTTTTTAAGAAGTTTATATGCTCTGTCGCCGTCGTGAAGTCTCGCCCAGAAATTGATTTTCCATGCGCGTGACCAGCCTGTTCCTTCGTCGCCGCGACGTTCGAGCGACATCTTGCATGCTTCGTATAATTCCGGAGTCTTAGACTTGGTTATCAATCGTCCAGGATGCAATCCGAAGAGATGTGAGACATGACGATGATGTATCTCTGGTTCGCCATAATCCTTAAGCCATTCTTGGAGGTAACCGTCTTCGCTTATCTGCATTGGAGGGAATTTATTCAAATCGTTTTTCAGAGTCTCGGCAAACTCTTTATCTATGTTTAAAAGTTCTGCTGCATCAATGACATTTTGATATAATTCAGTGATAATCTGTATATCCATAGTAGGGCCCATACAAACGCTGGCTATTTTGCCATCAGGGAGATAGAATGAATTTTCAGGTGATGATGTAGGTGCTGTAACAAGCCATGAGTGTTCTTTTTCTTCGATCATGACGGAATTGAAGAACTGAGCGGCACCTTTCATGACTGGATATATCTCTTTAAGATAATCGATGTCATTTGTAAACAAATAGTGTTGGTAGAGATGTTGGCAGAGCCATGCGCCTCCGGTGTTGGTAGCGCCCCATGAAGGATGTTCGCCAGGAGCTGTGAATCCCCATAAGTTGCAGATTGAGTGTGCGGTCCAGCCTTCTGCTCCGTAGAATCCTTGTGCTGTCTCTTCTCCTGATTCCACAATGCCTTTTGTGAATTCGATTAAAGGCTTATGTAATTCAGAAAGGTTACAAACCTCAGCAAGCCAATGGTTCATCTGCACATTGATATTAAGGTGATAATCACCATTCCATGGAGTCTGAATCGTATTAGCCCAAAGACCTTGTAAGTTAGGAGGCAACAAGTCTTCGCGTGTTGATGAAATCAAAAGATAACGTCCGTATTGGAAGTATAATTCTGCGAACTGTGGATCATCTTCTTCCTGGAAGTCAAAGAGTCTGTCGTTGATTGGATGATTGTCGGTGATAGCCTCGCCAAAATCGACTTCTACTCTGTTGAATAATTCTTGATATGTCTTGATATGTTTTTTTCTTAATGGAACGTAATTGCGTGATTTAGCCTCATTCATCAGACTGTCGACAAAAGCAGTGTAGTCGTTGTTTTTGTAATTTGTTGCTGAAGAGAAAATGAGAGTGAGTCTGTCGGCATTTCTTACAATGATTTTATTGTCTTTATATTCGACCTCGCCACCGACGTTGTTAACTGTCACTTTTGAAAGATATTTCATTCCTTCGTTGCCATTGCTACCGTCTTTAAGTTGACCGAACATCACAATCGCTTCATCCTCTGTGATATATTCTGCACATTCTTCTCTGTTAAGTTGTATTTCAACGGAAATCATTTTTGATTTGTCGGCGTCGAGACGAATTACAGCGATATCAGATTCTCTTGATACAAAGTATTCGCGACTGAATGTGGCTTGTTCTGTTTCGAATTCTGTTGTCGCAATGGCATTTGTCAGGTCGAGTTTTCTGACATAAGAGCCGTCTTTTACTTCACAATCGTCATTATAGATATAGTCGATATTTATGTTTCCTAAAGTCTGGAAACATCCGAAGTTTGACAGAGCGCCATTGCCCCAGTTAGAGCCTTTGTTAGAACATGTGAAAGTTCTGTAAACCAATTCCTGCGCCTCGTAGTTTTTATCCTCGAGCAAAAGTCTCTGAATTTCAGGCAGAGCTTCTTTAGCTTTAGGATTTGAGTAATCGGCTATTTTTCCTGACCATAATGTTATATCGTTAAGGACAATATTCTCTTTTTCTATTCCTCCGTCAGGCATGATTCCGAGACGACCATTTCCGAGCGGAAGAGTCTCCTCCCAACAAGTAGCAGGCTCTTCAAAGAAAAAGTACAATTTTTTCGACTTTTCAGCTTTTATTAACAATATACACATTAGAATAGTTAATGCCTTGAAAAGAAAATTAAGTCTTTTCCACTTGATAATCATCAATATAATAAAAGGTATTAAAATTAACTTCATATATTACATTTTTCTTCAAAAATAATTATTTTTTTCATATTTTTGTGGATATTTTAAAGATTTTATACTATGGTTAATTTTAATTCTAAAGTCGAGCAATGTTTTTTGAAAGATTCAAAAATTCAAGAAATCACGACTAAAGTTCCATATATCATTACCGACAGTGTGCCGAAACTCGGCGTTATGACAGCACTGCGTTTTTTAGAATGGGTTTCAGAGAATGAAGAAGGTGTAATCAGTCTTTCTTCCGACAAATCATTCAAGAATTTTATCCATTACACACATCATTTCTTAAACACTTGGGATGAGAAAGAAACCAAGAAAGTCCTTGAAAAGTATGGATTGGCTGAGATTAAGAAGCCTAATCTTTCTGGACTTCAGTTCGTTCAAATGGATGAGTTCTACCCTATCTCACCAAAACAGCACAATTCATTTTTCCATTATGTAAATGAAAATTATATCAACGGTTTCGGCCTTGATCCTAATCGTGCTTTGTTCATAAACTGTGATGATATAAAATTATATAACAACAAATCTTTCAACGAGATTTTCCCTGATTTCAAAATAGATTTAAGCCTTCGTTACAGACAAGCTGAAAATGAAAGAGAGAGAGTTCAGCAGCAATCTCTTTTCATGATTGACGACTGGTGTTCTAGATACGAAGAAAAAATCAAGGCAAAAGGCGACATCGGATTCTTGCTCAGTACATTAGGCTCTGATGGTCGTATCGCATTCAACATCAGCGGTACAAGTCAGCACTCTAATACTGAGTTGCGTCAGACTAACTTTGCAACACAGGCTGATGCTGCTTCATCATTGGGCGGAATCGAAGTTGCTAAGAATCGTCTCGTCATAACAATAGGTCTTGAGACAATAACAAGAAATCCTAAGACTGTTGCTATCGTTTGCGCTGCTGGCGAATCTAACGCTACAACTATCAAGAACGCTCTTGAGTCAGAAATGACAACACAATATCCAGCCACAGTTCTTCAAAGACTTGAAAACTCACGTTTCTATCTCACAGAAGGCGCAGCATCATTACTCAACGACAGCATAAATCATTATTATTTCAAGGAAGAATGGAACTTCCAAAAGACAGAGAAGGCTATTCTTGCATTATGTAAGAAAATCAACAGATACGCGCCTAAACTCACTTTGGAAGATTTGCAAAATGATGAGGTATGTCGCATGATTCCTAACCTCAGTCTCGAAACAGTAAATGAAGTCATAAAATCTGTTGAAGAGAAGTTGTTCAGAGGCTCTGTGACACAGACTAATAAAGTCATTTACAACTCAGGTCCTCACCATGATGACATCATGCTTGGTATTATGCCATTAACCAACAGACAATTACGTCCAGTAAGCAACACTGTGCATTTTGCCGTCATGACATCTGGATATAATTCTGTTACCAACGGATTCCTATGCGAATCTTTGAAAATGACTCTCGATTTCATCGAGAAAGATGAGATACAAATGGTTCATTATCCTGATTTCTTTGAAGAAGGATACAAACACAAATTTGATAAAGACATCTACCATTATCTCGACAGTGTAGCAAGAGATGATCAATATCAAATGAACAGAGGATTCTGCCACAGACTCTTACGTTGTTCTGTCTCAATATGGCAGTTCAAGAATCTTGAAGAATTAAAAGCCAAATATAAAGAAGTCATCGATGTCTTGGAAAGAAGCTACGATGGTGAAAAGAACACTCCAGACTTGCAACGTCTCAAAGGTATGATACGTGAATTTGAAGAAGAATTGGTTTGGGCTTATAATGGTGTTCAAGTAAAGAACGTACACCACCTTCACCTCGGATTCTATCAGGACAGCGGAGTAAGCAAAGGTCCTAACATGGAACGTGACGTCATGCCTATCTTAAACCAATTTAGAGAGATACAACCTAATATTATTAGTGTCACTTTAGATCCAGAAGGAAGCGGTCCTGATACTCATTATAAAGTATTGCAAGCCACTGCTGCTGCTGTTGCAGAATGGAGCAAGGAGAAAGACTTGTCTGATTTGAGAATATACGGATATCGCAACGTATGGTTCAAATTCCACCCTGCTGATGTCAATATGTATGTTCCTGTATCATTGAATGCTTTTGCAGTTTTGGATAAATCATTTACCGCAAGTTATTTAAGTCAGGTTAAAGCAGAATTTCCAAGTCCGTTCTACAATGGTCCGTTCAGTGATATCTCAAAGAGAACATGGATCAATCAGTTGCATGACATTCAATTGATTTTAGGAAAGGATTATTTCTACGAACATCCAAGACCATTGATAAGATCTACACACGGATTAGTCTATATAAAAGATATGAACGTAGAAGAATTCATCGCCATCTCTGAAGAAATGAGAAGACGCTCTGAAGAAGCGATATAAAATGACATAAAAATAGTCCACAAACAAAAACAAAGAAAGACCAAGGAATTCCTTAGTCTTTCTTTTTTGTTTATATAGACAACTTATTGTCTCGTTGACTTTATTTATCGAGTTTAGCAATCAAATCAGGCAATGATTTCAATGCTGCTACTTCTCTCCATTTCTTTCTTACCTCAACAGCCGGTATTCCGAAGTAAGTCTGTCCTGGTTGAGTATCTTTATCAACGCCTGAATAAGCGAGCACTACTGTTCCTTCTGCTATGACGAGGTCTTTATTGACTGCCGACATTGACCAGATAGAAACGTTATCTTTCACCACAGTAACACCGCCTACTGATGCATGAGCGCCGAGGAAGCAGTTCTTGCCGAGTTTTGCGTCGTGACCAATCTGAACGAAATTATCCATCTTGGTGCCTTTACCAACGATAGTATCGCTAGTAACACCTATATCAACGCAGCAGCAAGCACCTATTTCAACATCATCTTCGATGATAACTCTGCCGCATGACTCAAATTTGACGAAACCGTCAGGACGACGTTGGAAGTAACAAGCGTCGCCGCCTATTACGCTGCCACTTTGAATGATGACATTGTCGCCAATAATGACATGGTTATAAATTGTAACATTAGGATGAATGATACAATTCTTACCGATTTTAACTCTATCGCCAACAAATGTTCCTGGTTCAATAATAGTACCCTCACCTATCTCTGCTTTTGGACCAATCATCGCTGTGGCAGGTTCAAATCTGCGATACGACAATATAAGTTTGTTGAAAGCATCAAATGGATTATCGTGGACTAACAAAGCTTTACCTTCTGGACATTCAACATCTTCAGTATTGATAATGATAGTAGTAGCTTTAGAGTTTAACGCCTTGCTATAGTATTTAGGATGATCGACGAAAGTAATGTCGCCTTCTTCCACTTCATGAATCTCGTTAAGACCTGATATCACAAAGTTAGGATCGCCGATCATCTTCTTTGCTCCGACGTAATCAGCAACACATTTAAGTGTTGTATGTGGATTGATTTTCATCTAAAAGATTATTATTTTACTCTTTCTGTGTATTCGCCAGTGCGAGTGTCGATTCTGATTTTGTCACCTGTGTTGATGAATAATGGAACTCTAACTGTAGCGCCAGTTTCAACTGTAGCGTCTTTCATAGCGTTTGTTGCTGTGTTACCTTTTTCGCCTGGTTCTGTGTATGTAACTTCCAAAACAGTTTTAATAGGTAATTCAGCGTAGAGAACTGTTTCTGTTGATGTGTCGAAAACAACTTCACAAACGTCACCTTCTTTAAGAAAATCAACACCTGTAATCAATTCACCTAAGAGAGGAATTTGTTCATAATCTTCTTGGTTCATGAAGATAAAGTCTTCAGCTTCTTTGTATAAGTATTGATATTGACGGCGTTCAACGCGTACGTCTTCTAATTTTTCACTGATGTCAAAACGATGTTCTAATGTACGTCCGTCAACAATGCTCTTCAATGTTACACGCATGAATGTGTTACCTTTACCTGGTTTTACGTGTTGGAAATCAACACAGAAATAAAGTTTTCCGTTGAAACGGATACATGTTCCTTTTTTAATGTCTTGTGAGTTAATCATAATTATCTAAATTTCTAATATTCAATTAATTAAATTATCTTTTCCAAGTTATTTTTTTATTTGCGTACAAAATTACAAAAAAAAAGCATTTAAACAAGGTTTAAACGCCTAAATAATTACAATATCTTTCAATATATCTGCACCTGCAGCTTTGTTAAGATTTCTTAACAGGATAGATTTTGAATAAAGCAGTTCATTTCTCAACGAATCAGCATCCACTTTCACATAAAGCACATTTTTTACAATTCTTAAATCCAAAGTGTGCGTAGAAATGAAATCACCTACGACAGAACGATACGATTCCAAAATCTTCATCTCCTCGAAACCGTTTTCTCTGTTATGATTCTTATAAAATGCTTTGATAAGCTCTGCTAATGTGTATCCGTCCTCATTCATTGTCAGAAGTAATTACGCCTTTATTAACATTAAAAATCTTATGATTCACAATGGTGTTATCCATCAAGAACTTTATACGCTGTCTTTGAGTATCAGTGATAAAGACCTGTCCGAAATGGTCGTTACCGACAAGTTTAACCAACTGACTCACTCTGTTGTCATCGAGTTTGTCAAATATATCGTCTAGCAATAATATTGGTTTATGTCCAATCTTTTTATAATTAAAATCGAACTGTGCTAATTTTATGGCAACAACGAAGGACTTCTGTTGTCCCTGTGATGCAAATTGTTTCACGACATGATTGTCAATGAGGAAAACCAAATCATCCTTATGAATTCCTGCACTTGTATATGTGCTATATCTATCATGACTGAGTGTTTCTGCCAACAAATCCTGATATGCTTTCTCGTTAAGCGCAGAGTTATATGTTATCGCTACCTGTTCGTTGGTTCCGGAGACAATCTCGTAATATTTTTGGAAAACAGGAACGAACTCTTCCAGGAATGTCTTCCTTTTCTCGTTGATAGGAATAGCATTTTGAATGAGCTGCTGGTCCCATATCTCAAGCAAAGTACTGTCCCACATTCTGTTTTCAGAGAAAAACTTGAGCTGTCTGTTTCTTTGCTGTAAGGCCTTGTTATAATTTAAAAGACAATTGAGATATGAAGGATCAAATTGTGATATGACGCCATCTATGAATTTACGTCTCAACTCGCTGCCGCTGTTGATAAGGTCGCTGTCGTAAGGCGATATCATTACCAAAGGAATCTTTCCGATGTGATCGGCAAGTCGTTCATATTCTTTCTTATCGCACTTGAACGATTTCTTAGAAGCTGATTTCTGCACGCAGGAAATTGTGTGAAGCTCGTCATTATCGAAATGGAAGTCGCCGTGGATAGCGAAGAATTCCTCGCCATGTCTGATGTTCTGCCTGTCTGTCAAAGTGAAATAACTTTTGCAGAAAGCAAGATAATATATAGAATCCAAGATGTTTGTCTTTCCGGCAGCATTAAGACCTACGAAACAGTTGATCTTTTCTGACAGTGACAATTCGGCTGATTCACAATTTTTGAAATTGCTTAACTTTAACTCTTGGAGATACATTATATCAATGTTTTATGAAGCTGTCTAAATTTGTAGTGATAGTAAGGAAGTTAGGAGAGCCATGGATATGCATCTCTGAACGTGAATAACTTATGTTGAACTTATACACTTTTATTCCAACGCCGTATGAGAAACCGACTGCGCCTTTGCTTGTTGGTGTCTTCATATTCTGACGCATGCCATAATTATATCCTACTCTCAAATTAAGATTCTTTCCGAGTGCCAATTCACCGGCAAATACCATATGACTGAACAGATTCTTGGCAAATTTATCTACTTTGCTTTTCTCTACAATCTGTCCTGTAATAGGATCATAATCGCCTTCTAAATCAAGAGGGTCGTCGTAACTCAAGTTCCACTTCTGAATGTTGTCATAAACGATGATAATAGTGAAAGGAAGATGCTCCAGTCTTTTTGAAGCGCCTGCCTGCATTCTGAAAGGAAGCTTGTTGTTGAATCCTTGGTAGTTGTTATAAAGTTCAGCACCGATATTACGAGCCACTAATGATAAATTCCAGTTTGATTCTGTGCGATAGCTTCCTGCAACGTCGACGGCAATAGCAAATGAAGAGTTGTTTTCATATTGGATGCCAGCGAATTTCAGATTGGCACCGATTGAAAACCTATCGTTAAGTTGGCGTCCCCATCCTATATTGATGACATAATCAGAAACATTGAAAGTCATGTCATCCTGGAAACCTGTCTCGTCAGAATAGAAGAAATCTCCATAATTATGATATTGTATCGTTCCGACAAAACTGCCAATCTTTTCGAAAGTGCGTCCGTATTGTATTGTAGCGAAATTGATGTCGTTGAAGTAATCGACATAGGAAAGTGAAATGGAATTGTTGATTCCGGAATTTATCAAGGAAGGATTGGATGTAACCAATTGAATATCGGAATCGTTTATTGGCAGTATAGTTCCACCGAGAGCTGCCAGACGTGCCGAGTTTGGCGTGTTTAAAAAGGTATATGTACCATCTTTTTGCTGCGCAAAGACATTGGTAAGCAGCATCAGCAGAAACGACAGTATATATATCTTTTTATTCACGATTCAATAAGTTATATCTGTGTAACGATGTGTTGTAATTTTTATTATCAAGATTCTAACAAACCGATACCTTTTTTAACAATGACGTTTTCTTGCAAAAGTTTCTTTGACATTCTGTCCAAGATACCATTGACGAAGATCTTGCTTTTTGGTGTACTGAAATATTTAGAAATCTCGATATATTCATTCATTGTAACCTTGACAGGAATATATGGGAAACAGCAGAATTCTGTCAATGCTAATTTCAAGATAATCATATCCATGACACAGACGCGTTCTTTTTCCCAGTTAGATGTGTTCTCGCCTACCATTCTGCCATATTCATCGTTATTCTTGATTACATCTCTGAATAACTTTTTAACGAATTCTTTATCTTCGTTAACGATGTCTTTTTCTGTCTTGTAAATTGTTGGAAGCAAGCTGTCTGTACCAAAGCTTTCTTTCATATCAGTGAAGAATTTCACTAACATAGATGTAACGAGATGATAATCATCTACAAAGAATATGCTCTTTTCTTCATAAAAGTCTTGAAGAACTTCGAGTTCTGAGAAATATTCTGTTAACATCTTGACGATAAATTTCTTGTCTTGAGAGAAGTTGCTGACAGGATCTGACATATAGTCTTTATATTCCTGAGTGTTACGCATCATATTATAATAGTTTCTTATAATATCTTGATGGTCAGCCCAGTTAATCTTGAGAGTTTCTTCTTCTCTGCGAAGGTCTCTGTTGTTTTGCAATGCGTTAAGCACGCGATTCTCAACATAGCGCATATTTGGATTCAAATCCTCTTGTGTAGGGAAGTTCTTGCGTTTGTTCTCCTCTATTCTATTCTCTGCAAAACGTTTTGTTTCGACGAGAAATGAAAGTTGCCAAACGAATAACTCATGCATCTTATCGATGCTTTCGAGCAAATGGTTAACACCTTTTTCTACGAAATCTTCACCTGATTCCAAATAAGCATAAACTGCTTGCAAAACTTTGACTCTTAAAAACCTTCTGTTTATCATATTATTTAACCTTTAATTGTTTACAAATATTAAGATTTTCTTAATGCTCTGAAAAAGAAATTTATGTCTTTCGACAATGAATAGTCTCTTGCATACATTAAGTTTAAATGTTCTTTTTCTTCTTCTGTCAATCCTATTCTGTTCATGTTGGTCGATGGATCGAAGATGCCTTTTTTAATTTTAGGAAGTCTTGATTTATCACTGTCTTTAACATCGCAATAACCTATCCATGAATACTTTCCGAATAAAACCTTAAAGCAGCTCTTTAAGAATTTAAATGGCTTGTCAATGAAGAAAACCAAGAAAATCCAGAGCACTATTCCAAAGAAAGATGATATTAAATCGAAGAGACGTTTCTTTCTTTTGTTAGAATTTGTGCTGATGGTTTTGATGTCGATTGTGTATAGGTCGCCTCTGGTATTGATTGAGTTGCTGCCGATAATTGAAAGAGTATCTTCTGGAGCGATTTTATAATCGAGTGATGAATGCCACTCTTCCATTTTGTCGATGATCAGCTGATGCGACATATCTTTTGAACAGAATATGATTTCGTTAATCTTATAAATGTCAATGATATCAGGAACCTGATGCAAATTGCCGAGGAAGTTTTCAGGCACATCCTTATCATCGAATGGTGTTATCAATCCGATGAAGTCAGGTTTGATTGATGTGCTTTGGAGGAGATGCTCTACGCGTTGTGTCTCTTCTTCGCTGCCTATTACGAGGAAACGTTTCTTTGCGTTCTTTCCATATTGGAAATTAGGACGTTTGAGCAGATAACCCAACCATCTTGTGAGACTCATTTCTGCTGCCACCCAAATCATTCCTAATAAGATAAGAGCGCGTGAAAAACGCAACTGCTCAGGGAGCAATGCATATAAGACCAAGATGAGGAAACTACCCACAAAGACGCCTCCCACTGCAGGAGCGATTTTGTATGGCTTATCGTAACCTCCCGAGAAATAAGATGTTGTGAGCCATATAAGCAAATAAATCGGCAATATTATTGCAAACAATGTCATTGGATATGTGCCGGCACCATCATATACCATCATATTTCCCCAGAAATATCCTATAGCAGCAAGTCCGGAATATCCTAAGACTGTATCAATAAGAGGCTGAATAGCTTTGCTGAAGAATTGCGACAGCAATGCAAGAAAAGCCTTAAGGTAAATTGCTATGTTAATGAAAGTGGAATAAGTCTTTGCACCATTGTTGGCGAAATGTTTTCTTACGAAAATCTCCATTGCCTTATAGAAAACGAGCACATAGTTTACGCTTGTCTTCTTGGTACTTTCTCCTTTATAGTGAATGATTCTAGTCTTCGGGAAATAATAGTTCTTATATCCTGCGAGAATTATTCTGTAAGAAAGGTCTATGTCTTCTCCATACATGAAGAAAGTCTCATCGAGGAGTCCGCATTTATCTAAAGTCTCGCGACGCATGAGCATAAATGCTCCTGACAAGATTTCCACTTCGTTAATTTCATCATTATCAAGATGTCCCAAATAGTAACGAGCAAAGCGTTTTGAATGAGGGAATAACTTGGCTAAACCAAACATCTTGTAAAATGCTGTCGCTGGAGTCGGAAGTCCGCGCTTTGATTCCGGGAGGAATCTGCCTTTTCCATCGACCATCTTGACGCCGAGACCGCCGGCATCAGGATGAGAGTCCATAAATTCAATAGTCTTTGTAAATGTGTCATCTTCAACTACTGTATCAGGATTAAGCAGCAAGACGTATTCACCAGTCGAGACTCTAATTGCTTGATTGTTAGCTCTGCTGAATCCGACATTATCTTTGTTAGCGATGACTTTTACTTCAGGAAATTTATCTGCGAGCATTTTTAGTGAACCGTCAACTGAGTTATTGTCAACGACATACACCTCTGCATCAATGTTGGCAATGGCTTTTCTGACTGAGAAAAGACATTGTTCGAGGAAATGCTCGACATTATAATTTACTATGACTATAGATAATTTCATGAACCACTTTAAAGTTGCAAAAATAATGTTTTTTTGTCATGTTTTATTAACGTTGACATATTTTTTTATTGTTTAAAAAAAAGCGGAAAAGTTTTAGTGAAATTATCTTTAAAATCTTATTTTTGCATAAAAATGAAATCAATGGAAAACAGGAGAAAATCGCTTCGTTTCGGACTGATGATTAACAGTTTAACTGTTGAACATTGGCAGTATGAGACCATCAAGCTTTTGATGGATAACGGAATGAAATTATCTCTTATCATCCAAAACAGTGACAACACTCCTGCCCCAACATTCCTTAATAAGTTAAAAGACTATCCTTTCAGAAGGATTTTGTTCAGGGTTTGGAACAGATTCATCTTCAAGCCAAGAAGCAAATATCCTGCAGACCTTACAGATCTTACTGCCGACATTCACACTATTTTCTGTAAACCTAAAATCAAAGGCATCTCGACATATTTTGAAGAGATTGACATTCAAGAAATAAGAAATCAGAATCTTGACTTCATTCTTCGATTCGGTTTCGACATCGTCCGCGGCGAGGTCTTAAACACAGCAAAATATGGAGTTTGGTCGTTCCATCACGACGACGAGCGCATCATTCGTGGAGGCCCTCCTGGATTCTGGGAGTTTATGAGGAGAATACCAAGTAATGGCGTTATCTTGCAGCGACTTACAAACAGTCTCGACAAAGGGATAATTCTTAAAAGAATACAGTTCAAAACTATACTCCATAGTTACAAAGCACATCTCGACCAATTGTACTTCGGTGGAGAAATATTGCCTTTACAGGTTTGTAAAGAATTGATAAACACAGGTGTACTAGAAGAAGCGCCTTCTGAGTCAGAAGCTCCGATAGTTTATCCACCTGTCAATTTCAAGATGATTCAATATTTCACAAGATCGTTTTGGAGAAGAGTTGCTTTTCATCTTAACGATTTATTCAGGCAAGAAGATTGGAACGTTGGTTACTGTGAAACTTCAATGGAGGATTTTATCAATAATACAGATAAAGAATCTCTTAATATCCAATGGTTTAAGAAACCTAGAAAAAACTGTTATTTCGCAGATCCTTTCATCATAAAAACAAGAAAAGACACTTATATCTTCTTTGAATGGTATTCATATCTAAGAGGAAAAGCCGACTTGGCTGTTGCCTTGAAGTCGGAAGGCTTCAAGAAATATCATAAGCTGACGAATTTCAAAGAACATCGCTCCTATCCTTTTGTTTTTGAATACGAAGATGAAATATATTGTCTGCCTGAAGCAAATGCAACCAAGCAAGTGACATTGTATCGTTTTTATGAAGAGAAATTGGCATTAGAGAAGGATTCTGTCTTGCTGGATGGTTTCCCTATTGTAGATGCTACATTACATCATCATGACGGCAAATGGTTTATGTTCCTGGTTAACCAAAAGAATTCTCATACACATTTGGATATCTATTATTCTGAAAATCTCAGAGGTCCATACCGTCCACATGATTTAAATCCTGTGATGATTGATTGCAGCAAGGCTCGTCCTGCTGGTAAGATTTTCAGTTTTGAAGGAAAAACAATCCGTCCTTCACAGAATTGCACCGAACATTATGGTCAATCTATAACATTGGAAGAAATAGATTTATTGACAGAAAAGCAATTTAAGACAAAAGAATTCGGCCGCATTCTTCCTATTGAAAATTGCGATTATGACGAAGGGATTCATACTATAAACAGCGATGACGGCATTGTAGTTTTCGATGGAAAGAGATTTGTATTTACAATTTCTGGATTTAAACAACAACTTAAACAAAAGATACGTAAATAAATGATTAAGAAGATATTTGAAACATTCGGAACACGCCTTTTAAATGCACTTGTCGGCTTTGTCACTTTATGGTTCGGAACCAATTTCCTTGGCAGAGAAGCATGGGGCATTGGAGCGACGGTTTTGGTGGATGTTTCACTTCTTCTAATCGCTGTTGAACTACTTTCTGGCAGCGGACTCATCTATTACACTCCAAGAAAATCATTCGTAGCATTATTTAAGATATCATACGTTTGGACTTTCATGATGATATCTTTCTTCGCTATGACATTCCTTGTATTACACTCATTTCTTCCGACAATCTACAATGCTTTCATCCCTGATGGTTATGGAGCACACATATTATTTATGGTGTTTCTCTATAGTCTTCATAATTTCAACATGAACGTTCTTTTAGGAAAAGAAAGAGTCGGTATGCAGAATATATTGTTTATCATACAATTTATGACGCAACTCATCTCGATGATAATATATATCTTTATATTTAAAATCAACGATGCTAATGCGTTCGTATATTCACTGATAACAGGATATATAATAGTCAATATATGTGGATTCATATGCATATTACCTTATTTTAAAGACAACAAGCATGAGGCGTTGATACCTACTGCAAAGGAAATGTTCAATTTTGGAAGTATGATACAGCTGTCCACATTGGTCACCATGATTAACAGAAGGATAAGTTATTTTGTCATTAAGAAGACTTTCGGTTTAGGTGAAGTTGGCGTTTACACTTCCGGAACACAGGTTTCTGAAGCCACCAAATTGATTGGAAACAGCATTGCTTTAGTTCAGTTCTCCTCCATCAGCAATATGAACGACAAGAAAAAAGCAGCAGATTTAACAGTGACATTCTTGAAGTTAGCAGTTATATTAACAGCATTATGCATGATTGTCATATGTTTGATTCCAAAGTCAATATATGCTTGGATATTCACTCAGGAATTCGCAGAGACCAAAGACGTTTTGGTAAGTCTCAGTCCAGGTATGGTTTTCATGGCAGCTAATATGATTTTCAGTCACTATTTTTCTGGAGTCAATCTCCCAAAACATAATCTTTATGGCTCGTTGGTAGGATTGATGGTGACTATACCGTCGATTTTTATCCTTATACCAAAATACGGAATCATTGGTGCAGGTGTTTCTGTCTCATTAACATATTTGGCAACAATAATTTACCAGTGGTTTATATTCAAAAAAGAAACTAAAGTAAAAACAATACAACTGCTTCCAACGTTTAACGATTTTAAGACATTGGTTGTCAGTATCAAGTCACAATTTTTTAAATAATTAAAACATTAAAGTTATGGGATTCTTATCACAAATCAATTTAGTAGAGATATTAAGTTCGTTCATCGTACTTTTTGTAATCATTGACGTAACAGGTTCAATACCAATTTTCTTAAGTCTCAAAAGCAGTGAGAAGAACATCAAGGCAGGACAAGCATGCGGAATAGCTTTGTTAATGTTCGTAGCCTTCTTCTATGCAGGCGACAGGCTCCTTGACTTGTTCAGCATCGACGTGGCATCATTCGCTGTTGCCGGTTCATTTGTAATCTTCATTTTAGCATTGGAAATGGTGTTAGGTTTCGACATCATCAAATATGACAGCCAAGGTTCTAACGTATCTGTCGTTCCAGTCGCCTTCCCTTTATTGGCAGGTCCAGGAGCATTGACAGCTTTGTTGTCATTACGTGCCGACTATTCTGTTATTAACATCATGATAGGTCTTGTATTAAATCTTATTTTGGCATTCATTGTCATTAGATTTGTCGGCAAGATTGAGAAATGGTTAGGAAAAGACATCATCTTCATTTTACGTAAATTCTTTGGCGTCATTTTGTTAGCGTTAGCAGTTAAATTATTTGCAAGTAATTTGACAGTCGTTATTGCAGAATTAGCGAAATAAATGCAGAGACGTACCAATGTTACAGTAAATAAACATTGATACATCTTGTTTAGTTTTTTTGAATTGATATGAGCAATACATTGATAACTATTATAGGTTTTTCTATCATATTTATAATGACGACATTAGGTTCGTCGTTAGTATTCTTTTTCAAGAAAGACATCTCACAGAGCGTCAATTCCATGCTTCTGGGATTGGCTGGAGGCATTATGGTCGCTGCTTCAATATGGTCGTTGATTATACCTTCTATAGATATGTCGGAAGCTGTCTTTGGCAAATTTGCCTGGTTCCCAGCAGCAACTAGCATTATAATAGGCGGATTGCTTTTGGCTTTATTAGACAAGATAGTTCCGCATATGCACAACGGCACCCATCAGGAAGAAGGACCTCGCTCCCACTTCTCCAAATCGATGAAATTGTTTTTTGCAGTCACTTTACACAACATACCAGAAGGTTTGGCAGTAGGCTTCGCTTTTGGAGCAGCAGCGGTTGCAGGAGACACTGCTGCATATATATCAGCTTTGGGATTAGCGATAGGTATCGGCATACAGAACTTTCCAGAAGGAGCTGCTATTTCTTTGCCGATGAAACAAGTGACGGGCAGCAGCAAGAAAGCATTCCTCTTTGGCATGGGAAGCGGCGTTGTTGAACCATTGTCAGCAATTGTAGGATTTTTCCTCGCATCACATCTCATAGCATTACAGCCATGGCTTCTAGCCTTCTCTGCCGGAGCAATGTTGTTTGTCGTGGCAGAAGACTTAATACCTGACGCCAATTTAAGCGAAAACCCTCATACAGGAACATGGGGATTCATGATAGGATTTATAATTATGATGATATTGGATGTGGCGTTAGGATGATATTAAAGAAAATTAACAAACAAAAATAAATACAATTATGGAAAACTTCGGTGATAAGTTAAAGGTTTTATTATTGCAATATCTTCGTCAGGAAGGCGTGGTAGGCGAGCGTTTCCCTATCTGTCAGGATGTTGAAGATAAATGGCAGAACATTCTGAGCGCATATATGCCTGACGGCGTTAGAGAGTTCAACGAATATCCAATGGTCTCTCTCGGATGGATTATGTTCGTAGGTATGGCTATGGCAAAATATTGGGACATCGACTGGGAAAAATATTCATATAAAGACAACATATACGAAACACTCCGCGAACAGAGAGGCTACGATGAAATGGACGAATACATCCTTGAAGAAGTGCTCTGCTTCGATGAGGAAAAATGCAAGAAGACAACTGACATTGTTGCTGAATGCGCATGTATTACAAACACATTCTTACGCAACCAGAATATTGAACATGGAACAAAAGCAGCCGTTGAAGCATATCTAGAATGTCTGCATCAACTCTATCTCATGGGTATGGCAATGCAACTCAACGACATGGGATATAAAATGCTAGGACTTAATTAAGAAATATAGAACTCTAGAATTCCAGAACTTTAGAATATTTTCTATAGTTCTAAATTTCTAAAGTTCTAGAGTTCTCAATATCCTCCGCCCAAGGCTTTATACAATTTCACCATCGTGATCTGCTTGTCACGATATGCGTTGCTCAAACTTATCTGCGCATCGAAGTAGTTTCTCTGAGCATCCAAAACATCAAGATATCCTATAACTCCATTAATATATTGCAGCTGTGCCAAATCCATCGTGACCTTTGCAGACTGCTCCAATAATAAGCGAGCCTCATATATCTCATTCATCTTGTCGAATTCTACCAAGGCGTTCATCACATCATAAAATGCCGACAAGACAACTTTCTCATAATTATAACATTCTTGTTCATAGACGGCGAGTTGGGCTTTGTATTTCGCTTTATTCTTTCCAAAACTAAATACAGGAGACAATAGATTCGAACTTATGAAAAACATAGGAGATGATAACAAGGTAGTGAATCTGTCTGTCTCAAAACCTAAGTTTGATGTCAATGCAATCCTTGGAAACATATTGGTGTAAGTCACTCCTACTTTGGCGTTTGCAGCTATAAGTTTTTGTTCCGCCTTTCTCACGTCGGGTCTTCTTTCCAACAACTGTGACGGCAATCCGACTGGAATAGTATCAGGTAAAATAAGATTGTTCTGTGTCTCTGTCCTTACAACTCTTCTTGGAAAACTTCCTGACAATGCGAGTATCTCGTTTTCTTTCATCGCGATTTTCTTCTCTAAATCAGGAACCAAAGTCGCTTTCTTGGCATATTCCAATTTTGCCTGTTGGTATGATGTCTCACTAGTCAGTCCGCCTTCGAAACGTATCTTGGCAAGACGAACGCTTTCTTCTCTTGCCATAAGTGTCTGTTTTACAATAAGCAATTCATTATCCAAAGCTATAAGTTCAAAATAAATCTCTGCTACTTCTGCCACCAGACTCATCATCAAGGCGCGTTGACCTTCTACAGATGAAAGATATTCCGCTACAGCTGCATCGTTAGCCCATCGGAGGTTGCCCCATAAATCGAGTTCCCAACTGATATTTGCTTTAGCTCCATATTCTATATCATGTGGTTTGCTGAAATCACCTTGATAGTTAAGCTTCTCGTCTTGTCCATAAACATTGGCGCTAATCTGAGGGAAAAAGTCAGCATGTGTTATCTTCTTCCTCGTCGCCAATTCTTTCACCTTCGCAACAGCGACCTTCATGTCCTTGTTGTTTTCCAAAGTGTAAGTGATGAGATTTCTTAAGTTAGTGTCAGCATAAATATCCCACCATTTCATATCGGCAAAACATGTGCTGTCTTGAGTATAATCGACGAACTCATTCGGCATATCGAGTTCTAGCTTGGTATATTCCTTCCCTATCTTACATGAAGAAAGAAATAAAACCGACAATATTATAATGAGATATTTTTTCATGACACAGACTTTTTAAATTTATTTTTGATTTTATACACCAAAACGAAGAAGAAAGGAACCATGATTACGCCGAAAACGACTGCGCTTATCATTCCGAAGAACACTCCTGTTCCTATTGCCTGCCGGCTTGCTGAACCAGGGCCGCTTGACAGTACCAATGGTATCAATCCCAAGATGAATGCTAAAGATGTCATCAAGATTGGACGGAACCTCTGACGTGTTGCCATAACTGCAGCTTTGACCACATCTTCTCCTTTATCGACCATCTCTTTTGCAAACTCAACGATGAGAATAGCGTTCTTAGCAGCGAGACCCATCAGCATGACGAGACCAATCTGGAAATAGATGTCGTTTTCCAATCCGCAGATCCAAACGCCTAGATATGAGCCAAGAGCAGCCACAGGCAACGACAGCAACACCGCAATAGGGACAATCCAACTTTCATATAAAGCCGCGAGGAACAAGAACACGAATACAAACACCAATGCTAAAACGATGACAATCTTGCCTCCTGCCTGCTTCTCTTGATATGAGAGTCCGCTCCATTCAACCTCGATATTTTTAGGCAAATGAGTGTCAACTATCTCTTCCATTTTCTTCATAGCCTCACCAGTGCTATAACCTTGAGCGGCTTGACCTCTTACGACAACGCTATTGAACATATTGAATCTGGTAATGCTTCCAGGACCTGTTGTGTATGAAGTGCTACCCAATGAAGTGAGTGGAATCATAGTTCTATTGGCACCCCTCACATAGAAAAGGTTGATGTTGTTTTGCGACTGACGATAATTTGCTTCTGCCTGTATGTAAACACGATATACTCTATTGAAGAGGTTGAAATCGTTGACATAAACGCTTCCAGTGTATGCCTTCATAGTGGAGAAAATCTCCGCCATAGGAACGCCTGCTAGTTTCGCCTTGTCTCTGTCAACATCGAAGAATATTTGCGGTATATCTGATTTCAATGATGTTGACAAACTCGACAACTCCTTACATTTTGAAGCATAATACATCAATGTGTCTGTTGCATGCACGAGGTTTTCAAAAGTAGCGTCCGAACGAGCTTCCAGCTGCATCTCGAAACCTCCTGAGGAACCTAAGCCAGGGATGACAGGTGGCAAAGAGAGATATACCTTAGCCTCTGGATATCTGGAGAATTCCTTTCTCACCTTATTCATTATCTCTTCAATGGTAGTATCGTCTCTTTCTTCCCAAGGTTTAAGAATAACGGTCAACTCTGTTGCGGACTGACTTGTTCCTACGCGACCGCTTGAACCCACAACGCTCTGAACATAATCTACCTCATCCAATGTCATGAGATAGTCGATGGCTCTGTCGGCGACTACACGTGAACGTTCCAATGTAGCATTTTCAGGCAACTCCAACTCCACCTTGAAATATCCTTGATCTTCAACAGGAAGGAAACTAGTTGGTATCATCTTGTTAAGAGCGAATATTGAAATCAAGATCAAACCGAACCACAACAGCATTCTCTTTGGATTCTTAACGATTTTCAAGATTGCGCCGCCATAATATTCCTCTCCTTTGAATAAGAACTTATTTATGCTTCTGAAGATGAAATTAGGTTTCTCATCAGTCTTAGGTTTTAATATCAAGGAACACATTACCGGACTTAAAGTGAGCGCGACGACTGTTGAAATCAATACAGAAACAACGATTGTAATGGTAAATTGTCTGTATAAAATTCCTGTTATTCCTGCGAGGAAACTTACAGGCAAGAACACAGCTGCAAGCACCAATGATGTAGCGATGAGATGACTTACGAGTGTCTCCATAGCTTTCTTTGTCGCTTCGTATGGCGAAAGATGCTCCTGTTCCATAATGCGCTCTACATTTTCCACGACGACAATAGCATCGTCAACAACAATACCGATTGCCAAAACCAATCCTAATAATGTTAAAATATTTAAAGAAAAACCGAATATCAGCATGAAGCCGAATGTTCCTATCAATGAAATAGGCACTGCCACCAACGGAATAACAGTTGCTCTCCAACTTTGTAACGAGAGGAAAACGACGAGTATAACAAGCAGCAACGCTTCAAATAATGTCTTATAAACTTCTGATATAGACTCTGATATATATGTTGTCATATCAAAAGGAATCTCATAACTCATTCCTTCAGGGAAGTTCATACTTATCTCTTCCATCATCGCCTTAACATTATTGGCTACTTCAACAGCGTTAGCGCCAGGCAGCATATATATTCCCATGACTGCCGCATTCTCGCCATTGATACCACTTTCGGTATTGTATGACTGTGCCTCTAACGAGATTCTCGCCACGTCGCGCAATCTTATCAACGAGCCATCAGGGTTGGCACGCAACACAATTTCTTCAAACTGCCCTACTGTGGAAAGGCGTCCCTGTGTCGTGATTGGAGTTGTCACGTCGATACCTATCATAGGAGCCTTGCCTAATTCACCGGCAGCCGACTCTCTGTTCTGGTCTTTCAAACTGTTCTGGAGATCAGCTATCGTCAAGCCATAACTTGCCAATTTATCAGGCTGAACCCATATCTGCATCGCGTAATAACGGCTGCCGACATTAGAGACTCTACCTACGCCAGGAACACGTCTGATGAGATCCAACACATTGAGTGTAGCAAAGTTGCTCAGATAAATCTCATCGAATTTAGGATCTGATGATGTGAGGCACACCGCCATAAGCTGACTTGGTGACTGACGTTCAACGTTGATACCGTTTTGGACCACTTCTGCTGGCAATCGTGATTCAGCCAATTTTATTCTGTTCTGGATATCAACAGCAGCCAATTCAGGGTCTGTGCCGATATCGAATGTGACAGTAGCAGAGAAACTTCCTGAGTTGGAGCTAGACGACTCCATATAAATCATCCCTGGAGTTCCGTTGAGTTGCTGTTCAATAGGCGTAGCAACAGCCTGTGCCACAGTAAGTGCACTCGCTCCTGGATAAGTAGCGCTGATTTTAACTACTGGCGGTGTGATCTGAGGATACTGATCTATCGGCAACATAGTCAGTCCAATAAATCCCAATATGACTATCAATATTGAAACGACTATGGAGAAAACCGGTCTATCTATAAAAAACGAAACTTTCATAACGCACCTCCTTAGTTGTTATAATAGAACTCTACCTTATCACCAGGATTCAGTTTATGATAACCTTCGGTGACGATAAACTCTCCTGCGCTAAGACCTCTCTCAACAACGACGTTATTATTTATTTCTGGACCAATCTCAATGAATCGTCTCTCTACTGTGGCGTCGGAACGAAGCACATAGATATATGCTCCACCCTTTTCTATGTCAACAGATTTCAAAGGAACAACATTGGCATTTTCTCTGACATCCAAAAGGAGTTTTACCTTTGTAAACTGTCCTGGCAGTAATGCTCTGTCAGGATTTGTCATCTCTGCTCTTACCGAGAATGTTCCAGTGAGTTCATCCACCTGTGGTGCAGCGAAATCTACAAGTCCTTGATATGGATATATTGTGTTGTCTGCTAATGTTATAGTTACATGTGGCTGCCATGAACGAGTGGTGTCTTTCTGTCCGAATTCGACGTTTCTTTCTTTTGATTTAAGATAATCTAATGCAGTCATGCTGAAGTCGATAAGCACAGTGTCCATTTTGATGATTGTCGCAAGATGTGATTTTGCTGAAGGACCTACCAAAGTACCGAGGTCCACCTCGCTTTCAGTGATATATCCTGATATTGGGGAGTTGACTGTGGTATAACCGAGTTCCAATTCTGCCTGATATAAATCAGCTTCGCTCATAGAGACAGAAGCTTTCGCAGTTTCATAAGCTGCGATGGCATTGTCCAAGTCGAGCTGACTTGCTGCGTTTTGTTCATACAAAGGCTTTATTCTCTCCAAATCACGTTCTGCCTTACGGGCTTGAGCCTTGTCTTTGTTAAGCTGTGCCTTTGCCTTATCGACTCTAGCTTTATATCTGTCCTGACTTATGATAAAAAGAAGTTGGTTCTTGCTGATATATGTTCCTTCTTCAAAAAGCATATTTTCCAGATAGCCTTCTACACGAGCTCTTATCTCAACGAACTGCTGCGCTCTGATACGTCCTACATATTCGCCGTAAATAGTGACATCTTCTTGCTTGACCTTTTCTACTGTAACAACAGGATATACTTCCTCTGGCTCTTTCCTATCTAAAAAATGTAAAACAACAGCTGCTATAACAACAAGTAATATTGCAGTGATAATTAGTTTTTTGTGTTTAGTGATAAAGTTTTGTTTTTCCATATAATTATTAATAATTTTATCAATGATGATTTACAAGCATTATACCAACGGAAATACTTATTGATATTTGACGATTTAGGGTCTTGAATTTATTATAAATTCCACAATGTGTGTATATTTTCCACAACGCACAAAAAAGGGCTAAAGAATTCTTTAGCCCTTTATCTTTAGACTTTAGTCTTTTAACTTTAGTCAATTTATCTTCTCATTTGTTGTTGCTGTTGTTTCTGCATCTCTTCTAATCTCTTTTGGAAATTAGATTTCTTCACAGGCTTTTTCTTAGCTTGTTCTATCTGTTTGCGGAGTCTATCTTCGTTGATACAAATCTTGAAGATATACATTTGCAAGAATGTGAACAAGTTGACTAAGAGATAATAGTAACTCAAACCTGCTGAGTAGCTATTGAAGATGCCAAGGAACATGATTGGCATGAGATACATCATAAACTTCATGCCTGGCATTGCTTGGTTGCCTTGTGTTTGTTCCATTTGCTTATTATTAATATAGGTGTAAAGCAATGTTGCTGCAGTCATCAATAATGTGAACAAACTGACGTGGTCACCGTAGAATGGAATATTGAAAGGTAAATCCAAGATGCTGTCGTATGTTGACAAGTCGTCTGCCCATAAGAAAGGTTGTTGACGTAATTCGATACTTGATGGGAAGAATCGGAATATAGCAATCAATATTGGGAATTGCAATAACATCGGGAGACATCCTGACATTGGACTTGCGCCAGCTTTCTTGTAAAGATCCATGACAGCTTGTTGTTTCTTCATGGCGTCTTCTTGCTTAGGATATTTCTCGTTGATAGCGTCGATTTCTGGTTTTAAAACACGCATCTTAGCTGTTGACATATATGATTTGAAAGCGATAGGCATCAAACAGACCTTGATGATGAGAGTCAAAATCAAGATAACAATGCCGTAGCTCCATCCGTAATGTCCTAACCAATTGAATACGTTGATAACGATATATTTGTTAATCCAAGAAATCAACTTGCCACCCAATGGGATTTGTTCTTCAAGACCAATACCGTATTGTTTCAACACTTTAAAGCTGTTAGGTCCGAAGTAATATGACATTTCAATTTTATTGTCTTCGTTCAAGCCATCGAAAGGAACGTCGATAACGGCGCTCATTGATTTTTGGTAACGTGAGTTAGATGGTCTTGCTTTAGTATGCAACTCAACGAATGCGTCATTGAAATTATCTTTAGAGATGAGAGCGTAGCTGAAGAATTTCTGTTTGAATGAAATCCATTTAACAGCGGAACGTAACTCTTTTTCTTCATTAGCGACTTCTGTCTTTGAAAGAGCTTCAACGTCGTTGTTAGCATACATATAATATATTGTCTCGAAATTCAAGCGGTCGCTTGCTTTTTCTTGTTTCAAAACATCGACAGCCCAGTCCATTGACATGAAACGAGTGTTAGCAGGGATTATACCTTTGAGGTTGTTGGTAACGATGTCGAAGTCAACCATATATTGGTCTTTGTACATTGTATAACGGAATTCAAGGTATTTGTCCATGCTCTTGTTGCCTTCTGAGTCAGAGGCGTAAGCGCGTAATGAAACGATTAAAGAATCTTTGTTTCCTACATTGATGTTTTCGCCGCCTTCGTAGAGATTACCGTTGATATAAGGTTCGAAATAAAGGTCATAAGAATTGAGGCCTTTACCGTCGGCGATGAATTCGAGATTGAATCGTGAGGTTTCATCATCAAAGCCTATCAATGGAAGAGAGTCGAAAGTTTTGTAGTCTTTGAGTTCTACTGTCTTAACAAAAGCTCCTCGTGATGAGAGGTCAACTTTAAGCACTTCATTTTCGAGTACCCATGTCTTGTCTTCGCCTTGTGAAGCTGTAGCAAAAGAACCGTATTGTGCATAACGTTCTGAGAATGAAGCATCGTGTTTTTGTTCTTCTGATGTTGCGTTCATTACCGCCATTGCTTCAGCCATGCTGATAGAGTCTTTCACGAAACGCTCTCTATTGACTCTGTTGATAGAGTCTTGGATGTGACGTTGTTGTGCAAGTTCTTCTTTTGATGGTGTCATCCATACTGACCAACCAATCAACACTCCTAATATCAAGATGATACCAATAAGAGAATTTTTATCCATAAATTTAACCTTAATTATTTAACGTGCAAAAGTAACATAAATATAATATTTACATTACTTTGCACTTGTTTTTTCAATGATAAAATTTGACGTTTTATTGATTATTTTCCGCTATATTCGAGCATAGCTTTTACGAAACCTACGAACATTGGATGAGGGTTCGCCACTGTGCTCTTATATTCTGGGTGATATTGTGAAGCCACATACCATCTGTGACCTTCAACTTCAACTACTTCAACGAGGTTTGTATCAGGGTTGATACCTGTTATCTTCATGCCGTGTTTCTTGAATTCTTCGATATAAGCGTTGTTGAATTCATAGCGGTGACGGTGACGTTCTGAGATGAGTGTCTCGCCATAAGCCTTATGAAGATTTGAACCTTCTGCCACTTTACATGGATAAGCACCAAGACGCATTGTTCCGCCCATGTTAGTAACATTCTTTTGTTCTGCCATGATGTCGATGACTGGGTGTTTTGTATCGAGGTCCATTTCGCGTGAGTGAGCATCGGTATAACCGAGAACGTTTCTTGCGAATTCGATGACAGCACATTGCATACCGAGACAGATACCCATGAAAGGAATATTATTGACGCGAGCATATTCTACAGCGTTGATCTTACCTTCAACGCCTCTGCTGCCGAATCCTGGAGCTACCAAGATACCATCAACGCCAGCGAGAATGTCTTTAGCGTTTTCTCTTGTTATCTCTTCACTGTGGATGCTCTTGATATGAACTTTTGTCTCGTTAGCGACACCGCCGTGAATCAAAGCCTCACGGATTGATTTATATGCGTCTTTCAACTCTACATATTTACCAACCAAAGCGACTGTGATTTCATGTTTTGGATTATGGAGACGATGTAAGAACTGTTTCCAGTTTTCAATATCGACTTCACCTTCGTATTGTGTGTTTGTCTTTCTGAGAACTTCCTTGTCGAGACCTTCTTTCATCATCAATACAGGAACGTCGTAGATTGAGTCAGCGTCGATGCATTCGATGACAGATGTCTTTTCAACATTACAGAACAAAGCAATCTTAGATTTGATTGATTCTGAAAGATGTTTTTCGCAGCGGCATACGATGATGTCTGGCTGAACACCTTGTTCTTGTAATGACTTAACAGAATGTTGTGTAGGTTTGGTTTTAAGTTCTTGTGCTGCTGAAAGGTAAGGAACGAGTGTAAGGTGGATAACCACTGAGTCTTGTCCCATTTCCCAGCGCATTTGACGGATAGCTTCAACGAATGGAAGTGATTCGATGTCGCCTACTGTTCCGCCTATTTCTGTGATAACGAAATCATATTTGCCTGTATGACCGAGCAACTTAACACATCTCTTGATTTCATCTGTGATATGAGGAACTACCTGAACTGTTGATCCGAGGTATTCGCCTTTTCTTTCCTTATTAATAACGCTTTGGTAGATTCTACCTGTTGTCACGCTATTAGCTTGTGATGTTGATGTGTTAGAGAAACGTTCATAGTGACCAAGGTCGAGGTCAGTCTCAGCACCGTCTTCTGTTACATAACATTCACCATGTTCGTATGGATTCAATGTACCTGGGTCAATGTTGATGTAAGGGTCTAGTTTTTGAATAGTTACAGAAAATCCTCTGCCTTGTAATAACTTAGCTAATGATGAGGAAATAATTCCTTTACCTAAGGATGACGTAACGCCTCCGGTCACAAAAATGTATTTAGTCTTTTTCATTGAAAAAAGTTTTTTTTATAAACAACGTAATTTGATGACGTTCGAACACGTCACTATGGTTTGCAAAAGTACAAAACTTTATTGACAAATAAAAGAGTTTTTGATATTTATTTTTTATAAAATTGCGATGGGTTAAAGGGAACTCAAAAACCTCAATTATTTCATTTATCTATAAAAAATATTATATTTGCAAAAAATGTCCTTACTATGAAAATAAAGAACTTCAAGATAAGAGCGAGCTATCCCAACTTCTTCATGCTCAACCTTTATACAGAACATAATCGTTATATTTTCGAAAAGGAAAACGAACGCGAAGGCAACAAACCCGGAACGGTGATATATCAACTTGACGATGACGACACTTTGTATGAGATCGCTCCTAAATGGTACGACATCTATTATATGCTCACTCGCGACAATGACGATGACATCAAGCATTTCCTTTCTTTACTTATAGAAGAACGCGACGGCATCTGCTCTAACAGCGAAGAACTCGAATCTCTTAGAAATAAATTATACAACGATTGCGTCACATATGTTAAAGAGAATCCTCTATTCGAAGATGACAATATCGTAACTACCGTGACGCCACAAGATTTCTCCGAAGTGGTGATAAGCAACAAAGGAAAAATGCTGATGGAACTCACAAAACAATGTTACGCAGTTCCTGACTTCTGCATCATCAGTTCCAACGCTTTCATCCTCGACAATCAAGAAGAGCTGCTGAGAAAAGCCATCCACAATCTTGAAGTGATGACGAAATGTAAATTCGGAAGCAAGGAAGAACCTCTCGTCTTTGCTCTCAGAAGCGCTATGCCTCAGTATATTCCTGGCCTCATGCCGACACTCCTTAACATAGGAATAAACAAGAATGCATACGAAGGTCTTTCTGAGAAATACGGACAAAGTATGGGAAACCGTATCTATCTCAATACTTTGAGCAACATCATCGATATGCTTTCTCTCAATTATAATTATGTTGATGAAAATAATTTGTCGGTGGAAGAACAGCTAGACAAAATCAAGATGATGGAAAACCTCATCATCGAGGCAGAAGGCAACGACAACATTCTTCAAGACAGCCACTATCAGGCTCTGCGTTTCTTGAAATATGTTAGAAACTTCTACATCAACAATCAGGATATGGTGCTGACATTCATGCGTGGAAAGAAGGCTTATCCTTCAATGATATTGCACAAGATGGTATGGACCATCGGCAACGAAAACTCATATCCTGGAGTTTTATATAGTTGCCACAGCCGTACCGGAGTCGGACGACAGATTGAGAGTTATCCTGACATTTTCGGAGAAGAGATCATGACGGGACATATATCTTCCGAAGATTATGAATATTTCGACCGTTCTGAAATCAAGGAGATGTTTCCTGCAGTATATCACTTCGACCCTCTTCTTGTCAACCTCGAAAAGAGATTCCAGTCGCCAGTGACTATAGAATTTGCAGTAGAGACATTGTCTCATAATTCCAGTTTATTTGCTGTATTGCAACTTAACAAGTCAGAGTTGACAGGTCGCGCTGCTATGCTTTCCGCTATAGATTTATATGAGAAAGGTTTTATAGATAAAGAGATGATAATCGAACTTGTACGTCCTTATCATCTTCGTCAAATCTTCTCCGACACCATTGATAAACAATCATTTTCTAATCTGAAGTTTTTCTGCAACGGCGTCAACGTCTTGCCTAGGACTGCTGTCAGCGCTAGATTATGTTTCAGCGTAGCATCAGCCAACAAGATGAAGAGCAAGGGTTATAAGGTATGTCTCTGCAAAGAGCGTTTCACACCTGAAGATACTATCGTCCTCAACGAAGTAGATTCCATCTTAAGTATGACGCCTGCTGCCATCCATGTGGTGACAGCCTGTCGTGGCTACGGCATTCCTGCCTTCTTGAACCTCAGTCTCTATGGTGTTAAAATCGTTGACAACAAACTCGTCAACAGCGATGGTATGACGATAAACGAACACGACTGGATTACTGTTTCCAGCAAGAAGCATTGCATATACAGCGGCGAAGCCAGCTTCACTCCTGCCCGATTCCGCAAATATCTCGACGGCGACAATTTCACTTTCACAGATACCAAGGAAGAGAATGTCTTTGTGAGACTTAAAGCAGCTTACACCAAATACCAACAGATAATAAATTCTACTAAAGTCAATTACATCAACGATATCAACGCGTTGGCGAGAATCATCAGTTACGACCTGAATCAAGATCAGGAGAAAGCTAAAGTTATTGTAAACACTTGGTATAACATCAATTCTGGACTTTACCAGACACAGGTTCTCGAAAGCAAGATGGGTTCGCATAACGAACAATCACGAGTCTTCAATCACCTTGATATCGACAAGAAAATCGACTTCTTTAAAAACATCATAGTGAAATGTGAGAAGGAGAAACTCAGCGGACTGGAAGCAGGTTCCTTCATGCTTGGACGATTCCTTGCCAAGCCGCTGCCAAAAGCATTCTGGGAAGCGTTCTTGCCTAACGAGCTCGCCTTTATGTTAAATGAATATGTCTTGTATGAAAAATATCTTTCTGTATTACAAGAAGTCGGCGAGACAAAACTCACTAGAACAAGCTCCAAAATCATCTCCGAAGGAATGCATCAGCTGGAAGTCAAGAACTTCGACTATTACACTTTCGTGACACTTATGAGCACTGGCGTGAAATGGAATGAAGTGAAGAGTTTTGTAAACAATTTAAACAACAAACAAGAAAACACACTGTTACTAGTTGACACCATCTCCAAACCGATGGATGAGGTATTCAACATGGAACAAATGTGGGTAAAAGAAAAAATCTCTAGAATTCTAGAACTCTAGAGATTTTCCTCTTGTCATTAACAATCCAAATACATCCTAAGCAGGCTCTTGCTAGGGTTTTGTTTTAACTTCTTAAGAGCCTTGTCCTTAATCTGTCTGACGCGTTCTCTTGTGAGATCGAGCCTGTATGCTATCTCTTCAAGAGTATAGCTGTGCGAAGCGTCGATGCCGAAGTAGAGATTTATTATCTCGCGTTCTTTGTCAGTGAGTATCGACATCGAACGATGAATTTCGGCGCTGTCGAGTTTACGTACTATGCTGTCGTCTGCCGACAATACTCCGTCTGGAATTATAGTGTCTATCAATGACATGTCATCGTCTTCTCCAACAGGAGCGTCCATCGACACCTCCTTGGTATTCATGCGTAATGCCGCCATCACTTTATGTTCAGGAAGGTCGAGTTCCTCAGCTATTTCCTTTACAGTAGGCTGTCGGTGATATAATTGTTCGAGACGTGATGATGTCTTTTTTATCTTTGACAAAGAGCCCACTTGGTTTAGAGGAAGTCGCACCATCCGCGACTGTTCCGCCACAGCTTGTAAGATTGACTGACGTATCCACCACACGGCGTATGATATGAATTTAAATCCTTTTGTCTCATCAAAACGTTGTGCAGCTTTTATCAGTCCCACATTACCTTCGTTGATCAGATCAGGCAGACTTATCCCCTGATTCTGATACTGTTTCGCTACGGAAACGACGAATCTTAGATTCGCTCTCACCAATCTCTCAAGCGCCTGCTCGTCGCCAGCCCTTATCTTCTGAGCGAGGACGACTTCCTCTTCTGCGGAAATCAGTTCCTCTCTCGCAATGTCGGCAAGATACTTGTCGAGCGACGCCAACTCACGATTGGTAATCGATTTTGAAATTTTTAATTGCCTCATATTTTTTATTACTGCTATTTAAACAATGTTGTTACAGAAATGTTTTATCTAACTGTTTTTTCACTTTGAGCCATTGAACCATTTGCCGTTGAACACAACGAGTTCAACAGCCTTAGTTCAAAGTTCTTAGTTTAAAGTTTATCTATAAAACTCGAAGGTGATATTATAAGTACCTGTTGAGTTGATACCTTCTACGCGAATCTTGCCATTTCTGTCATTGCTTAAAGCTTTCTTGAGGTCGTTTTCAGAGTTGACTTTCTGATAATTGACTGATAGAATAATAAAATCGTCTGTTATTCCTTTTTGCTTGAAAATACCTTCTTTCACTTCAACTATCTTCAATCCGTAGTTGATTCCGAGTTCACTCTTCAACGCCGATGGCAATGCCTGCGCTCTGATACCCAACACTTCATTATAGAAGCTGTCGGTGTCTCTATGCATCTCTTCTGTTCCCTCTAGATTCTTGAGCGTCACTTCTTTCTCTATTATATTTCCATTACGTTGCACTTTCACCTTAACTTTGTCGCCTGGACGATATTGACCTACAACGCCGATAAGTTGCGCATTTGAGTTTACTGTAATATTATTGATACTTATAATGATGTCGTCTTTCTTGATACCGGCGGATTTAGCGCCTCCGTTTTCATGTACATCAATGACATAAACGCCTGATGTCACTTCAATGCCCTTAGCTTCAGCAAGTTCTTCTGTAATCTCTGCAATACTTACTCCGATATATGCTCTTTGCAAAGCGCCATATTGCAAGAAATCTTCCACAACTTTTTTAACGATGTTAGAAGGAATTGCGAATGAATAACCCTCATAACTTCCAGTACGAGAAGCGATAGCAGCGTTGATACCAACGAGATTACCGTCCATATTAACCAAAGCACCACCACTGTTGCCAGGATTGATAGCAGCATCAGTCTGAATGAACGACTCTATGGTACTGCCGTCGCCCAAGATATTGATGTTACGAGCTTTCGCACTTACTATACCTGCCGTCACTGTTGATGTCAAGTTGAAAGGATTGCCGACTGCGAGCACCCACTCTCCTACTCTAACCTTATCAGAATCAGCGAAGGTGAGATATTCAAGGTCTTTGGCGTCAACTTTTATCAAAGCTAAATCTGTACTTGGATCGTTGCCAATTATTGTAGCGGTTCTTTTGTGTTTGTCGTTGAAAGTAACTTCAATCTTGCTGGCGCCTTCAACAACGTGGTTGTTTGTAACGATATAACCGTCAGGAGAGATGACGACGCCAGAACCATAACCTACTGATACGTTATTAGGAACCTGCATCTGTCCGCCATAAAGTTGCTCTAACAACGAGCCGAAGAAATCATAATAACTATTGCCTTTTGAAACTATCTCAGTTCTGATGTGAACTACAGTGTTGACTGTCTTTTCCGCTGCATCAACGAAACTCTCGCCTTCTTCATTTGCCATAAATGAAGCTCTTAACATAGGAGCCTGGCCTTCGTTCATTGAAGCTTGGCGTAACTCAGCATCAGCCAACGACTTTTTCATGTCTTTTTGGGATAAATAAAGGTTGATTGTAAGTACACTTAATGCCGCAAATAATACGCTCAATGTCACAAATAAGAATTTAGTTTTGTTTTTCATGTTTTAAAATTAGTTAGTTAATAAAAAAAATGATGTCATTCTTCATTTTTACATTTCCTCGGGCGACATCATCCCGAATCTTTTTAAGGGTAAAGATTCTTTGTTCTATAATTGGTTTGTTTTTAAAAATTTACTACTTTTACGTTCAAAATTCCTGCCAAAACATTGCAGTTCTAAAACAAGAATATTAATATGAATATAACTGAAAATCATTACGTTAATTTCAGCAAGTTTCATGGTGCCGGCAACGATTTCATCATGATAAACGCAATAAAAAATGAAATAGTATTGTCGGAAGAATTAATATTTAAAATGTGTGACCGACGCACTGGAATCGGAGCCGACGGTTTGATAATTTTAATGCATTCTGATAATCATGATTTTAGAATGAGATATTACAACTGCGATGGTAAAGAAAGCACATTCTGCGGCAATGGCGGACGTTGCATCGCGGCATTCGCACATCAACAAGGCATAATAAAAAACGAGGCTACATACGAAGCCGTCGATGGAATACATAAGGCTAAAGTCACAGAAACTTCTTCCAACGAATATCTTGTCGAACTGACAATGCGTGACATTTTGTCGTACAAACTCGATGACAACTCTCTCCTAATTGACACAGGCTCTCCGCATTATGTTAAAAAAGTTGTGAATCTTGACACCATGGATGTCAATGAAGAAGGTGCAAAAATACGTTACGACAAGAATATCTCTACCGATGGCGTCAACGTGGATTTCCTTTTAAACGACAACGGCAACATTCGTATCAGGACTTACGAGAGAGGCGTCGAGAACGAGACACTGGCATGCGGAACCGGAGTGACAGCATCAGCGATAGCGGCATCACTTTGGTATGGAGGCAACGACATCGACATATACACTCAGATTGCCAAACTCAACGTACGTTTTGTCAAAGATGACAACACTTTTAAAAACGTAGTATTGACCGGTCCAGCAACGCATGTTTTTGACGGAATGTTTATCTTTGCATAAAATTATTTACAATGTTTGCACAAAGCGATAACTTAATCATAAGAGCTGCCGAACCACAAGACGCTGCTCTCATATATCAGTGGGAAAACGATCAGGAAATATGGCGTGTAAGCGAGACTTACGTACCTTATTCAATGTATCAGATCGAACAGTTTCTGCTCGGCAACAACGACCTCTTCGCCAACCGTCAGATGCGTTTTATCATTGAAAGAAAAGAAGATGACCAAGCGATAGGATGCATCGACATATACGACTTCGACCCTGTTCATTTCAGAGCCGGCATCGGAATATTATTGCAGAAAAAATACAGAAAACAAGGATACGCAATCGAGGCTCTCGAACTCATGATAGACTATTGCTTCGACATCCTTATGCTTAAACAGATTTATTGCCTCATCGACGCTCTCAACACCGACAGCCTCAACCTTTTCAAGAAAGCCGGTTTCGAACAATGCGGATATAGAAAAGAATGGTTAAGAACACCTATGGGTTTCATCGATGAGATTGAATTTCAACTTATAAACCAAAATTTCTGATGGAGACATTTAGAACATATCACAACAAGCAAGTCAATAAAATGAAGAAGATAAAACGTTATATGTTTTTGACATTAGCGGTTATGGCTGTAATATCAGTCTTCATATTTGTCAAAATGTATAAAGCCATCATCTTTCCTAACGTATTGACTCCTAATGGAGAAAAAGTTTCGTTATATATTTATTCAGACGATGATTTCGATGACGTCAAACAGAAACTCTATTCCGACAGCATCATCATAGACACAGAATCATTTGAATGGCTCGCAAAAAAACTGGATTATCCTAAATACATCAAGTCGGGTCATTATGTCATTTCCAATAATATGAACAACAACCGACTGCTGAACATGCTTCGTTCGGGAAGCCAGACTCCAGTCAAGTTCACCTTTAATAATATAAGGACAATAGAGCAATTCGCCGGACGCGTCGCTGAACAACTGGAATTGGATTCTGTTTCATTATTGAAAGCCGTTAAAGAAAACGCCACACTCAAAGAGATGGGGTTCGATGAAGAAAGTGCAGCTGCTCTGTTCATACCAAACACTTACGAATTATATTGGAACATCGATGCCAACGATTTCGTTGAAAAGATGATCAACGAATACAACAGATTCTGGAACGAAGATCGCAGAAACAAAGCAAAGTCTCTTAATATGACTCCTATTGAAGTAAGCATCCTTGCGTCTATCGTTGACAAGGAAACTACCAAAGTATCGGAGATGCCACGCATCGCAGGAGTATATATCAACAGACTAAAGAAAAACTGGTTGCTGCAAGCCGACCCTACCCTGGTGTTCGCTCTCGGCGACTTCGAGATAAAAAGAGTCCTGGACGTACACAAAAAAGTGGAGTCACCATATAACACCTATAAATATATAGGACTTCCTCCTGGACCAATATGTATTCCTTCTATCGCGGCAATCGATGCGGTCTTAAACGCTGAAAATCACAAGTATTTCTACTTCTGCGCGAAGGACGACCTTTCAGGTTATCATGTATTTGCAAGAAACATGAGCGAACATAACAGAAACGCTGAGAAATACAGAAAGGCTTTGAACAAGAAGAAGATTTGGAAATAAGAAAATCATGAGTAAAGGGTAGAAAGTTTTGAATTTCTGAGTTTCTTCTCTGGGCGTTCCGGCCACGCCGTCGGGCTTTCCGCTATATCTTTGCTCGCTACGCTCGCAAAGGATGCCGCTCCAATCCCTAACGCATTGGGGGCAACTAATCCTTAGTCGCAGGATTTAAACAATAATTTTCAACTAATAAGACGCAACAATTACATATTGTTTATTTTAATGGTGTAATTGGTACGTCTCTACGTTTATTTCTAACTAAAAAAAACTTGTAGTCTTGTGGTCTTGTAGTCTTGTAGTCTTTTTTTATTATCTTTGTAAAGTTCAAACAAATGTATTTTATGAAGAGATTTTTACTTGTATTATTTGCGCTTATATCTTTAAATGCTTTCTCGCAACTCCAAGTAAAAGATGATTCTTTTGAGTATTTCTCAGAAGAAGTTTTAGAAGACAAGGATGATTCGTTAAATAACATCAAGAGAAACGTCGGCATTGTCATTGGAACGGAAGCAGCATTATATGCCGGTTCTATGAGCGGTCTGTATTTCTTATGGTACGCTGGATATGATCAGTCGCCATTTCATTTTTACAATGACAACGCAGAATGGCTGCAGATGGACAAGTTCGGTCATGCGATGTCGTCATATCATGTCGGACTCATTGGTTATGAAGCGCTACGACTAGCCGGATTGGATGAGAAGAGATCTCTTTTATATGGAGCACCTTTAGGATTCGTATTTCTCTCCACAGTGGAAATCTTCGACGGATTATCAACAGGATGGGGATTCTCTTGGGGTGACATGGCTGCCAATGCTCTTGGAACAGGATTATTCATGGGACAGCAGGCGCTCTGGCACGAACAGAGAATCGCAATGAAATACTCTTATCACAACACTCAATTTCCACAATATCGTCCTAATCTGCTCGGCAGCAACCTTCCAGAAAGAATGTTAAAAGATTATAACGGCCAAACGATATGGCTCTCATTCAACCTCAAGTCATTGTTCATGGATGACGAATCAAGATTCCCATCATGGATCAACCTCGCATTGGGATACAGCGCAGAAGGTATGACAGGTGGTTTCTATAACGTAAATCAATACAACGGACAAGTGATACCAGAATTCACAAGAACACGACAATTCATTCTTTCACCCGACATCGACCTTACAAGAATACCTGTAGAAAACAAATTCCTGAAAACGACTTTAAAAGTGTTAAGCTTTATTAAGATACCAATGCCAGCACTCATGCTCGACTCACAAGGCAAATTCAGCGCATATTGGCTTTATTTTTAAAAACAAAACAAAAAACTTTAGACTTTTAACTTTAGACTTTTGCCATTTTTTTTATCTTTGCAAAAATTTAAAAATATGAAGAAAGCATTCAGAATTATAACATTAGGTTTAGTATTATTTATGGTCAGTTGTGGCAGCAATCCTGACAAATCAAGAAACTTATGCGACGAAGGTCTCGACTATCTCTACGCTTCACAATTTGAAGAATCGATAGAATATTTCGACCAAGCCATAAAATACAACCCAGAAAACCATGAAGCATATTTCCATCGCGGCTGCGCAAAATACAACATCTTCCAAAGAGAAGCAGCTTTGCAAGACTTTCTCAAAGTCATAGAGTTAAATCCAGACTATCTCCAAGCTTATTTCAATATAGGTTTATATTACAGAAGCATAAGCGATTATGATATGGCATGTTATTATTTCAAAATCGCTGAAGCCAAAGGCAGACCTAATATGGAAGATTACACCAAACACTGCCGCTAATGTATAAGACGATAATCTGGGACTGGAACGGCACCTTGCTCGATGACTTAGAACTGTCGCTCGGAGCAACCAACTCTCTGCTGCAAGACAGAAAACTACCGACTTTAAGCGTCGAGAGATACAAGGAGATTTTCAAGTTTCCAGTCATTGATTATTACAAAGAAGCAGGCTTCGACTTCGAGAAAGAGCCATTCGAGATTCCTGCACGTCAATACATGGATTTATATCACGAGGGTGAACATACCGCACAGCTGTTTCCTGATGTCGTAGAGACACTTAAATATCTCAAAGATAATTCATATTGCCAGATTGTGTTATCCGCCATGGAAGACGGCAATCTGAATAAAATGATAAGAAACGCAGGCATCTGCGATTTCTTTGACGGCATATTCGGGATAAAGGACGACTTTGCAAGAGAGAAAGTCTCATTAGGGAAACAGGTTATCAAAGATTTGAATCTTAATCCTGGCGATTGCCTTATGATTGGCGACACTCTTCACGACGCCGAAGTGGCTGAGCAATGCGGCTTCGACTGCATACTTTACAGCGGCGGACACGTATCGGAACAACGACTAAAAACCAAAGGACACAGAATAATAGAAAGACTCTCTGATATTCAAGAGATTATATCCACGTATCATCACGTATAAAAAAGGTCAACAGACAACTGTCAACGGGCAACAGACATTGTGCTCGGTGTCTTTATTCAAAAAAAAACATTCCTAATTTATAAAGACGCTTCAATGTTTGTTTGTTTTTCAGGAATCATTGAAACGTCTCTACATTCAAAAAGAACTTGTTGTATCGTTGTTGTCTTGTAGTCTTATTAAATCTCAGAATAGACATCGACAGAGAGAAGTCCCTCTTCCATATCGTAAGTCCTCCACTCTCCTACTTTTTGGTTATCAAGATATTTCCCTTCTTCCTTGACAACACCGTTTGGATAATAGAATGCGTAATCGCCGTTTAATTGATCGTTTTGGTAATTGGCTTTTTCCATGATTCTTCCGTTGTCATAATATCTGTTGCAGACACCGTTCTTCATACCATTGACATATTCTATCTCTTCTATTACCATCTGTGTCACTGAAGAATATGCGACACTCTTTCCTACAATCATTCCGTTTTCGTAATTCTCTGTCAAAATAAGAGCACCAGTCTTCTCACTGAAATATTCCCACTTATCGTGTTTCTTCTTGTCAATATATTTTCCTTTAGCGATGACTTTTCCATTCGCCGCATACATCTCTGTCTCAGTGATATTTGATTTTTTCAAGTAATTGTTCTTGGCAATTAGAGTTCCATCTTCTGAATAATATAAGAACTCTCCTATCGGTTCGTTGTTTTTGAATTCTCCTGTATATCTTGTTTTTCCATTATCATGAAAATCAATCCATTTTCCTTGTCTGCGTCCCTGATTATCTGTTTTGTTATAATCATTTTGTGCATTGATGTTTTCTAATGAAAAGCCAAATAATAAAGATAATGTTAAAGTTAATAATCCTAATATTTTTTTCATGATTTCATTTTTTTGCAAAGTTAAAAAGTTTTAAGAAATAACGTATCTTTGCGCCAAATTTGTAGGTTATGGCAGAATATTCTTCCATCTTATTGGAAAAAGCAGTCGATGAGTTATCAAAGTTGCCGGGCATCGGAAAGAAGACAGCCTTGCGACTCGCATTGCATTTGTTGGGCGAAGAAAAGATTAAGACAGAACAGTTGTGTAAGTCGTTGAACGACATGAGAAACAATATCGTCTTATGCCGACGCTGCTATAACATAAGCGACGAGCCTTTATGCTCAATTTGTTCCAACCCTAAACGCGACGAAAATATCTTATGCGTCGTCGCCGACATGAGAGATGTCCTCGCCATCGAGCGCACATGTTCATTCAACGGATTGTACCACGTACTCGGCGGTATCATCAACCCTATCGAAGGCATCTCACCAAACGACTTAAGAATCAACGAACTTCTGGAGAGAACCAAGAAAGAAGAGATAACAGAAATAATCTTGGCCTTGCCTGCCACAATTGAAGGCGACACTACAAACTATTATCTGTCGAGAGTGTTAAAAGATTTTAACGGAACGATAACGACTATCGCTAAAGGAATTTCTGTTGGCGATGCTCTGGAATACGCCGACGAAGTGACCTTGGGAAGATCTATAGCGAATAGAATTCCTTATAATAAGGGTTGAGAGGAACAGTGTAACTAGAGGTAATAGAAGCTCTTGAAACCTTATCCATTAGACATTATCCATTAGACATTAGTCCTTTGCCTTTTGTCTTTTGTCTTTAGCCATTAAACTCTTCCATATCAAAGAGGTCGAGTTGGTTTTCTGTAAGATACAATTCTTGTGGCACTTCATATTCGTAATGTGATATGAAGCGTTCTATGCTTTTCTTAATCAATTTGATTGGCGTAGTTCTTCTCGCCTTGCAATAATTTCTTAACGACTTATATTGACCTGATGTCAATTTGAAAGTCACCGCATGGTATTTGTAATTCCTGCGGCGACTTTTTTTCTTATTTCTAGCAGATGACATAAACTTTCAGTTTTCAGTTTTAAATTTTCAATTTTTCATTGCTTCTTCGAGCATAATTTGTGCAAGTCGTTCTGCTTCAGCTTCAGTCTTGCCTTCTGAATAAACTCTGATGATAGGTTCGGTGTTTGATTTGCGAAGATGTACCCATCCTTCTTCAAAGTCAATCTTTACACCATCTATGGTTGTGACTTTTTCATTTTTGAATTTGTCAGCCAATTTCTCCAAAATCATATCAACGTTTGTTGATGGCTCCAACTGAATCTTGTTCTTAGACATATAATACAATGGGAACTTAGACTTCAATTCAGAGCATGTGCATTGTGACTCGCAGAGATAAGTGAGGAAAAGACCGACACCGACGAGAGCGTCACGACCGTAATGCAATTCTGGATAGATGACACCGCCGTTTCCTTCGCCGCCGATAACAGCATCAACCTCCTTCATTTTCTCAACGACATTTACTTCACCGACAGCTGCTGCAAAATATTCTGCACCAAATTGTTGTGTTACGTCACGTAAAGCGCGGGTTGAAGAAAGATTGGAAACTGTATTGCCTTTTTTATGTTGTAAGATATATGATGCTATAGTCACGAGAGTATATTCTTCGCCGTACATCTCTCCTTTTTCATCGATGAATGCGAGACGGTCGACATCAGGGTCAACGACGATACCGAAGTCAGCTCCGCTTTCTTTGACCTTAGCGCAAGTCTCTACCAAATGAGCTGCGAGAGGTTCTGGATTATGAGCGAAATTACCTGTCACTTCGCAGTTAAGTTCAATAATGTCATTGACACCCAATTTTCTGAGTAACATTGGGATTGCGATTCCGCCTGTTGAGTTTACAGCATCAACCACGACTTTAAGATTTGCTTTTGCTATTACATCTTTCTTTACGAGAGGAAGGTTGCAAACCATATCTGCATGACGTTCAATCCAGTCATTTTCTACAGAATAAGTTCCTATTTCATCGATATATGAGAATTCATAGTCATCGGCAGCGGCTTTTTCGAGCAGCCATTCGCCATCTTCTTTAGAGATAAATTCACCTTTGCTGTTCAACAACTTAAGAGCGTTCCATTCTCTTGGGTTATGACTTGCTGTAAGGATTACACCGCCATCAGCTTTCATTTCTGTTACAGCTACTTCAACAGTTGGTGTTGTGCTTAACCCGATATCGATGACATCGGCACCCATAGCTTGTAAGTTGCCGCACACCAGCTGATTCACCATTGTTCCAGAGATACGTCCGTCGCGACCTACAACGATACGAGGACGATTTACGCCAGAACGACGAATCAAACAAATAAATGATGATGTAAGTTTAACAATATCAATAGGTGTAAGACCATTGTCAGCCTTGCCACCGATAGTTCCACGGAATCCTGATATAGATTTAATTAAAGGCATATTCTATTTTATTTTTTTGCAAATATAAGGCAGTTTTTCTTAAATTTGCAAAAAAAAGATATGGGATTTGACGATGATAATTTCTTAGACGATTATGAGATTCAGGAATTGATAGAAAGATTTGAAAGTCAATTAGAAAACGATAGACTTTCATTTTTTGACGTCGATGAATTGAACATTATGATCGATTATTACATTCAGCATGATGACATTGAAAAAATTAACATCCTTGCTGACATGGCTATGAAATATCATTCTGAAAGTCCAATTATCTATAGCATCATGGCGAAAAAATATCTTTCAGTACAAGATGCAAAAAACGCATTGAAGTATCTTAAAGAAGAAGACAACAACACCGAAGATCCTGACTATTACGTCAATCTGGGTTATTGCCATGGATTGCTCAATAACCACAAACAATCTATCGTCGCTTATAAAAGAGCCATCAAGCTCCTTGGCAACAATGAAAATGTCACAGACATATACGGCTCTATAGGAGGCGAATACATGTTGTTGAGAGACTACGAGAAAGCCCTTTATTATCTCAAGAAAGGTCTGACCGACAACATCGATTACGGCGAACAGTACATGCAGATTATGAACTGCTACTTCTATCTGGAAAGAGGTTTCGAATGTGTTGATTTCCTTAATGCCGAGATTGACAAGAACCCTCACAGCTTAGAAGCCTGGATGGCGTTGGGCAACTGTTACCTTAGACTTCATCTCTTGGAGAAAGCCATCGAACAATACGAGTTCGCATTAGCCATTGACCAACATTACGACAGAGGATATATCAATATCGCTACTATCAATAATGAACTCGACAAGTATCAAGACACAATTGATATCATTGAAGAAGCTTTCAGAAACAAAGTCAGGAAACCGATTCTGTATTGTCTATACGGCGAAGCACTTGCAAAGACAGGCAACAAACTGGAAGCTATCAGCAATTTCAAGAAAGCAATAGAACTTGACGAAAATATCGCAGAAGCATACGCAGGATTAGGATTCGTTTTCTGCGAAGAAGAGAACCACAAATCCGCAATAAAGTTTCTGAAACGTGCCCACGAACTCGCTCCTTTCAACACCGACTATCTCTTCGTTCTCGTTGAAGAAAACAACAAACTTGGAAAATACAAGAACTCCCTCAAATATCTCAAAGAAATAGAGGAACTGTATCCTTTCGATGTCAATCTATACATAGCATTTATGGAGGTTTACATCATGCAAGACGACATCGATAATGCGGTGAAATACATAGAGAAAGGATTGAACAAACTAGGCAAACAGGCTCCTTTGTTATATAGAATGTCATTCATCAATTTCATACAGGAAGATGAACAGTTAGGATTGATGAATCTTGAAGAGGCGTTGGAAATTGACACCGACGGCGTTCAGGAATTCATAGACTTCGACCCAAACTATATCTTGAACAACGAAAATATTGTAAACTTAATCAACGAATATAAAGACAAAAACAACAACCCATTTTAATATGAATCAATACATTGCTAACTTTTTCAAAGGAGTTGGCGTAGGTTCTGCCAACGTCATCCCTGGAGTTTCTGGCGGTACAATAGCCTTGATAACCGGTATTTTCGAACGCTTGATCAATGCGTTAAAATCTTTTAACCTAACAGCAATAAAATTATTTTTCAGCGGCAAGTTCAAAGAATTCGCACAACACATCGACTTATGGTTCCTCGTCTCAGTAGGTTCTGGAGTCTTGGTAGCGATTCTCTCAATAGCAAGATTATTCGAATTCCTATTTGCAGAATATCCTATCTACTTATGGTCATTCTTCTTCGGAATGATATTGGTCTCAATATATTACGTGGGAATAACAATAGAGAAATTCAACTGGAAAGTATTGGTTTCCTTCGTGATTGGAACAGCAATAGCTTTATTGATAGCCTTCGGCACGCCTGCGAATGAAAACAGCAACTTCATTTATTTAATGATATGCGGAGCTGTTGCAACATGCAGCATGATATTGCCTGGACTATCAGGTTCTTTCGTTTTAGTATTGATGGGTAATTATCAACTCATTATGATTGATGCCGTCAATGATTTAAACCTTAAGATATTGCTCCCTGTTGCTGTGGGCGGCATTGTTGGCTTACTCGCCTTCTCTCATCTCTTGTCATGGATATTCAAGAATTACAGAGACATAACAATCGCTGTCTTGACTGGTTTCATCTTGGGTAGCATGCCGATTATCTGGCCTTGGAAAAACGACGTCATCACTTATTTCGGCAGCGAAGCTAAAGTGACTGGCTACGAATATTATTTACCAGAGTTAAACCTTGACTTCTCAATAGCATTAGTAATCATGCTCATAGGCGCAGCATTGATAGTGCTGACAGAAAAGATGGCGAAGAAGGTATAAGGACAAATGACTAAGGACTAATGGCTAAGGGATATGGGATAAAGAACAATAATTAGTCATCAAACAAGAGAAAAATGGATTACGATAAGATATACGGTTTGATTGGAAAGAAGCTCGGGCATTCTTTTTCAAAGGCTTATTTCACAGAGAAGTTTCTGTTAAATAACCTTAACTATTCTTATCAAAACATAGAGATTCAAAATATTGAAGATATAATTCCATATATCAAAGAACATAAAAACTTAAAAGGTTTTAACGTTACCGTTCCTTACAAAGAAGAGATTATCCCGCTTCTTGATGAGATTGACATCACAGCAAAAGAAGTCGGTGCAGTTAATACCGTCAAGATTTATGATGACGGAAAACTGAAAGGATTTAATACGGATGTGGTTGGGTTTGAGCGATTGTTGGAGAAGACTACTAGACCACAAGACTACAAGACTACAAGTAAATTAGCTTTGATTTTGGGAAGCGGCGGTGCATCGAAGGCGGTTCAATATGTTTTAAAAAAAAAAGGCATTCCGTATAAGATAGTGAGTAGAAAATCAGGAATGGGTTATGAGGAACTTAACACTATTGGTTTTGAACCTTATTCCATAATAATCAATGCGACGCCTGTAGGAATGTTTCCAAATGTTAATGAATGTTTAGAACTGCCCTACTCTACTGCTAACGAAAATAATGTCTTCATCGATTTGATATACAATCCTGAAGAGACATTATTCATGAAAAAAGGAAAAGCGCAAGGCGCTGCAGCATATAACGGATTGACGATGTTACACGAACAAGCGGAAGCAGCGTGGAACATTTGGAGAACTTTAGAATTTTAGAATTTTAGAACTTTAGAATTGGATAAATTAATTATAAACATCTAACTATCAACTAACAACCACTATAAACTTTAAGCCTTAAACTTTAAACCTTAAACTTTAAACCTTAAACTTTAAACTAAAAAAATGGATTTCATCAAGCAGATAGCAACAGAATTTTCAGTGTCACTGACAGTCGCAGAAAATGTGATACGTCTTTTGAGTGAAGGATGCACAGTTCCTTTCATCGCTCGTTATCGTAAGGAGATGACCAACACCATGAATGAGGAGGTCGTCGCTGCCATTCAAAAACGCCTCGAACAACTTGAGGAGCTCGAGAAGAGAAAAGAGGCTGTCTTGAAGTCGATAGCAGAACAAGAGAAACTCACTCCAGAACTAGAGAACAGCATCAAGAACGCCAAGACGCTGCAAGATGTTGAAGACCTTTATCTTCCATATAAGCCTAAACGCAAGACAAGAGCAGAGATAGCACGTCAGAAAGGTCTTGAACCTCTCGCCAAGATGATTATGTCGCAAAACAGCGACGACGTTGAAGGTCTCGCAGAGAAATACATCGACAAGGAAAAAGGCGTCGAGACTACCAAAGACGCTCTCAAAGGAGCTTGCGACATCATGGCGGAATGGATATCCGAAAACATCAAAGGTCGTAATAATATCCGCAAGATATATCATAAAGAAGGTATCATCTCTTCCGCCGTCGTCAAAGGCAAAGAGGAAGAAGGCAAGACATATCAGCAATATTTCGACTGGAAGGAATCTATTGCCGAGGCTCCGTCGCACCGATTATTGGCGATGTTCCGTGCCGAGGCTGAAGGAATGCTTAAAGTGAAACTGAAAATCAATGATGAAGAAGCACTTAAGACACTCGACAATATCTTCATCAAAGCTGACAACGCATCAACAGATTTAGTCCAGGACGCTATCGACGATGCTTGGAAACGTTTGTTAGAACCATCGTTAGAGACTGAGATTAGAGCTTTGTACAAAGAGAAAGCCGATGAAATAGCGATTAAGGTATTCGCAGAAAACCTTCGCCAACTTCTCTTGGCAGCGCCTATCGGACAGAAACGCGTCCTCGCCCTCGACCCTGGCTTCAGAACAGGTTGCAAAGTCGTAATACTTAACGAATATGGCGCTTTGTTACATAACGAGACCATCTTCCCTCACCCACCTCAAAATGAAATAAGACAAGCGACAAACAAAATACGTTCGCTCGTCAATGCATATAAGATTGAAGTTATCGCCATAGGCAACGGTACTGCAGGACGCGAGACAGAAGACTTCATCCGCGGAATAAAATTCGACCGCGACATCATAGCCGTCATGGTTAACGAAAGCGGCGCTTCTATCTACTCCGCTTCAAAAGTGGCCCGCGATGAGTTCCCAGAATACGACATCACAGTAAGAGGCGCCGTAAGTATCGGACGCCGTCTCATGGACCCACTCGCCGAATTGGTAAAGATAGACCCTAAATCTATCGGCGTTGGCCAATATCAACATGATGTAAACCAAAAGCTTCTTAACGAAGAACTTGGTCATGTCGTAGAGAGCTGCGTTAATGCTGTAGGCGTTGAACTCAATTCAGCCAGCGAGCAGCTGTTGTCATACGTCAGTGGCGTCGGCCCTCAAATTGCAAGCAACATTGTAAAATATCGTAACGAAAACGGCGGTTTCAAGAGCCGCAAGCAATTGTTGAAAGTGCCTCGTTTAGGTGAAAAGGCATACGAACAATGTGCAGGCTTCTTGAGAATACACGATGCAGCACAGCCATTAGATGCGAGCGCCGTACATCCTGAGAGCTACCATATAGTAGAAAAGATGGCTAAAAAACTCAATGTGGAAGTAAGAGATTTGATTGGCAACAAAGAACTTATCGCAAAGATAAATCCTAAAGACTTCATCGAAAACGAATTCGGCATCGAGACTATAAACGATATCATCAGCGAGTTGGAAAAGCCAGGCCGTGACCCAAGAAAGACATTCGAGTTTTTCGAGTTCAACAAAGACATACGTACCATCAACGATTTGAAAGTCGGAATGCAATTGGTAGGTATCGTAACCAACATCACAGCCTTTGGTTGCTTCGTCGATATAGGTGTACATCAAGACGGACTAGTCCATATCAGCCAGATGTCGAACCAGTTCATCAAAGACCCTAACGAAGTGGTGAAACTCAATCAGAAAGTGAGAGTTACTGTAACTGAACTCGATGTAGAGAGAAAGAGAATAAGTTTAAGCATGAAAATTAGTGTAGCAAAATAATATAAGAAACACATTAACGTTAAGATGTTATGAAAAAGATTTTTACAATATTGATAATGTGTGCTTTTGTATTGTTATTCAAGACAGAAGCCCAGGCTCAGATAGTTAAAGGCGAAGGATTTGTTGGATTCAATCTTTCGCAGGTGGACGGAGATCAGGTATATGGTTTCAAGAATTTAGGATTACATGGCGGTATTGGAGCTATCGTCCCTGTATATCAGAAAAACAACTTCAGCATTGACGCATCTGTTGAAGTCGTTTTCAACCAAAAAGGCGCACATCAAAGAGCAACATACAGCGACACCATCAACGGTGTGATTTACAACGGCGCTTACGATTTGAACCTGACATATCTTGAAGTTCCATTGATGATTTATTTCACCGACAAGCAAATCACCTCTTTCGGTTTCGGATTTTCTTACGGCAGACTTGTTGGATTGAAAGAATTTGAACATGGCAGAGAAACCAACGTAAATTTAAATTATACAGGACCTGACAGTTACAAACTCAGCGACTACAGCATCTTAGCCGATTTGAAATTCAGAATACACGAGAGATTCAAATTAGGCATTCGCTATCAATATTCCATGGCGAAGATCAGAACGAGAGACTTCTACCTCATCAACGGAGAATACGACTGTAGAAGAGACCAATATAACAATGTCATTACAGCCAGATTGATATATGTATTCAACGAAGACAAAAGCCAATACATCTACGATGAATACCAGTTCACAGGCGATAATCCAAAGATACATCAAAAGGCTATCGACAAGAAACTCAAGAAATTAAGAAAAGAAAGACTTAAAGCTGAAGAAAAAGCAGCTAAGAAAGGTGCTAAATAAATAACAAAAGTCGCGTCAATGAAATGAAATTGATGCGACTTTTACTTTTTGTCTTGTAGTCTTGTGGTCTTGATACCCCTCACTCTTTAGCCTTTTGACATTAGCCTTTAGTCATTCTTTTGGGGCGTTCCGGCTCTGCCGTCGGGCTTTCCGCTATATCTTTGCTCGCTTTTGTTTTCTCCTCGCTCAAAAAATCTATCCCCAAATCCCCGTTCCCGAATCCCATTTCCCGCTTCGCTCGCAAAGGATGCCGCTCCAATCCCTAACGCTTTGGGATGCTGCTATGAAATCATCTCGTTAAAATATTCCCAGATGAATACCATCGCCAAAGTGTCATGTCGTCATTATTCTGACTTACGTATTTTTCGTTATTATAATAATAAAGTTGCCTTGGACAAGTCAAAGCAACTTTAAAAGCAGATTTTGTGAAGTATTTTATTTTTGTGTAATTTCAACGACATTGAAGCCGAATGACTTGAAGAGGTTGGTAACTTTTTCTTCACCTGCTTTTTCAGCTCTTCCCAAAACGTCTCTTTCTATTGCGTTCTGTTCAATCTGATTTCTAGCTTCTCCTTTCTTGCTTTGCAATTCCTCGTAAGTCCAGTAATCTGATTTTTCTTCATAGAACACAATCACATCTGAAGGATTGCTGATTACATCCAAAAATTCTGCTGGTGGCAATGTAATCCACAATGTGTCGTTTGAAGCCTTGATATCACCATCTTTAAGTTTGCTGAAATCGTAGCCAGCTCTTACTATTCCTTTTATCAAATACACATATTCGTGATTTACATCAACTGTATCAACGCCGCTACCAAATAAATGCTTTGATATTTCTTGTGTTGTTACTTGGTCTTTTACCACAACTTGATCGACGTATGTATATGTATTTAATTCAGCGATTTTACGGATTTTTGTAACAACATTAGGTGTGTCAAGTATATCCAATTTATTTGCTTCTATCAATTTATGGATACCATAGCCTATAGCCGCCATTGCACCAGCAATTAACGTAGCAATCAATATTTTGCTTAACAAGCCCATACCCACTTTTGTTGCGACACCACCAACTAATTTAGCACCACCTTTACCAACAGTTTTTACTGTTGGTACTGCACCTTTTTTAATTTTTTCTTTTGTCGCATCGCTGATAATTGGTTTCTTTTCTTCTGCTGGAGTTTCTGGTTGTACAGGTGCAACATTATTTGCTTGTTGTGACATCTTATAAACTCTTGCTTCCAAAACCATTTCAAGTTCATCAATGTCAACACCTAATGCCTGAGCTTTCTTAAAGATAACATCTTTCTTTTTATCTGTCAAAGTGCCATCTGTCAAGGCTATTTCAATCAACTGCTCAAGTTCTTCGTTATATCTTTTTTCCATATTATAATATATTAAATCGTTAAACACTTAATATTTCCCTTTGCTCCGATTTGGATTATTTTTTTACTTCTTCTTGTGGTTGTTCAACAGGAGCTTCAAACACAACATCGACTTTCTTGTATCCAAAATTAGCGACAAGACCTTCTATGATAAGACGTGTCTGATCTTCAGCATCTTTAATGATACCCAAATTTTCAACATCACACTTGATTTGTTCTTCAGCCAATTTCTGTATTTGGAGTCTATCCTCTTCTGAGAATTTCTGACGCAAACCTGTAGCTTTTTCCCACTCTAACTTGATTGATTCGGCAGGCATACTAAAAGCGATGACTTTTGGTTTTGGCAGTGTGACCTTCATAGTGTTGTTCTTTTCATCAATCACAACATTCTCTGCTGTAAATTTAGAAATATCAACACCTGCCTTCATGGTTGACAAACATGAGAACAATATTTTACGTTCACCTATTTTGTAAAACACATCATGATCTGATGCAACAATTTTTGAAATTGTGTATTCAACTGCTCCTATTTCTGCAGATGGACCACCCATACTTTTTAATCTTGACTCCAATTCTTGAACTGGATCTTTTTTACATGATGAGAACAGCACCAACATTCCCATCATCAATAATAATGTACATTTTTTTAACATAATTTTAAAAATTTTAAAGTAATTGTAATTTAAATTTAATTTATAATTTTTTCTATAGTCATATCACCTCATTGAAATATTCCCAGATAAACACCATAGCTAAGGTATCTAATTCACAATATCGCAACAATGCTTCCTGCAATGCCTCCGAAGCTATATCATCACTGAACTGCAGTCTGGAGTATGCAGCTAATGCCGCACCACCGTCACAAACCGACTCATCCAAGGAATTTTCATATTGTTTGATTTCTGCCTCACTGATATTCAGAAACGCCGACACTGGCTCTAGGTGTTTGTAAGGATTCTCCACCACTCCATTCTCATCATAACTTATCCAAACTTTAGCATTGCCTGCATTATAATTCTGACTAATTATATCCTTTCCATAAATAGGCTTCGAATATTTGTTTTTAAGCAACTTACTGGAATTCAACACAGCAGGAAGTACCACCTTAATGGAATTGCTGCCTTTCATCGATGGATGATAATAATATTTTTTTACCGCATCCCATAAGTCAATCATGTCTCTTTCGCCCACATGATCGTCTTTGTGGGTTATCGTGTCTATGAAATCCATCAGTTCTTTCTTATCTTTCTCTTCGCTTTTTTCGAGTTGTTCGTAAATACATCTGAGAATTGTGTTTTCGTGGTTAGAATAACGGAACACAGAGCCTTCATCTTTTTCCAGCTGTCTCTTCAATTCTCTCGTAAACTCGAAGTTTGGGAAGAATCCTTTTTTGGTGTTAAGATATTGACCTATATGTTTCACGACATAAGAGCCGTTTGCTTTTTCAATAACATGATGTGAGAATTGAAAAGCCACCTGCTCATATGGACGTAATCCTTTATAAAATGGCAGAGCCACAGCCGTTGTCTCGAAGTCAATCATATGAAGCGGGAATTTCCATTTCGACATTTCATCTCTCAATTCATCAACATTGATATAAACTCCATCATTTATATCAGCTGCGAAATCTCTCATCATGTCTTTATTTTTCGTTGCCAAAGCAATCTGCAACAGTTTGCGCTCAACATGATTCAGACCAGGAGTATCTTTGGTATCATTGAAATCGGTTTCATCCAAGTCTTCCAAAAAATAATCACCGTTTTCAATAAACTTATTCCTTTTTATATATGCTCCCCACAAATCCTTCACAAGAGGTTTTTCGAAGTCATCGTCTTTAAAACCAGCCATTTCCTTCCAACATTCCTTATAACCGGAAAGAAGCCGTGAGTCTTTCGATGTATCGAACGGACAACAGAAACATTTAGATCCGATTGTTGTTTCGCATTTAGTCTGATTGCAATAGCACTGCGACATTTTATCAACAAAAGGCTCGAATTTCATCCCCATCAATTTCTCTTGTTCTCCCGTTTCGCCTTTTATAATCGCATCACAAAGATCATCCACATCGAAAGCCGTCAGCACATGAGCCTCATCTTTCAGTTTGATGGCATCGGAAGTTCTTTCAATTTTTGTTCTTCCATTTTCTTTAACAATACGAAAACACTGGTTCATTCCATCTATGCTGGCAATCTTACCTTTATCGGCCATCATAAGATAAGCCTTTACATTAAACCTTTGTCCAGGATACAATTCTTTCAAAGCATTGACAACAACCCATTTCTGGAACGCCACATCGTAGACATATTCTCTAATCGGAGAAGCCACTTCTCCTTTTTTATTTACGAAGCTCTCCTCCTCTGTCCACGACTTAGCCTTGACTTCTATAAGTTCAATCGTCTTATCGTTTTTCTTCAAGATATCGACACGTACGAAACAGTTGTTATAACGGAAAGCCGCTTCTGCAATATTAACATCCTTATTTCTTAAAAGCTCTTTTGTCTTTTCCAATGAAGCATTATAATCCAAAGACTTCACGTCATTATCATCTATGTCGTAATATATTTTAGCCAACTCTCCGACTTGAAAACCGCCTTCCGCCAAAGCCTGCAAGAAACTGTCGTCATTATTCTGGTTTTCGTATTTTTCGTTATTATAATAATAAAGTTGCCTTGGACATTCCAAAGCATCTTTAAAAGCTGATTTTGTGAAATATTTCTGTTTCATAATGCAATTAAATAATGTCGTCTCAAAAAAAAGACAATCTCAAGATTTATTTATTACTACATCCAACAGCCACAAGCCGTCATGCCATCTCTTCTATTGTTCTCATAATAAAATAAACAGCAGGAGGATACATTGCTATATTCACCATATATCCAAATACAGCGGCTACCGAAAATTCGAACATGCTATTTCTTGATTTAGACCAAAACCAACGTGGAGGAATGTCGTTTTTGTATGCTAAGATTCCGAAGACAAGCCCTATACCAGCTGCTATTGCAGTCATTATCAAGACTTCCATATTGTCATCCATAAGCCAAGCGCATCCAACGCCCATAAAGCCTAAAAAGTTTACAACAGGTGACAATAGATTAAGGATATAAGTAATTACTACTATCATAAATCTATTATTTTATTATTTATTTTATCACAAATTCAAATTTATTAACTATTCGATATAAGTTAGAACTATATTGTTCTACCTTTTCATTTATCGGCTCTATAATATCGGTGACATAATTTATTCGTTGCTTGCAATCCAATATTGTTTGGTTCATTTTATCTCTTTCAACATTTATACTATCTATTTTCTTTTGCAGTTCAACCTTACGACCATGTTTTACTATTGATAGAGATTTTATCTCATCGTTTAGTTTTGCAATATCTGCATCATATTTAGCGAGCTGCGCCTCAAAACCTTCCAAATCACTTTGCAAAGAACGTTTAATGTTGCGTACCGATTCATAATTGAGTTTTGTATGCGACTTCGTGACCTGGTCTAATGTCTTGAAAAGAATGTTAGCTCCAGCACTTATCATACTTAATTTGTTCAGCAAGCCCTTTGGTTCAACAATGGTTTTTACGTCTTTTTCAATAGATGACACATATGACCCCAAACGACTTGCGTCATTATCATTAATCTGTTTAGCAACAGAATCATATTGTTCTATGGTATATCTTTCCACCAAAACATCTGCATAACGTTTCAACATTCCATGCAATTGGATTGATGGACCAATCATAGCAGAATAGTTATCAAGTGTCTCAAATATATAGTTTAAGGTTTTGTCGAACTCTGCTTTCTTTTCTTCTATCAAGGCTTTTTTACCTTTCACCATAATAAGACGTCCGAGGAAACTTTTCTGCTCTGCATTTTGAGCAAATACATTGACCATTTTTGGTAAAACATGACCGATCTTTTGACCTGCTGCCACTGGAACTACCATCATTGCCGTCGATGTGACACTCGACATAAGCAGATCTCCAGCTTCAGCAAGCAATTGAATAGACTCTTCGCGAGCGCTATCTATTTCATAACGCAATTTAGCTTCTACAGCAAATATAAAACTTTGTATAAGTGTGGTGAATGTCTCTTTCAGATTATCCTTCGTTGTTTCATCTTCCGCCGACTTCAAGGCCTTGTGTAGACAAAGCATGATGTTATCTACAGCCATAAGCATCATCGATGGTGACTGCACATATTTCAATACTTGAAGCTGCGACTGTAATGCCATCATAACACAAGGAGAAGCATCTGCCTGCAACGATTGAAGATAACCGCTCAATGAATCGACAGAATCTATTGTAAGTTCTCCTTCTTCTGTCTTACTATCAGACGTTCTCAACTTATCAACAGTTTGTGATATTGTATTAGTTACAGAAGATACAACATTTGTAGCCTTGCTTAAATCAAGTTTTTTGAATGAATCTTTAAGAGCCATAAGTTTAATTAGTTTAAGACCCAGCAAATAATAGAGCCGAAGAAATCCTCTCCGACTCTATCATTAAAAATCATTTACCAGCTGCTGCAAGTGTGATATCGTTGTTTGCAAGAGCTGAATCGTCAGCATTTGCTACTTGAACACCGATACCATAAAGTTCAGCGACTTTCTTTTCGAAGTTACCAACTTTGAGGTTACCAGCAACTTTAAGTTCGCCACCTTTTTTACCTTCTGCACGAAGAGATGCTAATGTTGCATCGTCATCTGCAAAACTGCCTTTACATGATTCGCTTTTGTAAACACGTAATGTTGCTCCGAAAGCATTCTTGAAATTAGCCTTTAAAGTCTTAACTTTTGTACGGCCGTCTAAACTGAATTCTGCCATAATTTTAATGTTTTAAATGGTTTATAATTTCCGTCAACAATCAATAGTTAATTATTTAATACTCTCCCCTTGCGGCTTGTCCGATAGTGATGCCATTAGGAACGAGTTTGCTTCCTGCTTTATCTTTGATTTGAACTGTAACGCCGAAGTTTGAATCAAACAGTTTTTCAGCATCGCCTACTTTCATGCTGGCTTTGATTTTCAATCCATCAGCCTTAGCATTTACTTCTTTAGTAGTTTTTTTATTTAATGCTGCTAGAGTCATGTCACCGTCAGCTATTTGGCTGCCTTTGTAAAATACAAGCGTAAGATCGAATGTCTTTTTGAAATCTGATGAAATAGTCTTTAACTTTTTGTTAGGAGCAACGGTAAATTCAGCGTTTTTGAATTTATCCATTAAATTGTTTAAAAGTCCCATGGTTATATTTTTATCATTTCCACCTACTCTGTTAGGGATTTTCGGTATATTCCCTTGCCGTACGTTTTTATAGAAACAATAAAAAAACGTAGGCGTCAATTCTTTTTTCAGCTGATAGGTCCTAGGAAAACCGTGGTAAAGAAAAAAGCAACAGCCTACGCTAAAGCGGTACACATAATGATATGCGTACATACTGAAGCACAGGGTTTGTCCTCTCTTACCGTTAATGAATTTCCTAGGTTCATCAGCGAGAAAGACAAACACTCATGTGTTTATCGAATTATGTTGCAATGTTAAGAAATAATTTCATTCCTGCAACATTGGAACGATATTTTTTTGCTATGAGCTGTGAGCCTTGAGCATTTGCTCACTTCTCGTTGCTCGCATCTCATAACACACATGGCTGTTACTCATTCGCAAAAGTAAATAAATAATGTAATGGAAAAAATGTCTTTTATTGTCTTTTTAAAGACAACAAGACAACGAGACAACAAGTAGAGACGTTTCATTGTTTCATAAATATACACACACAATGAAGCGTCACTTTTAAATTAGGAGTTATTCTTTTGCTATGAGCTGTGAGCTACGAGCCATCGCTCATAACTACTCATAGCTCACAGCTAATTTTCAGTTTTTAAGATAAAGTCCTCTCCAATATTGAGAGTCTATTGGTCTTACATTATATTCTTCCAAATGCAAACCTTGCGGTTTACGTGTTTCCAAATTTTTGTTAAGTACCTGAGCTACATTTACGATTGCTTCATAAACATTTTTGTTAAACACCATAAGGTCGTATGAAACAGTGATAAGCAACACATTTGCCTCCGTTTGTGTCTTAAGATAACGTGCTATATTCTGTTTTCCGACCTTAGGCTGCACCTGATGCAAGTCCGTTTTCAACTGCAGGTTTTCTTCCAATGTCTTTGAAAAATCTTCATATAGTTGCTTTACTAAAGTACCGTTCCATGGGATACAGTCTTCAAAATCGAATGATGTTTCTCCTCGTTCTCCGCCTAATTCAAAATGAAAATCATACGGAGAATTCTTCACTACCTGCTCTCCTGCAATAACGACGACCCAGTCGTTCTTGCCTTTGTTGCGAGTGATGTCATCGACAAATATACGGAACGATGGATTGTCTGGTTCATTTACCGTATAGAAGTTACAACGAGAGTTAACATCAGGATGAGTTCTGGAGAACAATTCATTTGAAACGAAGTTAAATCCTGCTATTTGAGCGATATGCCATGTAAAGTAACTCAGTCCGTTATCGCCTCTTCCCAAAGGATTTACAAGAGTGACTGATGAACCTCTATCAATATGAGAACCGTATGAAGTATTAACATGAAATTGATTGACCACTATCATATCTGTCTTAGGACCAGAACTGATGGCACTGGCAAGATTTTTCAGACGAAGATTCTTTGACTTTGAAACAGCCTTGATGACTTCCGTATCAGACAAGCCCAAATCGTATTGTAAGTCTCCCATGCTGAGATTCTTAGCAGGAAAGAAAACTCCAGCACGCTTTATACTTTTCACGAGCATAAATTCATTGATGTTATAAGCATTATTCTTCAATGCCTCCGATTTGGCGTCTTCTCCCATCACCTCTGTAAATGCTGAACCTATCAAACCAGCAGGCACGGCAAAAATAGCAATACCTAAAATACCGATGATGCAAGCTATAAGACGTCCTATCAGGGTAATTGGCGGAGTGTCAGCAAAATTACCAGGGTCGCCGATATACTGAGCAAAAGCCCATAACACCGACTTCCATCCATTGTTATAAACATCAGGCTGGACTTCATGTTCTACGAAAAACAAGATGAACGACAGTATCAATGTCACGATAGTGAGGAACTGCAGCGAGACAATCATTTCCTGTTTTTTCGCCTTAATGGCTCTGGAAAGAATATTGAACGCTTTCATATACCTGAAGATACGGAGAAGACGTGCTATACGCAAGACCTTAAGCGCTGCGTATGGTATCTTCATGAAGAAATGCAGATAGAACGGGAATGTTGAGATTATATCTATGAATCCATAGAATGAGAAGCAATAACGCACTCTTCCCCAGAATCCTTTATATTTATCATCGATAAGGTCGGCGCACCAGATACGTAAGCATACTTCTATGGTAAAGAATATGGTGGTGAAATAATCAACGAAATTAAGCCATCTGCTATATCTTTCAACTATGCCGCTATAGGTGGAAAGAAAAACTTCCAAAGTTGAAATAATGATGAGACCGATTATTGCATAATCAACGTAATTATGCCATTTCTTGGTGTGAAGATTGTCATCAAAGACTATTGACAATCCTTTTTTAAATTCCTTTATTTTATTCATAATGTTTTGATTATTATTTCTATTGCTTTTACCATTATATTCAAATCCAACATCGCCTTGCCTTCTGGTATTCCATTCTGTCCATCATAATAAGGAAGATGAACGAACAAACACTTTATACCTTTGTCTATACAATACGACAAGGCTTTGTAATAAGTACAATTGCAGACAAACAAGCCGCACGAATTGGATATCATCGACGGTATTTCTGCTTTTTCAATTTCTTCTAATATTTCTTTTAAAGGAACATTGGTGAAACAAGCATTTTCACCATCTTTATCTATAGGAAGTTCAAATGGCATAAAACCATCATTATCAGCTTTCTTAGCATCCATCATGTTAAGAGCCACTCTTTCAATCTTTATCTTCTCTGCTCCACCCGACTGTCCAAGCATCAAAACAAAATCAGGACGATGTGCTTGTATGGCGTTTGACAAAACATCACCAGCACGATTAAAACTTACGGGTAGCTGTTCAACATACACTGTATGTTCTTCAAAATGATGACATGCTATTTTTGAAGCCACTTCCCACGATGAATTGGAATCAATATTTCCAAATGGTTCAAAACCTGTTATTAATATTTTCATTTTGATGTTTTTATTGCAACTTTACATTTGTCACCACTTGTCGTGAGGTCAATTTGTTTTATAACGTGAAGTCTATCACGACTGGATTATTATTTAAAAAATATAAGGAGACACCAAATGTCTCCTCATTTGTAATTATAATAATTATTCAATAACAATGAATTCTGTTCTACGATTTTCTGGTGCCATTGGGTTAGCTGTGTTCTTCAATTCACTTGAACCTTTACCGACAGCCTCAAGACGTGATGCATCAATACCACCATGTGATACGAGGAAATCTACTGCTGATTTAGCACGAGCTTCTGAAAGTCTTTGATTGAGAGCAGCATCACCTTCTGCTGATGTGTGACCTACAAGTTTAAGTCTGATAGAAGGATTCTTCTGCATCATCTTTGCAAGGTCGTGAAGGACAAACTTAGCGTCTTCACTTAATTCTGCTTTTCCTAAAGCAAATTCTGCTGCATTGAAGTTTTTCTCAATCTCTTCGAGCTGTTGGAGATAAACTGTGTCAACGACTGTCACGATCTTTTCAACCTCAACAACTTTAGTCTCAGCCTTTTTACCTAAAAGCATTGCTAAAACTGCAATAATTATAGCAATGACTGCTATTGCAATCCAGAGTCCTGTCTTAGATTTCTTTTGTTCTGGTACTGGAGGAACATAGCCGTTCAAGTATTCTAAGCGGAAGCCGCCTTTCTTGCCACCTTTGTCTGCCGCATCAAACTGCGCAACAACGATGTCATAAACTCTTGCATGAGAAACAATACGTTCAAAACTTGGTTTTGTCCACATTGAAACGACAGCCACTTTCTTGCCATCACCCATTGTAAGAACCTCATCATCACCTTTGAAATAGCCATTCCAGTCTGCGTTTGTTCCTTTTTCTTCTGCATAAATAAAGTTTTCCTTCACGCCTTTGTCTGGATTCAACTCGTTAGGGAATGCCTTACGAAGATCTTCCAATGTGGCATGAGGGAACATTACCATATATGCGTGAGCGATGCCGAGAGCTGTACGGTTTTGAGCTTTACCATAAACTCTCACCTTAGCAGAAGCGCTTTCTGCTGCTGATGCCTTGAAGCTTTCCGCTGGCGTTGATTTTGGCTCTTCTTGTTTTGTCTCGACTTTTGGTTTTGATGTTTGTGGTGCTGGATTGTTTTCGTTAAGAAAATCTACAAGTTTAGCACCTAACTGACGAGTGTTCCAATCTGAATCTACGGAAAAACCTACAAGTGCTGCGATATCGCGCATTGTTCCTTTTGAATTTTCACATACAACACCATTTTTTAACATTTCAATACTGTTGTCGTTTGCCACATTAATAACATACTCGCCGTATGTAGCTGTTTTCTTGATATCTGCCATAATTTTTATGTTTTAAAGTGTTTATCAATTTTCGGTTTATATTCAGTTTATTTCAAACCACCACGCAGCAATAATGGAATTTCACATTGTCTATTTCCTTGTCATGCCATTCGATAGAATATTCTTTTTCAACTTCGAAATTTCGGTGTGTTCTTGCGCATGCTGTCTCAGGTTTCAGCCAGTGTTTCTGCTTTGGATGCAGTCCGTTTTCCATCGTAAGCTTATTGTTGTTGGATGTTGGTCTGCATGCTTTTGTATATGCTTCATCATTGGTCAGAAATACTGCCAATCCGCCTTTAACATTTGCAAAACGGTTACGCACCAGTTCCACACGGCGCACATCTTTCCAGAAGTCGTACATTCCTAAGTCTTGCGCTCCTTGGTTCTTCATCACAACGACTTTATCTTCAAGTATCTCGTCAAAGCGTGCAATCTTACGTTCAACTTTTTTGGTCTTGTATTTCAATTCCACAGGACAATATTCACCATCTTTCTTAACTACAATATCAAGACGCAACTCGCTTTCCCAGATGTAGTTGTCAAGTTCCTTGTTAGGCACATAATATTCCACATCTACATCATCGTATTTGTCAGATTTGCGCAGCCATGTTGCGAGATGAATCTGGAAATCACGTTCATTGAAAAGCAATTCATCATTGTTTTCCAAGAACTTACAAACATCCAAGCGTACAATCTCAACAAGCTGAGAATTTGCTCTTATTTCTGTTTTGGTTTTATTTACATTCAAATCTGGCTTTACTGCAACAGGTTTCACCTCCACACCTTCATTAATAAAATCCACCAACTTCGCACCTAATTGTCTTGTATTCCATTTGGCATCCACCTCAAATCCTACAAGTGCGGCAATGTCGCGCAATGCTGCTTTTGAATTATCACAAACGGTATTGTTTTTTAACACTTCAACGCTATTATCGTTTGCTATGTTAATAACATATTCACCGTATGCTGCTGTTTTCTTGATGTCTGCCATAGTTTTATTTGTCAACACTCAACGGTCATCTGTTGAGATTATTACACTTTCATTTTTACTCAAATTTCTCGCTACTATCTTAGAAATGTCGAATCCTGTTTCAAGCTCAATCCAGAGCCATTGTCCGTTAGGATTGCACTCTAAAAATATATATTCGTCATCGGGTGTCACGATAAAGTCAAAACATCCGAAGTTAAGCTTCATCTTCTTCAAATAGGAAAGACATAATTCCTTAACGGAATCTGGTATCTCCACAATCTCTTGTCGCAGATTATAATCATAACCTTGTCGCCAGTCTATCTTGCCGGTTGTCTCTCCTTGTATCTGAGAATCAATCTTGCATGCCACTATATCGTTGCCGCATACCGTAATTCTCAGTTCATATTTTTTGTCTATATAATTTTGCAAATAACAGGCTGTCTGTGAGAATGCTTCAGGAGCCTGTTTCATAAGGTCTGTAGATTTACATTTCTGAGAATAGAACACATATTCCTTCTCACCATCAATGAAAATGCTGTCATTGTTTATCGACTTAAGCGACAACTCTTCATGTTTGGAGCACAAATCATCGAATGCGCTTTTATAATTAGCATAACAAGTGTCGGGTACTTTTGCGCCAATGCTTTTAGCAACAGCCAGTTGCAGCATCTTGGATTCTGCGGGACGATCCTCCACAATACTTCCGATGGAATATATGTCGCGCATATAATAACGGAGGAAACTCAAGAATCCGTGAGCCTCTTCCTTATTGTATTTATTTATGGAACGTTCGCGATGTGTTATAGGCAAAGTTTTAGGAATCATCGCCCGGCGTTCCCACACCGCTGTTATCTCATGTCCATAAACTTCTAGATTATTTTTTATATTGCGGATATAAAAGTCACAACCGTTCTCGTCGCACCACCATTTGAACTGATAGTCTGTGAGCAAATATTCTGTATTTAGTCGAAAAACAGGGACACCCCAACTAACGAGATGCTTAATCACATTAGTTGGGTGTATGTCATTTTTATTTGTGAATATAAAAACCATTAACGAACTACTTTTGAATCGTCAATTTCATTTTTACGATCTGTCACTGTATTAGTACCACCTGTTCTATTTTTTTTACGTGTAGAACTTGAGCGCAAACAACGAGTTCCAACGACTCTCATATTGACATCTGTTGTCTGGTTCATATCGTTATAAACGAATGGAATTTGTTGTTCATCAGAAATAGTTGTTGGATTTGTGAAGTTCATCATCAAAGGCATGATATCTTGTGATGCTTGATTATATGTTCTCATAATGTCTTTGTTTTAATCGTTTAACAATTATTCTTCTACCTCAACTTCATCTTCCATGTCAGGAGTGTCGTTGCCTTCAATTTTAATACTGCGGTCGTTTTGAGCGAATGTAGCAATTGCCAAAACTACTTTTGCTGTATTGAGTTTCAACATTTGAGCTATCTCGAGCAAGAGAGCCACTTCTTTTTCTGCCACATTTTTATCAGCGAGAACAACAGCAACGCAAGCATGCATAATGATTTCTGCATCTTCAGCTTTAACCTCTGCTGTAACGCATAACAATTCTCTTGTAGCATTCAATTCGTTAGCGATACAAGCCTCGACTTCGTTCATATCAAGTTCCAAGTCTTGAGCTATAGCACGAATTGTCTCAAATTCTTCTGCTTTGTTTTTACCATCTGCCTTCAAAACTGCGACACACATGGCAACCAATTGTTCTGTAAAATTCATAACTTAATCAGTTTATTTGTTAATAATTCAGTTTGTTACAAATCTTACCATACGTTCTTTATGGAAATAAAAAACGTAGGCGTTAATCTTTTTTCAGCTGATAGGTCCTAGGAAAACCGTGGTAAAGAAAAAAGCAACAGCCTACGCTAAAGCGGTACACATAATGATATGCATACTTACTGAAGCACAGGGTTTGTCCTCTCTTACCGTTAATGAATTTCCTAGGTTCATCAGCGAGAAAGACAAACACTCTTGTGTTTATCGATTTGTCTTGCAATATTAGAAAACTTTTCTAACAATCGCAAAGAAAAAAAAGATTTTTTTCACATGGCTGTTGCTTCAACAAAAGTATAAAAAAGGGTATTAAAAATATTTGTCTTTTGTTGTCTTTTTAAAGACGCAAAGTCTCAGAGACGCAGAGACACAATGTTATTATTAATTAGGGATGAAAATTAGGAATTAGGAATAAAAAAGTCGCGTTAATGATGATTCATTGATGCGACTTTGATATTCTTAAGACGCCACATAAGCTACATACTAACTTGTGGTCTTGTAGTCTTGTGGTCTTGTAGTCTTCAAAAACGCCTCCAATACTCATTCGATACCATCGTCATCTCCAGCGTTATTATATTACGCAATTCCGGGTCTTGAATTTCGGAGAGTTTTTGGGAATTATATTCTATATATTCTTTTGTAAAATCTGATATATACTGATATTTCGCCGTAATATTCTCAATCTTAGTCACACTGTCAAGAGCAGTCTCAAACATCTGCGTCACTTCCGCTTTCACACTTTCTATCAACTGCTCTCTATGTCTGATTTTCTTTGCCTCCTCTATCTTCAAATCTGCATATAAAAAGGTCGGCACTACAATAGCAGCAAACACGCAAAATGCTGCAAACCATTTCCAGATTCTGTTTCTGCCTTGCCAAGACTTCTGTAATTCTGTTATATCAGAATAACGTTGTTTAGGATTTTCCTCACAACACCTTTTTATAATATGCGAATATCTTCCGTCAAAGATCTCGCGCATTATCATACCTATTGAATATATGTCACTGCGAGCGTCAATGTCTTTACTTTGACTTCCTAATTCAGGCGAAGCGTAGTCATGAGTGCAGCCCAATGTTTTCCAGACATAGAAAACGTCTTTATCTGCGAGTCCGAAGTCAATGATTTTCAAGGTATCATCAGCTCGTGTGATAAGTATGTTCTCTGGCTTCAGGTCGTTATGAATTATTCCTCTTTTATGCAGATAATTAACCGCCGAAAGCAATTCTCCGAATACCCTCTGCCGTGAATCAAGCGAAGGCTTCTCTAAAAGATATTCATCTAAAGTACGCCCTTCTATATATTCCATCACGATGCCGTCGCCTTCATGAATATCGTGTTCGTATGTAAAAATGTGAACTATATACGGATTATCACATCCTATCGACATTTCATACTCGCGGCGAAGCATCTTCAACTGATGCTCCGAATTGTCTTTTGTTGTCTTTACGAGGAAGTACTTTCCATCACGGCTCATCCTCCACAACTTAGATGAAACCGTGGTTTTCAACAAGTTAAAATCACAATAAGAAACTTTATCGTCTGATTTAAAATCTTTATTTTCGAATATCGCGCTCTCGTTAGACATAACCAATGTTTTATCTGTCAAAAATAATCATATTTTTGTAACAAAAAATATAATTGACAATGACTATTGGGAAATAGAACTTGTAAAAACACCCAACAAGTATCTCTAACAAACTTTTGCCATTAGTCTTTTGTCATTAGACTTAAATATCATGACAATAAAAAGCGACATACCACAAATCTGCGCCTTACGCGAACGAGTTGAGATGAAATTAGGCAAACCATTAGCAACACACTCTGATTTTGTCGAACTTACATCATTGATTGAATTAGAGTTACGACAACATATCTCAGAAAGCACCTTGGAACGTGTATGGAACTATTCCACAAGAGGTTACGACAATGTTTCCTTACGCACACTCAACGTATTGTCAAATTATGCCATAGGAGAAAATTGGAATGTTTTCTGCGATTTGTTAATGAAAGAAAACAAGATTGAATCGGAAGTATTTAACCTAGAAATCATTTCAACGCAAGACCTTAATGTCGACGACAAAGTCCGTATCGGATGGTTGCCTAATAGAATATGCGTTGTCCGTTATCTCGGCAACAATAATTTCATCGCTGAACACTGCGAAAACTCTACCATGAAAGAAGGCGACACTTTTGTTTGCCACCAATTTATTTTAGGAAAAGAATTAGTTATGAGTGACTTCCGTCAGAATCCAAATGACAACGGCAAACTCTACATCGTAGGGAAAGAACACGGAATCACCACGTTAAACATTGAAACAATGCATAATTCATAATGCATATTTATAAAAATTCTAAAAAAAATCGCGTCAACATTTTTACATTGCCGCGACTTTTACTTTTTGTCTTGTGGTCTTGTTGACTTAAAAAAATGATGTGATAATATCCTTAATCACCACAAAACCAACTACCAAAGAATATACTACCTTTAATAATGTTCCTGCCACGAATCCTACGAAAGAGCCAATAGCAGAACGCCATGCTAGTTGATCGTCAACACCTGACATCTTCTCTCCTATATATGCTCCAATGAATGGTCCTGCCAAAATGCCGATGAGACCGAATGGTCCTATCACTATTCCTAAAATAGGCAAGACAACAACGCCAACGACCAATCCAATAGTGCTTCCTCTCACGCCGGCTTTGGTGCCACCAAATTTCTTAGTACCCCAAATAGGGACAAAATAATCGACAATCGTTATCACCGCACACAATATACCATATATAATTAATGCCTCATTTGAGTATGTTATGTCGGTAAAAAAATGCAATAAAATCATCGCAGCATAACTGATTGGTACGCCAGGCAAACCAGGCACTACGTCACCGATGATTCCTACAATAATGAAAACTACTGCTACTAAATAGATTAAGTATTCCATAACTTTAATTTTTTATACTACCTAATAAACTTTAACTTACTACACATTAATTTTTAACATACTACAAAGATACATTTTATTTCAAATCGTTCAATTATTTTTCTACTTTTGCGATACCAACAAACCATTATTTTATATGAAACGTTTTTTTATTGCAGGCTTGTTAGTCATGTCTTTATTCACACACGTATATGCGTGGGACCTACTCCAACCAAGCGGAGGCAGAACAAACTCTCTTGGGAAATGTTCCGTAGCATCAAGCGACCTATGGGCACTGCATAACAATCCTGCAGGAATATCTTCATACAACCACTTAAGCATCGGAATATCTTACGAAAATCGTTTCTTATTAAAGGAATTAGGATATAAAAACATAGGTGTACTTTTCCCATTAAATATTGGCGTAATAGGGATTTCTGCTTCTCAATTCGGTTATGAACATTATAACGAAAACATAATCGGAATAGCTTTAGCAAGAAACTTCGGCCCGCATCTGAAAATAGGGCTTAAACTCGACTATATATATTTTAATTTCTCTGGAGATTACGACACCTTCTCCACTCCTACTTTTGAATTAGGTTTACAATATGAAATAAATGAGAATCTGAGTCTCGGGGCTTATCTTTTCAATCCCATCCATGTTAAAATCAGAACTTCTACAAATTACAAAACTCCGGTAGTCATGAGATTAGGATTCTCTTATTTCATTAAAGAAGACTTCATGATAACAAGCGAAATAGAAGAAAACTTCGATGACAACTTCTCTTACAGATTTGGCATCGAATACGAATATCATAAGAGCTTTTTCATAAGAAGCGGATTCCAACTTAATCCAGAATTGTTCACATTCGGCTTCGGATATACTTACAAATGGTGCATCATGGACATTGCCGGACAAATGAGTCAGGACTTGGGTGCATCTCTTAATTGCAGCATTGTATTCAAACTAAAAGACAAGAGCCCCAAAGGAGGTGTATCATGAAAAAGACGTTTCTGTTTCTTATACTAACTTTACCAATTCATTATACTTATTGCCAGACGACAAACAACGAATTGATAATTGAACATTTAGAAAGAATGTCGGAAAACAATGAGATTGAAAACATAGATTACTCCGAGATGATAGAGGCTTATTGGAATATCGTCGATAACCCAATAAACATCAATAGCGAAGACATTGACCAACTTGCAGAATTCAAGTTCATAAGCGTTTTCCAACTAGAAAACATCAAGAACTACAAAAGGAACTTCGGCGATTTCCAATTCATAGAAGAACTTTATGAAGTGGATGGCTTAGATGAAAAAAGCATTGAAATAATCAAACCTCTTATATGCTTTGAAGATAGACACAATAAAGAAAAGGCATCACTAAGCCATATTTTAAAATATGGAAAAAATAAAGTCCTATTTGAAGTTAATCAATGTCTTAACAAGAAAGAAGGATATAAAGAAATCGAAGACTCTCTGCTTTATGCAAAACCTAATTCTACATATTTAGGTAGCCCGCAGAAGTTGTATTTACGATATAACTTTTCATACAAAGATAAAATCGAAGCAGGTTTAGTTCTGGAAAAAGATCCTGGAGAATACCTGTTTAGAAAAAACATAAACGATTCCATAAGGAGTATGTTGGGCAATCAATGTTACTCCGGATTCGATTATTCTTCATTTCATTTCATAATTTTTAGTTTTGGTTTTTGCAAGACCTTAGCCATTGGAGATTATAAAATCTCCTTTGGTCAAGGTCTGACAATGGGAAACGGAATGTCGTTCGTGGCAAGAGGTGAAAGTCTTTTAAGAAGAAGCAAGAAGATCAGCGCAAGCAAATCAGCTAATGAAGGTTATTATTTAAGAGGAGCTGCTAGCACATTAAAATACAACAACTTCGAACTGAGCATATTTTATTCCAATAAACTAACAGATGCTAACGTGTTAACATACGATAGCCTGAATGAAACTCCTACTGTAATCACAAGTCTGCAACAAAGCGGATTACATAGGACATATAATGAAATAATGGACAGAAAGGCCATCAGACAACAATTATATGGCGCTAATCTAAGCTATAGGAACTCTAATTTTCAGATAGGTTATACAATACACGAAACAGTTTTAAGCGCAGAATTAAATCCAGAAAACAATGTATATAATTTATTCTATTTCAGAGGACGTGACATTTTAAACCAAGGCCTGGACTTTTATTACATCTTGAAAAACATAGTCTTATATGGAGAAATCGCGATGAGCGACAACAAAGGTTTTGCTGGATTAATAGGCGGAACATTTCAAGCAGCCGGATATATTGACTTCACATTATTATATCGAAATTATGCAAAAGAATATATTTGTCTTTATAGCAATGCATTTGCTGCTGGAAGTAACACTAGAAACGAAGAAGGCTTTTATTTCAGCAGCGCTTTTTCAATTGCAGCAAATTGGAGATTCATCAACAGCATAGATTTTTACTCTAATGATTTCTTTAAAAACACTTGCCACTCTCCTAGTCACGGTTATGAATTCGATTCACAGTTAAACTACACTCCTGATCAAAACTCGTTGTTGTTCATAAAATTCAGAAACAAACATAAAATGAAGAACAGCAGTGACACCGAATCATTCCAGAGGCATTTAATCACAGAAAAATACAACATGATCAGGCTACATGCATCATATCAAATTACAGAAGATATAAGCTTAAAAAACAGAGTCGAATATCACTTTAATTATCTTGAAGATGACAAATACAATTCTTATTTGATATACCAGGATGTATTGTATGCACCTCCAGACAAGACATACGACATAGCCTTCAGGTATGAGTTATTCAATGCTGAAAGTGGCAGCGTCTACGCATACGAAAATGACGTTCTATATGCATTCGCTGTTGGAAGTTTGTCAGGCAAAGGCATCAGGACATATTTAGTTGGAAAGATGAAACTATTTAAGCAGATACAGTTTTCTGGAAAAATCGGATTTACTTTTTATGATGATATAAATGAAACAGGAAGCGGATTAGAAAAGATCGAAAGCAGTTGTAAAAGCGATGGAAAATTGCAAATCGTTTGGTCATTTTAAGATTATGTAATTTCAATAATGACGTTTGTAGAATTTTTTAATTCATAGCACTTTATGCAAGCATTATTTCAAGAAAAAACCTTATCTTTGTAACATAATTTAAAACCACATTATTATGCAATATTCACAACAATCAGACAATCAAAACAGCAACGATTTAAAGAAGTACACTCCTATTTTCGTAATAGTCGGTATCATTTTCTTATTGATAATGTTCTGGGGCCGCATCACTAAAACAATCCCTGCAGGTCATGGTGGCGTATTGTTCCGTTTATTCGGTGGCGGCGTTGACACATCAAAGACTTACGAAGAAGGTTTTCATTTCATAGCACCTTGGAACACAATGTACGTTTATGAAACACGTCAACAAGAGACATCAGAAGAGATGAGCGCATTGTCATCAAACGGTCTGGAAATAAAGATTGAATTCTCAACATGGTATCAGCCACGCTGGGAAGACTTAGGCACATTACACGCTAAGATCGGTACAGAATACCTTACCAGAATAGTCATCCCTGCAATGCGTTCTGCAGCAAGAAGCGTTGTTGGTCGTTACACACCAGAACAAATCTATTCTACCAAACGCGACGTAATCCAAGAAGAAATTTTCGAAGAAACCAAAAAACTTTTGGATGAGAAATACGTTCAATTAAATCAAGTTCTTATCCGTTCCGTCACTTTACCTCCAACAATCAAATCAGCTATTGAAAGTAAGTTGAAACAAGAACAAGAAGCTCTTGAATATGAATTTAAACTTGAAAAAGCAGCTCAAGAAGCAGAACGTCAACGTGTAGAAGCTGAAGGTAAAGCAACAGCTAACAGTATCTTAAGCGCAAGTATCAACGACAAGATTCTCCGTGAAAAAGGTATTGAAGCAACTTTAAAACTTGCAGAATCTCCAAACTCTAAAGTCGTCATAATCGGCGGCAGCGACGGTATGCCTATCATCTTGGGCGACGTAAAATAAACTTCAGAACTTTAGAATTAGGACTTAGGTATGCAGGAAACAACAATTCCCAACTCCTAATTCCTAATTCCTAATTAGATAAGTATGGCAAAAGAAAAAACACAAAATAAAATCCATATCAAAAACAAAAGAGTGTCTTTTGAATACTTTATCATAGACACTTATATGTCTGGAATCGTATTGACTGGCACAGAAATAAAAAGTATCCGCGAAGGCAAAGCCAGTCTTGCAGATTCTTACTGTGTATTTAAAAACGGTGAATTGTTTGTCGTCGGCATGCATATCGCAGAATATGCTATGGGCACATACAACAACCACGACCCAAAACGCGAAAGAAAGCTCCTTCTTACAAGAAGAGAACTCAACAAACTGAAAACCAAATCAAACGAAAAAGGCTTTACCATAGTCCCGACAGACTTGTTCATCAACGACAAAGGTCTCGCAAAAGTTAATATCGCATTGGCAAAAGGTAAGCACTTCTACGACAAACGTGAAAACCTTAAAGACAAAGACAATAAAAAAGAAATTGAAAGAGCAAAATATACATATTGATATGAAAAAATTAAACTTAACATTTGTTGTAGTAATAGCTTTATTATTCTCATACAAATCCAACGCACAAAACAATACAGAAACAACACTCTTACAGAGAAGCAGTTCTCAAGAAACAGTATCTTCAGAAAGAATCAATTGGATGACATTTGAAGAAGCTGTAAAACGTAATACTAAAAATCCAAAGAAAATCTTTATCGACGTTTATACAGAATGGTGTGGATGGTGCAAGAAAATGGACCAGACAACATTCTTAGACAAGGATGTTATTGCTTATATGAATGAAAACTTCTACGCTGTTAAGTTTGACGCAGAACAAAGCGAAAGCGTTGAATTCATGGGACATACATTCATCAACCCTAATCCAATGGGAAGTAAAAAAGGAACACACCAACTGGCGTCAGCATTACTTCAAGGCAAAATGTCATACCCTTCATACGTGTTTATGAACGAGGAAAATTTAGGTATAACAGTATTGCCAGGTTATGCTAACGCACAACAATTATTAGATGCATTAAAATATATCGCCACCAACGCTTATCTTGACACACGCTGGGACGAATTCATAAAAAAGAACAATAATTAAATCATCCATACGTAATAAACAAAACATTACGAAATCACTATGCATAAATATATTTGGATTTTCATTTTAGGAGTTATATTAAGTTTTGCATCATGCAGAAAACCTGTCAACTTCAGTGATGACCAATCTTTGAAAGTCAATTTCTCTTATGATACAATTACATTTGACACTGTTTTTACATCTTTAGGTTCATCAACACGTCATCTCATGGTATATAACAACAATGATGAGAATCTGAAAATCAGTTCTATACGCTTGCAAAATGGCAATCAGTCACAATTTGCCATCAACGTTGACGGCGAAGCTGGATATGATTTTTCCGATATAGAAATTTATGCTAATGACAGTATTTACATATTTATTAAAGTTACAATAAATCCTAACGATCAAAACTCACCTTTCTTTGTTGAGGAAAAACTATTGTTTGAAACAAATGGCAACAAGCAGGAAGTCAGCCTTACCGCTTTCGGACAAAATGCCAACTACATAATTGCAGATCAACACATAAACGGATTCCCTAAATTCAAAATCATTGCCGACAGTCTTCAAGAAACACACTGGACTTCAGAGCGTCCTTATGTAGTTTATGGCTATGCATTAATCAATTCATACGGAACCTTAGTCATTGAAGAAGGAACTCAAGTTCACTTCCATAATGGCGGAGGACTTTGGGCATACAGCGAAGGTCAACTACGTGTTGAAGGAACAGCAGAAAATCCAGTAGTATTTCAAGGTGACAGACTTGAATATTCATATAACGATGATCCTGGACAATGGGACAGAATCTGGTTGATGGAAGCAAGAGAAGGATTCGGTCACTCAATAAACCACGCCATTATCAAAAACGGATTCATTGGAATACAAGCACAACGTTTCCTGAAAGACAACAGAGCTCCTTTATACATTGACAACACTATCATTGACAATCATACTGGTATGGGTATATACGCTAACTTATATAATATCAAAGCTGGTAATTTTGTCGTGTCTAACTGTGGCAACTACGCCATAGCTTTAACAGGTGGCGGCGAATACATTTTCGAACAAGGTACTGTTGCCAACTTCTGGAACCAATCAACTAGAACAACTCCATCATTATTATTCAACAATGTATACAACAACCCTACTGATGGTTTCTCATACGCATATAATTTCTATTTCCAGATGAACAATTGTATTATGTATGGAAATCAAGATGATGAATTCGCTACAGACTTCTATCCTGGTCCAGATACCACATACTTCTTTAACAGCAGCTTATTGAAGACTAAGAGACAAAATTCAGAATCATTCACCAATTATACAAATTGCGTATTTAACAGAGACCCTAAATTTGTCAATAATCAATACAACTTCCATCTCGACACACTTTCTCCTGCTATCGGAATCGGTAACCCATTCTATTCAGTGGGACCACTTCAATACGATTTAGATGGTGTTTCAAGAGAAAACGCGCCTGATGCTGGAGCCTACCAATATGTTTACACTCCTAGCGAAGAATAACTGCTGAATAAACAGTTTCATTGCCAACCATATCAGATACAACAACTTTCAAGGTATTGTATCCTGACTTAAGATGACTATCAATTTGATACATCAACAACTTTTTCTTAGCATCATAATCAGCAAGAACCCATTTGTCGTTGATATACATTGCATATTTGGAAATACCAGTTCCCAAGTCATCAATCTCTACCCTTAACGACCAATTTTCTGCAACAGAACCATTGTTATTAAAATTCAAAGGCTTAACAGAAGGTCTTATTGAATCCTTAGCAATAAAATATGTTCCCAACATATTAGTTTTTGCTTCTATATAATCATCTACTCTATTATTCCCCAAAAATGATATTTTATTCTTTTTGTCAATAGTAGCCACGTAGATCAAGGTATCATCAACAAACTCCTCTTTTATTCTTAAACGTATCGTCATTCTTTTATGCATTGGTATCTCATCTGTGCCAAGACGATACGCAAAATCAGAATATATATTTTGCATTGTATCTATCTGTGATGCTTTCAAAAAGACATTACGATAGAATGCAAAATCCGGTATTTGGGCTTCAAAACCATCCAAATAAATATCTCTAGATTCACCATTAGTAATACTATAATATGAACGAGAGAAAACTTCTTTTGATAAGAGTTCTGGAAGTTCCGTGCCAATCAACGTGAAATTTATTTTTGACTTATTTTTATTAAAATCTCTGACTACAAACGACATTTCTATGGTATCGCCCATATTTACTGAAACAACACCATTTCTTTTCTCATATAGTTTCAATTTATTAAACTCATCAATTTCAGTTCTGATGAAACGTTCGTTGTTTTTAACATAATAAGAATAATCAACAAGGCTATTGATATAACGAGTTTCATCGTAAGAATATTTATCTGATATGATTTTATAAATCAATTCATTATCAGCATACAGTTCCACACTATATGGACCATTTTTATTGTTAGATCCATCAGCCTGGTCAAAAACATTTATACCGAATGCAATATCACCATTAACAGTAATTATCGGATTTTCAACAGAAAAAATATTATTTTCAGAATTTACTTTTAAATACAAAGCGGAGTCGCAATTATTCACTACCGAATTTTCCAAAGGATAAATTGCAAGTCCTTTGATTGTTGGTTTCCTTGTGTCTTTTATCTTCAAACCAAAATACATAGGATTTACAGGCTCTTGCGTCTTTGTATAACGTATTTCATAATGAAGATGCGGACCGCCAGAGCTGCCGCTATTACCAGTAAGGCCAAGATAATCACCTCTTTTTACCGGAAACTGATGTTTATCTAGGAATATATTTTGCGCAAACGACTCATCTTCATATTGCTTACTTTTCACAAAGTCGTTGATTTTCTTATTAAATTTAGAAAGATGAGCATATACGGATGTAAAGCCATCGTTATGAGTAATATAAATCACTTTACCATATCCATAAGGAGAGACCCCTATTCTACTCACATAACCATCAGCAACAGCAAAAACCTCTTTTCCTTCAACGCCCTGTGTCCTGATATCGACACCAGCATGAAAAGCATTTGAACGCAATTCTGCGAATGTAGCAGAAAGTGAAACAGGTATATTAACAGGATTAGGATATTGTGGATATGTTTCATTTTGCGCCAAACTAACGAGTGTTAATAATACAAAGTATATCAATAACTTAACTTTCATAATTCTATTAAATTTTATAATTATATTCATTTACAAAATTAAAAAATTATCAAGACCTAATTTAATAAATATCACACTTAATTTTGTATCTTTGCATATGAAACTTAATTCATTTTATTGTACTGAAAATGTTAAAAAACAAAGAAGTCGCGTTATGGAAAATGATGCTCATTAGATTAGGCATCATGCTGTTAGTCCTGTCATTCAGCAGGTGGCTTCTTTATATCTTTAATGTAGATAGTTTTGAAGATTTAAGTTCTAAGGAACTTTTAAGATTATATTTCATAGGCTTCAGATTCGACATCTACACCTTAATAATTTTCAACATACCTTTTATAATCGCTTACGGAATACCAATAAGAATAAAATACAACAAAACATTCAAAAAAATCATTGATTCTATTTTTGTTGCAACAAATGCAATTGCGGTTTCCTTAAATCTTATTGATGTAATATATTTCAGATATTTAGACAAACGTATGAGTTCTGAACTATTTACATTTATCACTAATAAAGATGAAAATCAAGGCAGTCTTATATTCAACTTCATTTGTGATTTCTGGTTTATGTTTGTTATATTCTTCATTTTCTTATTTATAATCATAACATTAACCCAAAAGACAAGACTAAAAGAAGCCTATTTCACAGACAAGAAATCATGGTATGTCAATCAATCTGTGTTTTTTATACTGATTTTAGGATTATCAGTCATAGGAATCAGAGGCGGGTTTCAGTTAAAGCCTATCAATTTAGCAACTGCAATAAGCTACACATCGGCCAAAAACGTCCCATTGATTCTCAACACCCCTTTTTCCATTTGCTTGAGTTCTACATCTTCAGCCTTAAATAAAATAGATTATTTTGATGACAATGAAATTGAATCACTTTACAGTCCAATTCATAAAAATCTGAAATATAATAGATTCATAAAAAAGAACGGCAATAAAAATAATGTAGTAATAATCATTCTTGAAAGTTTCGGACAAGAAATGATTGGATTTTACAATAAAGATTTAAAGAATACTCACACTCCATTTTTAGATTCCTTACTTAATGAAAGCCTCACTTTTGACGGAATGTCAAACGGACGACGTTCCATAGAGGCGCTGCCTTCTATATTCTGCGGGCTACCATCATTAATGTCAACTGATTATCCTACATCAAGATATGCCATCAATAAAGTTGATGGTTTAGGCAGTATATTAAAAGAAAATGGTTACAGCACAGCATTTTTCCATGGAGGCAACAATGGCACAATGAGTTTCAATTCCACTTCAAGATCAAGCGGTTTCGATGATTATTATGGCAGAAACGAATATAACAACGAATCAGACTTCGATGGCAGTTGGGGCATTTATGACGATAAATTCTTACAATTCACAGCTAAGAAATTAAACGAATATGAAAACCCTTTTGCAGCAGTTATATTTACGCTTTCTTCACATCATCCTTACTCATTACCTGATGATTACATCATAACAGATACAACGTCTAGAACTCCTTTTGAAAAAACTATATATTATGTTGACAATGCCTTAAAGAAATTTTTCGACACTGCTTCAAAAGAAGAATGGTTCAAAAACACGATTTTTATCATAACGGCAGATCATGTAAATCCAGAACACAAATTCAATAGATATAAAACCTCAAGAGGCCTATATCAAATACCACTGGCATTTTATGCACCAGAAATCATTGAAAACAAATCAGTTGACGAAATAGTCCAACATATTGACATAGGAATTTCTTTGTTAAGTCTTTTAGATATCAACGATACTACTTTCAGTTTCGGAAGAAATATTTTCGACAGCATACAAAATCCATCTTTTATATGTTATAGCAATAACGCATATTTGTTTTCTGACGGCCAATATTTTATGCAGTCAGATGGCAAAGACATAAAGAAAATATTTGACATTAAAAAAGACAAAACATTGAAAAACAATATATACAAAGGCAATAATAATAAATGGAACAAACTTGACACAGAGTTCAAGTTGAGGCTACAACAATATAACAACAGAATGATTAACAACAAATTATACTACTGATGAAAAAAAAGAAAATCATATTTATTGTTAACCCCATTTCAGGGAATCATAACAAGAATAATTTTCCAAATCTTGTAGATAATTATATCGACAAAAACAAATTCGAGTACGACATTGTTTTCACCGAGTATGTCAATCATGCTACAGAGTTGACAATGAAGGCTATAGAAGATGGTTATGAATATATCGCTGCTGTTGGTGGCGACGGAACAATCAACGAAATTGCGAAATGCCTTATAGGCAAGGAACAAGTGCTTGTAATCGTTCCTTTAGGTTCTGGCAATGGCTTGGCGCGTCATCTTGAATTGCCATTCAGGACAGAACGCCTTATCACAGAAGTAATCAATAATGGTGATGTTTTCAAAATTGATACTGCCACCATGAACGGTACTCCTTTTATAAGCATCGCTGGTATTGGCTTTGACGCATTGATAGCAGATTACTTCGCAAAAGACGGCAACAGAGGATTCATCACATATGCAAAATTGGTCACTGAAGAATATCACAACTTCATACCAAAAGAATATACCTTGATTTTAGACGACGATAGAACCATTAAATGCAAACCATTCTTCGTAACTTTCGCTAATTCAAGTCAGTTTGGATACAATGCCGAAATATCACCTAAAGCCAGCGTCCAAGATGGACTTCTGGATGTTTGCATATTCAAGAAGCCTAACATAATAGAAGTTCCTATAGTCGCTACATATTTTATTGCCAAACAGATAGATAAAAGTAACTTTATAGATATTTATAAAGCAAAAAAAATAAGTGTCATCAGGGAGGTTGAAGACGTAGTCAACATAGACGGAGAAGCAATGCAAATGAGCAAAGATATCACTGTAGAAATCAAGCCATTAAGTCTTAACATCTTATTAAACAAATAAAGCTATGTTCGAAAAATACATTACATTATTAACCAAATTGTTTTCAAAACTTGGATTATCAGAAACAGCATCTGTTAACATTTCAGAACTAATATGTTTCTTCACTCTACTAATTGTAGCATTCGTTGTATTTCATTTAGTCAGATTGATAGTAGAAAAAACAGTTGATACCCTTATAAAGAAAAGCCAATCCAAAAGGGACGATATTTTAATTAAAAATAAAGTATTCAGGAAAATATGTCTTATCATACCTGCATACATCGTAAGAGTTTCTACACCATTAGCTTTACCATCATTTCCGGCATTGGCAGCAACTATTATCATTATAACTAAAATATATGAAATATTTATTTATACTCGCGTCATCAATGCATTATTGACAACATTAAACGAGATTTACGACACTTATGAAATATCTAAAAGCAAGCCAATCAAAGGATTTATCCAGGTGTTAAAAACAATTGTTTATATCATATGCTTCTTGTTAGTAATTGCAATATTAACTCAGAAACAATTATCAAACATACTGATAGGCTTGGGTACTTTATCTGCAGTCCTTATGTTGGTATTCAAAGATCCTATTTTAGGCTTCGTTGGTGGCATACAATTAACTATCAATGACATGCTTCGTATCGGTGATTGGATTGTAATGGAAAAAAGCAAAGCTGACGGCGAAGTTCTAGAGATAGGTCTAACAACAGTAAAAGTTCAAAACTGGGACAAGACAATCACGACTATTCCTACATATTCATTGATCTCAGACTCATTCACAAACTGGAGAGGCATGGAAAATTCAGGAGGAAGACGTATCGCACGTTCTTTTGTAATTGATATTGACACAATCAAATTCTGTACTCCAGAAATGCTAGAGCGTTTCAAAAAGTTCCAATTAGTAAGTCAATATATTACTGATAAGGAAAAAGAAATCGAAGAATACAACAAGGCTAACAATATAGACGACAGCAATTTAGTTAACGGCAGAAGACAGACTAACATCGGTATTTTCAGAGCTTATTTAAATGCATATTTGGCAAACTGTCCTTTCATCAACAAAGACATGACATTCATGGTCAGACAGTTGTCACCAACAGAAAACGGCGTTCCAATTCAGATTTACGCATTCAGTTCAAACAAAGCATGGATATCATACGAAAACATTCAAAGTGACATCTTCGACCATGTATTCGCTGTAGTTACAATGTTTGATCTGAAGATTTACCAAAAGCCATCAAGCAACAGTCTGGCAGCGACTTTTGAAGCGATGGAATAATTGTGAAAATGGAGTGATGGAGTAACCAACTGCATTACTCCACCACTCCATTACTAATATTACTACATTTATTAGGAAAGTCTTTCTATCAAAGCGTCACGATAACTAGCGCCTACAGGAATTTTATTTCCGGCTACAGTAACATTCAGTTTATCAATATCCTCGATATTTTTTATTGAGACAATAAATGATTTGTGTGTACGTATAAACTTATCCTTAGGAAGTGTTTCTTCTAGATTTTTCAATGAATATAAAGCAGTTATACGTTTTGTATTTGTATGGAAAGTCACATATTCATGCTGGCCCTCAATGTACAATAAATCTTCGTAATTGATTTTATATAACTTATAATCTGCTTTAACCAATATATAATCATTTACTTGTGCAGGCTCTGATTGCTGTTCTGATATATTATAACTTACGGCTTTATTTATTGCCTGCATAAAACGTACATAATCAAATGGTTTCAGGAGATAATCGACAACACCTAATGCAAATGCATCGACAGCATATTCAGAATAAGCTGTTGTGAGGATAACCGCAGGTTGATTGTTAATCATTTTCAACATCTCCATTCCTGAGATATCAGGCATTTGGATATCCAACAACAAAATATCAACATTCTCATTTTTAAGAACTTCCATTGCTTTAGTAGCATCAGAACAAGTATCAACCAGATTAAGATAATCTACTTTTGAAACATATTCCGACAGAAGTTTTCTTGCCAAGAATTCATCATCAACAATAAGAACATTATACTTCCTTTTCATTATACTTATCTCCTATTTTAATTGTTACTACATACGAATTGTCTTCCTGTTTTACGTTGAAAGAATAGTTATTACCATAATACAATTCCAATCTTTTCTTAACATTAGTCAAGCCGATTCCAGATTGTTGCTTTTTGTTAGGATCAATCAACGAAGAGGACATACAATTTATCGAATTACGAGCTATGAAAATCAAGTCGTTATTTTCCTGTATTATATAAAAATGGACATAGCCATTCGAATCGTTGTCTAATCTGCTATGTTTGAAGCTATTTTCCACCAATGGCTGCAGAATCATTGGAGGTATCTTGAAATTAGGATTCTTTATTTTCTTGTCAAAAATAATATTCGACTTGTTCTCCATACTCATCCTATGGAAATCAATATAAGCATCGATATATTTGACCTCCTTTTCAAGAGATATGAGGTCGACCTGACAATCTACCATAACATAACGGAGCATATCTGAAAGTTTCAAGACACTCTGCGGAGCTTTTTCATCTTTTATATATACAAGTGAATATATGTTATTCAAGGCATTAAACAAAAAATGAGGTGTCATCTGAGATTTCAGGAAACGTAACTCCATATCAAGTTTCTCGCTCTTTATTTCATTCTTGATTCTTTTGCTTTCCTCCTCTGCATGCTGCATGACAGTGATAACCGAAATAGCAATTGTAATTATATAAATCACTACACGTATTAATAAAGGGATAATGAAAGCTTTTGCTCCATCGAGCTGAGGTATTTCTGCCAGAGAAATATGCTTACTCATAATCGTCAACATAAAGGATTCCAAGTAAGTTGTCAATCCCGACATAATGATGACTAACAATATATTAATCAGGTAGAAAAGGAAAACTTTCCCACTTTGCAGATACTTGACTATATATTTCTTCTCAATGTAAGTAGTTATTATAAGAAATGTTACTACAAGAAAAGCATGTGCCAACGAAATAACCCAATTTGCCCAGAATGACAAGAAGAAAAACAAGAACACAGTTCCCCATGCAATTATTGAACGTTTGTTTTCCTTGGCTAGTTCTATCAATTCCATTCCTTTCATCACGAAATTAATTTTTTAGCAAAAATATAACAACTTAAATAGGTTGGGGGAAAAAATCAATCAAAAACAAACAATTTTCAATAAATATCAATATTTCTTTCCTATGAATAATCGTAAGAATGTCACCAATACTGTATAGATTTCAAGACGGCCCAACATCATAAGTAATGACATAACCCATTTTCCCATATTTGACAATTCTGAGAATGAAAGAGAAGGGCCTGAACTTCCTATTCCCGGGCCACTATTTCCAAGAGCAGAAATACAGTTAAACATACTTTCTTGAATAGTACATCCGCTTAAAATCAGCATAAAGACACCTAATACGTAAAGCATCAAGAATATAATCAAGAAGTTAATAACTCTTCTTGTCTTGTCTTCATCAATAACTTCATTAGATACCTTTACTGTAAACAAAGCATTAGGGTGAAGAAGATGACGGAAAATATTGTTAATTGATTTTATGGAAATCACTTCACGGATAATCTTGATGCCACCGCTAGTTGAACCAGCACAGGCGCCACTTGCCATCATAAAGAATGTAGGTACCAGAAATAGGCTTCCCCATACATCATAATCGAAATTGGCAGCTTGATAACATGTTGATGTTATTATTGAACTCACATGGAATAATGACGTACGGAATTTATCTTCAAAACTTTCTGGATACGATTCAGCGTTTGAGATAACAGCATCGACTTCAGGAGCATAATAGAACAACAACATTATTATCGTTGTCAATAAGACTACAGCTCCAAGATACCATCTCAATTCCTCATTTTCACGGAACAATTTTCCTTGACCTGTAAAAAGGAAATAATACAAGGAGAAATTGACACCAGATGACAACATGAAAACAGATGCTACATATTCTATATAAGGTGAGTTATAATATCCCAAACTAGTCTGATGAGTACTGAAACCTCCACTCGACATTGTAGTAAGTCCATGACAGATAGCATCGAAAGTACCCATTGGACCAAGCCAATACATAAAACTACACAATAATGTCAATATGAAATATATGCCCAAGAGTTTACGAGCTGTCATCATCATCTTTGGATGAAGTTTCTTTACACCGATTCCTGACATTTCTGCAGAGAACATCATGACCTTATTAGAGGAACGATTCAATGCAGGCATAATGGCGAGGAACAAAACAATGATACCTAAACCACCCAACCATTGCATTATACTTCTCCAAAACAGAATGCCATGGGGCTGGCTATCAATATCATTCAAAACAGTAGAACCTGTTGTAGTGAAACCAGACATCGCTTCAAAAAAAGCGTCGGCTACAGTTTTAACAGTTCCGTTTAAAAGGAAGGGCAACATTCCAAATAAAGCGAAAATTATCCATGTCGCCGTTACAATAAAGAATGAGTCTTTAGTTTCGAAGTTCTCAATTTTTTGTTTATTGGGCTTCTTATTATTGTTTCTTCCCGCTGATATCAAGATAAAGCCTGATATTGCTGTAATTATCGTTGAAACGGTGAGAGCTAAAACATCACCATCACCACATTTATAAAAATAATATAAAGCAACCAATGAAGCCAACAACATAAATGCTGCTTCAAACAACAAAAAAAGACCTAAAATTCTTGCCTTCATATCTAATCACTTCATATTTTTTCCGTCGGTAAAAGTACGACTTTTTTTGTATTGCAGTAACGTTTCAAGTACTTTTTTGAGGTTAATATTTTTTAAGAAACAATTATGATTTTTTTCAAATATCTTTCGAACATTTTCATTTAAGGAAATGTTATTAATAATGACTAAAAACTTATGTTTTGCGAGGACTTTTAAGGGTTCATTGATGACAAAAAAAACTACATTGAAATGCTAACATTTTTTATTGAAATATGCTTTTTTATTGCAATTTATTCAATAATATTTCGTTCTTTTGCAAATTGAAAAAACACTCATTTTTTTGTATAAAACAAACTAAAAAAATAATCATAAAATGTTCAAATTCAATCATTTATTATCAACAATCGTATTTTGTGCCTGCAGCATGATTTCTCACGCTCAGAACAAAATTACCTTAGATGAAGCAATAGAGATTGCATTATCAGAAAGCAATTCGATTAAAATTGCCGAAATGACAATCGAAAAAACCGGTTATGCAAAAAAAGGATCATACTCTGCTCTCTATCCAAACATCAGCGCAAGCGGCAGTTACCAAAGGACTTTGAAGAAACAAGTCATGGCGATGGAAATGAACGGACAGCCAATGGAAATTGAAGTTGGTATGAGCAACAACGTATCAGCTGGTTTGTCAGCAGCTATGCCACTCATAAACGCACAACTTTGGCAAAGTTTGAAACTATCTGCATTAGACGTTGAGTTGGCAGTAGAACAAGCACGTTCTTCAAGAATCTCAATGGTTTCACAAGTTAAACAAGCATTCTATTCAGTTCTTTTGGCAAAAGAAGCTTATTCTGTTTACAAAGAAGTTTACGACAACGCACAAAAGAATTTCGAAGATGTAGAGAAAAAATATAATGTTGGCAAAGCTTCAGAATTTGAATATTTAAGAGCAAAAGTTAATGTCAACAACTCCGAACCTGAAGTATATAGCGCAGAAAACGCTGTTGTTTTGGCTATATGGCAACTTAAAGCCATCATGGGCATAGACCTCAACACAGAAATAGACGTTGAAGGTGCATTGACAGACTATGCTAATGAATTAGTTGTTTCATTAGCAAATGATACAGTAAGTTTTGAAAACAACACCAACCTCTTGCAATTAAAGCTGCAAGACGAAATGTTAAGCAGAACTATCAAGATGACCAAATTCCAATACATCCCTACCCTTTCTGCTTCGTTCGCATATAATTATATGGCGATGGGAAACACATTCGATATGAATTGGAATCCTTATTCAGTTGTTGCATTAAGTCTTAACATCCCTATTTTCGATGGTTTCTTGAAACGTAACAACATCAGACAATATCAAAAGACACAAGACATTTTGAGACTTAACATTGAAGATGCTGAACGCAATCTCAACATCGCTTTGGAAAACTACAGAGATAAGATGAATACAAGTGTCAAGAGATATACTGCTGCTGAGACAACATTAGAAATGGCTCAAAAGAGTTACAACATCTCAGAAAAGATGTATGAATTAGGTAAGGCAACATTAGTAGAACTCAATGATGCACAGTTAGCTTTGACACAAGCACAGCTCACAATGAGTCAAGCTATTTACCAATATATGACAAATAAAGCCGCCATCGATGAACTCATGGGCGTTGAATATGTAAAAGAATAATAACAGATAACAATAAAAACAAAATAAAAAAATGAGACGTTTTAATTCAATTTTAATTCTTTCATCAGCTTTGATAATGGCTTCTTGCGGACAAAAAGCAAGCAATCAACAAACTGTAATCGTTGAAGAAACTCCAAAAGTAACCGTAACAAAAGTTTATGCTGAAAATGTTCCACAATTAAGCACTTATCCAACAACTGTTGAAGCTGAAGTCATCAACAACATCACTCCACAGTCAGCATCACGTATCAATCAGATCTTCGTTGAAATCGGCGATCATGTCAAGGAAGGTCAGAAACTTGCAACGATGGATGCTATCAATTTGGAAAAATTAAGATTACAAATACAAAACGATTCCATTGAATATGGACGTACAAAAGAATTATATGAAATTGGCGCTGTTTCACAAGCTAATTATGAAACAATGACACTTGCCTACGAAGTTTCTAAGAAAACATATTCCAACTTATTGGAAAACACAATCTTAAGAAGCCCTATCTCAGGCATTGTCACAGCTCGCAACTATGACGAAGGCGATATGTATGCTATGGCACAACCACTTTTCGTTGTTCAGAACATCACTCCTGTCAAGATGTTAATCAACATCAGCGAAAACAATTATTCAAAAATCAAGAAAGGAATGGAAGTCGACATCGTTGCTGACGCTTTCCCTGGCGAAACATTCAAAGGTAAAGTAAACTTGGTTTACCCAACCATCGATTCTCGTTCACATACATTCCCAGTTGAAATCATCGTTGACAACAAAGACGAGAAATTACGTCCTGGCATGTTCACAAGAGTGACTGTTAATTATGGAACAAACCATCGTGTTGTTATCCCTGACAATGCTGTTCTCAAACAAGTTGGCGCAGATGAAAAATATGTTTATGTATTAAACGATGATAATACTGTAAGTTACACTATTGTTAAACTCGGTACAAGAATGGGTGATAAATATGAAGTCATCAGCGGTATCGACGATGGCGCAACAATAGTAACAACAGGACAAACAAGACTTAAAAACAACATTAAAGTTGATATCGTAAAATAAATTAAGACATGAGTTTATACAGAACATCCGTAAATAAACCTGTAACGATAGCACTTATATTCATTACAGTAGCTATCTTGGGTGTATTTTCTCTCACGAAATTATCGACCAACCTCTTCCCTGACATGGGAGAAAATACTATTATCGTTGTGACATCATACTCAGGCGCAAGTGCTGCCGATATTGAGACCAATGTCACAAAACCTTTAGAGAACTCACTCAATAGTGTTAGTAACTTAAAGCACCTTTCATCAACATCAAAGGAAAACATATCAGTTATATCTTTAGAGTTTGAATACGGAATCGATATCAACGAGGCAACCAACGACGTCCGCGACAAACTTGATATGGTGACGCAAGCTCTTCCTGATGCCGTCAGCATTCCTACTATATTCAAATTCAGCATGGAAGACATGCCTATCATGTTGATGTCGGCAACTGCAGAAGAAAGCCTCAATGGTCTCGACAAGATCTTGGACGACAAAGTAGCTACACCATTGGCACGTGTTAATGGCGTTGGTACCATCTCAGTATCAGGTGCACCAAAACGTGAAATCCAAGTTTATGTTGACCCTGATAAATTAGCAGCATACGGCATAACAGTAGAATCAATCTCTTCTACACTTGCATATGAAAACCGCAACACCCCAGCTGGTACAATCGATATTGGTTCAAACACTTACTCAGTAAGAGTTGAGAAAGAATTCAAGTCAGCTGAAGAAATGCTTGACGTCATAGTCGGTTCTTATAACAACGCTCCTATCTATTTAAAAGACGTTGCAACAGTAAACGACGGCGAACAAGAACGTCTCCAAAAAGTATTCAGTAACGGTGAACAAGGCGCTATGTTGACAATTCAAAAACAAACAGACGCCAACACAGTTCAAGTTATTAAAGGCATCAAGAAAGAGCTTAAGAAAATAGAAAAAGACTTGCCAGCAGACGTCAACTTAAGCATCATCATTGATGGTTCAACAAACATCATCGACACTATCAACTCTTTGAAAGATACTATCTTAATCACTTTCTTGGTTGTTATGGCAGTCGTATTTATCTTCTTAGGAAGATGGAGAGCTACTGTAATTATCGTTCTCTCTATCCCTATCTCATTGGTAGCTTCTGTCATCTACCTCTTTGCAACAGGCAACACACTCAACATCATTTCTATGAGTGCTTTGACAATCGCTATCGGTATGGTTGTTGACGATGCTATCGTTGTTCTGGAAAATATTGCCTCACACATCGACCGCGGTGCAAAACCAAAAGAAGCCGCCGTTCACGCAACACAGGAAGTTTCTATCTCTGTTATCGCTTCAACATTGACAATGCTTGCAGTATTCTTGCCTTTGACAATGGTTGACGGCGTCATCGGTATCTTCTTCAAGCAATTAGGCTGGATCGTAAGTATCATCATGATTGTTTCAACATCAGCAGCTTTGACACTCGTTCCAATGATGTGTTCAAAAATGTTAAAACAAAATCCTAGAACACACAGATGGCATGCAATATTATTCTCACCTATCAACAAAGGTCTCGACGCTCTCAGCAATGCTTACGGACGTCTCATCTCTTGGGCTGTAACACATCGCAAGTCAGTTGTATTCATCGCTTTAGTATTGTTTGCAGCAACAATCATGTTGACAATGCCAAACATGAAGACAGAATACCTTCCATCTATGGACCAAGGTCGTCTTTCTATCAGCATCGAACTTCCTGTTGGTACAGGTGAAAACGTAACAGGTCAACTCGCCAAGGAATTACACGACAAATATAAAGCTGAGATTCCAGAAATAAAGATGCTCAACTTCAGCTACGGTGTCGCTGACGAAGAAAATGCATTCGCATCAATGAACAACAATGGTACACATATCATTTCAATGAATGCCGACTTGGGAAGAAAGACAGAACGTAACAGAAGCACACAACAAATTGCCGAATATATTCGTGAAGATCTTAAAGCCAACCCTATTATCAAGAAGTACAACGTTGGTACTGGTATGGGTATGGGTGGCGCTGCTACTGTTAAACTCGAAATTTACGGTTACGACTTCAACAACTCCGACAAGATTGCTTTCGCATTGAAAGATAGTCTTATCAACACACCTCAATTCTCACAGGTACTCGTAAGCCGTGACGAATACACTCCTGAATATTATGTCGATTTTGATCGTGAAAAATTGAAACTCAACGGCATTGACGTAACAACAGCATCTACAATGGTTAGAAACCGTATCAATGGTTCTGTTATGTCATTCTTCCGCGAAGACGGTGACGAATACAACATCCGTGTCCGTTATGCACCAGAATTCCGTCAAAGCATCGATGATATCGAAAACATAATATTATACGGCTCACAAGGTCAAGCAATCAGATTAAAGGACGTTGCAAGAGTCGTTGAAGGCATGACACCTCCTAAAATCGAACGTAAAGACCGTGAACGTGTTGTAACAATCACAGGTATCCTCGCATCAGGTTACGCCTTGAGTGAAGGTGTCGAAATTGCACAACATTACATCGAAAAAGCTGAAATACCATCAGAATTCATGGTAAAGATCGCTGGTGACTACGAAAACCAACAAGAGTCATTCCAAGGCTTGTTCCTGTTGTTATTCTTGATCATCATCTTGGTTTACGTCGTTATGGCATCACAGTTCGAATCATTGCTCGACCCATTCGTCATCATGTTCTCTGTTCCATTCGCTATCACAGGCGTTCTCATCGGATTAGCAGTAAACGACATGGCATTAGGCGTTATGGCATTGATCGGTATCTTGATTCTCGTTGGTATCGTTGTTAAGAACGGTATCGTTCTCATCGACTACGCGATCTTATGTCACGACAGAGGCATGGATATCAATACAGCCGTCATCACAGCTTCAAGACAACGTTTGCGTCCTATCTTGATGACAACATTGACAACAGTTCTCGGTATGGTTCCTATGGCAATAGGCACTGGCGAAGGCGCTGAAATGTGGAACGGATTGGGTATCACTGTAGCTTGGGGTCTCTCTATATCAACATTGATTACTCTTGTACTCATCCCTACCCTCTATGCTGCTTTCGTTTCTAGAAGAGAAAGACGTCAAGCTAGAAAAGCAATGAAAAAAATTCAAAATGCATAATTCAATCGTAGAGACGTGTCAATGAACTATGATATAAAGAAAACATTGATGCGTCTCAAAATAAACATATAAAATTCACATTACTAAAAAGTAAAATTATGACAGGAATATTCATAGCTTACAACCAAGCATATTACGAAGAGGTGATCGAATTGTTGGAAAAAAACTACAGCAAAGGATTCACCCGCTGGAACGAGATTAATGGCAGAGGAAGCCGCGGCGGAGAACCTCACATGGGTTCACATACATGGCCAACTTTCAACGATGCTATCCTTACATTCGTCGAAGATGAATTCGTTGACAACATATTGAACGACCTCAACCAACTCGACACTAAAACAGAAGAACTTGGACTGAGAGCCTTCAGCTGGAAAATAGATAAAACTATTTAAATATGTAATAAAAAAGAGTTGCAAAATTTTGCAACTCTTTTTGTTTTTAGTTCAAAATAACGTATTTTTGTATTGATGAAAAATCCTAATCGTAAATATGAAAGTCGAGTAAAACAGAAAGCCGTGATAATCTATCTTATGGCTTCTCTGCTTTGCGTTGGGATGATTTACTACATCGTAAATATGAAAAAATCCATTAACTTTCAGAAGGAAAACATCGATAAGAACGAACAGCTTCTTGACCTTACCAACAATTTAATAGAAAACATCAACAAAGCTCAATCTTACTCAAACCTTTACATCGTCTCCGGTAAAGATATTCATCTTGACAATTTCAACATCTCTATTTCTAAAATATCACAAATCAATGATTCTATAATAGTTCATTGTAACAACAATATCAGCAAAAACACTATAAACGAAATCACATCGCTGCTAAATAAGAAAGAAAGTATAATCAAAGATATAAACAGCCAATTTAAAGTTTTCAATCCTTATAATGAAATCTATACCATTATAAACAACTATCAACCTAAAACAAAAAACACTTCTGTCACTACAACGACTCACGACACCATAGTTTATAAAACCGAGAGAAAAAAATTCATCGAACGCCTCAGTGCTGTATTTTATCCGGATAAATCAATAGACAGCTTGGTTACTGTTTCTACAACAACCATAGATACGATAAAAAACAAAGATGTAGAAACCGATAACTTATTAAACGAATTACAGCTATACTCAGAACAAGGAAGAAAGAAATATATCAAACAGATCGAATCCATTGAAAGCAAATACAACAATCTTATTCTTTCTGACCAAGAAATAACAAAAGAAATTTCTGACTTATTGATCGTTCTTCATCAGCAGACATTAGAATCTGTCATAAAAGAGATAGAAAAAAGTGAAATGCTGATTGATAAAAACATAAACATCTCTATTATTATAGCTACTGCAGCTCTTTTGATAATACTAATATTTATCTTCTTAATTTTCTATGATATTAAAAAAGTTACAGCCGCCAGAAAAGCAACAGAAGAAGCAAAAAAACGAACTGAAGAAATAATGGAAAGCAGACATAAACTACTTCTTTCCGTTTCTCATGACGTAAAGGCGCCGCTATCTTCAATATTAGGTTACCTGGAACTTATGCAGATAGACTCTGAAAAGATTGATGAAAAACGTAAAATCTCTTCAATGAAAAATTCTGCAGAACATATCTTATCATTACTAACAAACCTCTTGAATTTCTCACGTCTCGACCAAGGAAAAGAAATCGTCACATTATCTAAATTCAATATGGAGACATTATGTGACGAACTCGTGGAAATGTTTACTCCTCTAGCTGAAAGCAAACAACTATCACTTATTTATCACAAAAAATTCAATGAAAAGAATCTGGTCAGATCTGACGCTTTAAAGATAAAACAGATTTTAAGCAACTTATTATCAAATGCAATAAAATATACCATAAAAGGCAATGTTACTTTTGAAGTAAGCGGAAACAATAAGGAAATGATTTTCAACATCATTGACCAAGGCATTGGAATATCGCAAGACAAACTTGAAGAGATATTCAAGCCTTTCAGCCGCATTGATAATAACGAAAGCCTTATTGAAGGAAGCGGTTTCGGACTTTTCGTAGTTAAAGGTTTGATTGATTTATTGAATGGAACAATTGAAGTTAAGTCAGAACATGAAAAAGGCAGCCAATTTTTGGTAAAGATACCTATTGAATATGTTTTATACAAAGAAGAAAACGAAGAAAATATTGATATTGAAGACTTAAAATCAAATAAGAACAAGAACATTTTAGTTGTTGATGACGATAACACTTTATTGGCTGTTATAAATTCTATGTTGAACAAACTTGAAGCTCAATGCGACATTTGCAATTCCTCAGTTGAATTTGAAGAATATTGCAAAAGCATCGATAAATACGACATTATTTTAACAGACAGAGAAATGGGAGCATTCAGCGGACTTGATGTTTTGAGAAAAGTCAAAGAAATCGACAATAACAAGAAAGTCGTCCTTATGACAGCACGCTCTGAATACAACAAAGATGTCGCTGCAAGTAAAGGTTTCGACAATTATTTAAGAAAACCATTTTCAATAAAAGACTTGGCTGAAATATTGAACTCTGATTTCAATATAGAAGAAAAAGGAAACCAGAAATCTAGATTCATTAACGACTTTCCTGAATTATGTTCTATGTTCGACAATGATGATGATTCCATAACAAACATTTTAAAGATTTTTGTTGAAACGACATCCGACAACTTAGTTGCTTTCAATGAAATTATTAGCGACAACAATTTCAATGATGCTGTAAATCTATGTCACAAGATGTGTCCTATGTTTGTCCAGCTTAATCAAAAAGAATCGTCAGAGTTCTTATACAAGATGGATAAATTGAGAGGAAGTGACGAGGCATCATTCCCAGAATGGAAAGAAAAATCCATCGAATTCATGAATAATGTCGATGGATTTATATCTTATTTGTCAGAAACACATGATATAGAATAAGCTATAACTCTATTCCATACAAATGCATCTTATTATATAAGGTCTTACGGTCAATCTGCAGCAGTTTAGCAGCAACTGTCTTGTTGCCTCGCGCCTGATTCAAGGCAGCTATTATCTGTTCTTTTTCGTTATTCTTATTCAAAGAGAAATCCCTGACTTCCTGGTTTTCTTGAACCACATTCGTAGTTATATTTTGATTTTTCACTTGTTTCTGAAACTCAGGAAGATTATCTTTTCTCAAGACATTATCTTGGGAGAACAAGACTGAGCGGCGTATCACGTTTCTTAATTCACGGAGATTGCCGAGCCAGTTTTGTTGTTTCAAGACATCGAGAGCATCAGCAGAAATTGTATCCACATCTTTACCGAGTTCATCATTTGCCTGATCAATAAAATGGTAACAGAACTCTTCCAAATCTTCTATTCTCTCACGAAGAGGCGGCACATTGACTGAAAACTCATTTATACGATGATATAAATCTTGACGGAATCTACCCTCCTCTATAGCTTTCTCCAAATCTTCATTTGTTGCAGCTATGATTCTGACGTCAACTTTAATATCCGTTGCAGAACCTACAGGACGCACCTTTTGTTCTTGCAAGGCTCTGAGAAGCTGTTTCTGCACCTCATAAGAAAGATTTCCCACTTCATCAAGAAATACAGTTCCGCCATTGGCTTCCACAAAAACGCCTGTCTTATCAGAGATGGCAGATGTAAAGGAACCTTTTTTATGGCCGAACAATTCTGAAGGCGCCAGTTCCATCGAAAGGCTGCCACAATCCACAGCGACAAATGGAGCCGACTTTCTGTTGCTGTTCTCATGAATCATACGAGCAATATATTCCTTACCTGTACCGCTTTCTCCTAAAATCAATACCGACATCTTTGTAGGTGCGACCAAATCAATATGAGAATAAAGACGCTGCATTATGGCACTAGTACCTTTAACGACTTTATGTATATCATTTTTTATTTTAGTCTTTGGTTTTGTCTCCTCTATTCTAGTTTCAACAGCAATTGGCTGTGACATTGCCAGTTCAATTTTCTGTTGTAATACTGTAGGATTTATTGGTTTCTGCAAATAATCAAATGCACCAAGTTTCATTGCAAGCACAGCTGTTTGAACATCGGAATAACTTGTCATTATAATGAAAGGCGTCATGATTTTATTCTCTCTCATCCATGTGAGTAATATTATGCCATCGCCGTCAGGAAGACGCAAATCACTAAGCACTAAGTCAAAAGATGTATTCTGAAATTCTTGTTTTGCCAATTCCACCTTTGAAACCCATGTCGCATCCCAAGAATTCTTGGTAAACCATGTATTCAACATTGTTCCAAAAGTAACATCATCCTCAACAATTAAAATACGTTTTCTCATATCAATGAAACTCTCTAAAAGCTTATGCAAAATTAAGGAATATTTTATAAAAAGAGAAATGATTTTAAGGTATTTTTAAAAAGAAAACCCGATTATCGGGCGACATCGGGTTTTTCGTAATATTGAAAACGAGCAGAAAATTTGTTTGGTGCTTTAGCCAAACATTTTATATGTACCAGAGTAGATCTGGATTTATTATTTGGATATAATCTTGATTGTTAATTTGATTACACTTTATAATAGCACCAAAACCGTACCAGCGCGAGTCAACCATATATCAGATTGTAAACAAACGACTTAAACTATACATCAATATACAATTGTAGAATTTATTGTGGAAAATTTCCACACTTTGTTTACAGATACACACATTGTGGAAATGAATAAAAAAAAATAAACCCCGACATCGTTTTGACATCGGGGTTTATTTTTATCTAGGCTGATATTATTTTACGATAGCAACCATGTATTTTGTAATGCTCCAGAATAATTCTGGGTTTGAAATTTCGATAACAACTTGGTTTTCGTTATTTACGATTGTGTATGATTCGAGTGGGTGAGCTGAGAGAACTTTAACTTTTTTGCCTTCGAAAGCGATTGTGTTGAGTTCGCGTTTGTCAGCTTGTGTGAAAGCTTCAGCTGGAACTTCTTGTCTCAAGATATATTTTGAAGTTAAAACACCGTTTTCTTTCAATTCTTTTTTAGTTGCGCCGAGGTAGTAAACTTTGTTCATTTCGAGAACTTGGTCAGCGATTAAGCGGCTTTGTTCTTCGTTCTTAGCGTTAGCAACGTTAAGATTTTCGTTTAAGTTGTTAACTTGAGTATTTAAACCTTCAATTTCTTGATTTTTTTGTGCGAGTTCTTCTTGCATTTGAGCAATTGTAGCTTCTTTTTCAGCTAATTGAGCTTGTAACTTTTTAATTGTGTTACGGAGATATGCTCTATCTTTGTTTGATTTGTCTAAAACTGATGACAAAGAATCTAACTTAGCGCGATTCATAGCCATAGTTTCTTTAATTTGGATTAATTCTGAATTGAGTTGGTCTCTTCTTGAATTGCTTTCGTTTTTGATTAACATCATACCTTCAGCATCACGGAGAGCTTGTAAGTTATTTTCAACGTCTGAGATAATACCGAGAGCAGCATTGTATTCTCTTTCAATGTTTTGGTTTTCAAGAACAACAGCTTCTTTTTCAGCCATTAATTGTTGATACTTCTTTGATTTTTCTACGCATGAGCTTAACATGAAAGCTACTAATGCAACTGATAAAATTGTTAAAGTTTTTTTCATTTTTTATAATTTTTTAAGTTAATAATTCCTTCTCAAATTCAATAATTATCAATCTAAATTCATACCATACCGTGAAAATTGATCACAAATAATTCAATTTATTGATAATCACAATTAGACTTGGCAAATTTAAGATTTTTTTTTCAATTACACAATATAGAAATGTAGATTTTTTCCACAAGTTTCTACATTTTCTTTTGTGGAATATTTACCACACTTCACAACCACTTTAATATGTCTTTTTTATTAAATTTGCGAAAAAGAAAACAAAATGAACCGCTCGATATTAAAACTAGCAATACCTAACATTATCAGCAACATAACCATTCCCCTACTTGGCCTAGTAGATATGATATTGATGGGTCATCTAGGTTCCGCATCATATATCGGAGCCATCGCTTTAGGGGGAACTATTTTCAGTGTGCTTTATTCATTCTTCAGTTTTTTAAGAGCCGGCACAACAGGATTCACCGCTCAAGCACTCGGAAGCGGCGACAAAACGGAAACAATTTACTCACTTTATCGCTCTCTCAGCATTGGAGTACCTATTATATTATTCATTCTTATAATGCAAGTTCCAATCGCTAAGATAAGCACTTTATTGCTCGACGGCAGCGATGAAGTCAAAAGCCTTGCAATAAGTTATTTCTACATAAGAATTTGGGCAGCTCCTGCTAACATACTGCTATACTGCCTCAACGGATGGTTTGTAGGAATGCAGAACACCAAAATACCAATGTTCATCGCCATATTAATTAATGTGATGAACATCGTTTTCAGCATATTCTTCGTATTGGTTTTAAAACAGAATGTTACCGGCGTCGCTTTAGGAACAGTCATCGCTCAGTATTCGGGATTGACTCTCGCGATAATTCTGTTAATAAAAAATTACAAGTCATATTTCATCAAGATTAAAAAAGAAACATTATTTGACTTCAATAAGATAAAACGCTTCTTTAAGGTCAACACCGACTTGATGATACGCAGTTTCCTTCTTATAATTAGCATCGCATTCTTCACGAATCAATCTGCTAAATTAGGCGACAACATCTTGGCAATCAATATGATTTTATTACAATCATTTTATATCTTCTCTTATTTCACCGATGGTTTCGCTTACGCCGGCGAGGCTCTTGTAGGAAAATATATCGGTTCAAAAGACAGAAACAATCTTGTTAAAGTAATCAGACTTTTACTTTTATGGGGATTTTCCATAAGTATTCCTTTCACAATACTTTACGCATTATTCCCTTCAACATTTGTCAGAATAATTTCAGACAACCCTAATATTCTTATGGAAGTAAAACCTTATTACATCTATATGATAGTAATTCCATTGATAACATTTGCCGCATTCATATGGGACGGAATATATATTGGAGCCACAGCTTCAAAAGCGATAAGAAACACCATGATAATAGCAACAATATTCATATTCTTACCTTCATGGTATCTGCTAACACCTAAGTTCGGCAACCACGGATTATGGATTGCTTTCTTATGCTTCATGACAGCAAGAGGTGTTGCCATGACTTTAATGGCAAAGAAAAACATTATTCAAACAGTTAAAAATCAATAATATGCATATACTTTCAAAATCTACATACATCAAAGGCGAGCAATGTCCGAAAGCTCTTTATATGTATAAAAAGCATCCTTATTTGCGCGATAAACTCAGCATCGAGCAAAGAGCAAGATTCCAAAGAGGAACAGATGTCGGCGTTCTTGCAAGGACTTATTTCCCAGGCGGATCCAACATGGCACCTTCAAGTCCTAGCCAATTCGGAAAAATGTTTGAGAAAACGATGCAAAACCTCAACGATCCGAATATCAATGTGATGTACGAAGCGATCTTCATTCACAACGACACTCTCATCATGCTTGACATATTGGTAAGAGACGGCGATAAATGGCGGGCAATTGAAGTAAAGAGCTCTTTGTCGTTAAGTGAAACTTATTATCACGACGCCGCTTTGCAGTATTACGTCCTAAAAGGTTGCAACGTTCCAATAAGCGACATGCAGCTGATGTATGTAAACGGCGATTACGTGAGAAATGGCGACATAGACGTAAAGCAGCTTTTTGTATTTAAATCAGTTAAAGACTTTGCAGAACAACAGTTAGATTCCATCGACAAAAAAGTCAACGAATTGAAAGCTGTCGTAAGTCTCAGCAACGCTCCTAGAATTGATATTGGAACTCAATGTTTCATTCCATACACCTGCGAATTCAGAGGCCATTGCTGGAAAAAAGTCCCATCTGACAGTTACTTACACACGACATCATACGATGACAAAGAGCTTTACTCATTATATAATAGCGGAATACAAGACAACAGAAGCTTCAAAAGATTAATCAATCCATTGTCGCTGGAGATGAATCAGGTGGATGCTTTGGAACAAGACACCTTTTATATTAATTACAAGACATTCTATGATTTGGTTGGAAAGAGAACTGAATCTATTGCTTTTCTTAACCTTTTGTTTTACAAGCCTGCTGTTCCAATTTTAGACGGACATAAACCTTATCAAGAAGTAGTGATTGCATTTTCTATTTTATCTAATCAAGATGATGAAGTTATAGAATGGAACTGCCTCGACGATTATTCAAAGATGGAAGAAGGCTTGAATATTTTAACAGAAGAACTTAAACGTTACGAAAAAGTCATCTACTTTTCCGCACAAAACATAAATTCATTAATGCACAGATACAGCATTGTTGAATCTAAAGAAGTAAGTTTTAAAATCATCAATTTCAGAGACGTTTTAAAGAACTCAGATTTCTTCAATAAAAAGACAAAATATGACTTTTCGTTAAAGACTATATACGAAGAACTATTTCCATCGGAAAGCATTTTCGAACATAGCAGAATCATACTTAACGCTACAAGCGACAGCGATTTAGAAAGGATTTTGGTAGGAAAAGACATGGAAGATGAGAACAGATATCTTCAAAAAATGTACAATCGCTTGTTAAGATAAACCATTGATTTACAACGTTAAAAAAAATCAACAAAAATTATCAACACATATTAAAAAATCGTAATTTTTGTTGTAATTTTGAAGCATGAATAACGAGAACACAAATTATAAAAAAGCAGGATTTGGCAGAACTAGAGCCGCCAGCAACCCAAATGAAATTTTAGCAAATCAAGGACGCGTCCCACCTCAAGCCATCGACTTGGAGGAAGTGGTTCTTGGCGCGATGATGCTTGAAAAAAACGCCGTCAACTCTGTCATCGACATGTTGACTCCAGACGTTTTTTACAAAGAAGCGCATCAGCTGATCTTCACAGCCATCAAGGATTTATTTGGAAAATCCGAACCTATCGACATTCTTACAGTAACGAACCAATTGAAAAGTTCGGGCAATCTAGATGTCGTAGGCGGTCCTTATTATATTTCACAATTGACAAATCGTGTTGTTAGTTCTGCCAACATCGAGTATCACGCACGTATCATCTTACAGAAATACATTCAACGTCAATTGATTGTGATTTCTAGCGATATTATTAAAGAAGCTTACGAAGATACAACAGACATTTTCGATTTGCTCGACAAAGCAGAAAACAAATTATTCCAAATCAGCGAAAACAATTTGAAGAGAAGCCACGACCAAATGCCAGACTTGGTCAGCATGGCTATAGCAGATATTGAAAACGCACGTAACGACAGCGCAAGTCTCCGTGGCGTTCCTTCTGGATATACAGAGTTAGACAGAATCACACAAGGCTGGCAAAAGTCAGACCTTATCATCTTGGCTGCACGTCCTAGTATGGGTAAGACAGCTTTCGCTTTGAACTTGGCTCGTAATGCAGCCGTCGATTTCAATAAACCTATCGCTTTCTTCTCATTGGAAATGTCATCAGTCCAGCTTGTCACACGTCTTATCTCAACAGAGACATCATTGACTGCCGACAAACTCAGAACTGGTAATCTTGAAGATTATGAATGGGAACAACTCAACAAGATGGTCTCCCCTCTCGTCAATGCCAAGATTTTCATTGACGACACAGCACAGCTTTCAATCTTCGACTTAAGAGCAAAATGCCGTCGTCTCAAGCAACAGCATGACATTCAGATGATTTTCATCGACTATCTTCAATTGATGACAGCCAAAGGCGAAAAAGGCGGAACACGTGAACAGGAAATCAGTACGATCAGCCGTTCATTAAAGAGTCTTGCCAAAGAATTGAACGTTCCTGTTTTGGCACTTTCTCAGTTGAGCCGTAGCGTTGAGTCACGTCCAGGTTCAAAGAAACCTATCCTTTCCGACTTGCGTGAATCCGGTGGTATCGAACAAGATGCCGACATGGTTTTATTCATCTACCGTCCAGAATACTATGGACTCACAGAAGAAGACGGCGAATCAACAAAAGGCAAGTCAATCATCAGCATTGCAAAACACCGTAACGGTAAGCTTGGCGATGTGACATTGAAGTTCATCGGACAATACGCAAAATTCGAAGACGTAGTCGAATATAACAACGACAACAGCAACAGCTTTACACCTAACAGCAATTTTGCGCCTAACAACAACTTCGCTCCTGGCGGCAACATTATGCCAAGTAGCGGATTTGCACCTAACAACGGTTTCGACCAGATGCAAACGAGAGTCATTCCGTCAAAGATAAACGACGACTTTGCCGGAGCATAATAAAAACAAAAAGGTCACTTCAAATGAAGTGACCTTTTTCATTATATATTTTACAATATTATTCAGCGTAGATTCTTGTACCGCCGTTTTCGTCTGACAATGTTGTAGCGTCAGTGATAACAGCTTCTTTACCTGTTGCTTCAACGAATTTGATAGCAGCGCGCATTTTAGGAGCCATGCTACCTTCTGTGAATTGACCGTCAGCCAAATATTGTTTTGCTTGTGAGATAGAAATTCTACCGAGAGCTTCTTGGTTTTCTTTCTTGAAGTTGATATATGCTTGAGGAACATCTGTCAAGATATAGAATTCGTCAGCATTAGCTTGGATAGCTGCCAATGATGAAGCAAGGTCTTTGTCAATAACAGCTTCAACGCCAGCAACACAACCGTCTTTTTCAACGACAGGGATACCGCCGCCACCAACAGTAACAACGATATGACCAGCATCTGTCAAAGTCTTAACTACTTCAATATTATTGATTTTAACTGGTTGTGGTGATGGAACAACTTTACGCCAGCCACGACCTCTTGGATCTTCGTGGAAGATAGCGCCTGTTTGTGCTGCATAAGCATCAGCTTCTTCCTTTGTATAATATGGACCTACTGGTTTTGTAGGGTTCTTGAACATAGGATCGTCTTTGTCAACAACGACTTGTGTCACCAAAGTAACGACATTTCTATCAATGTTTTCTTGTGCCAAAACTTTCTTGAAACCTAATTCAATAAGATAACCGATAGAGCCTTGTGTTTCAGAAACACAGAAATCCATTGGCATAGCTGGCAAATCGAAGTTTTTCAAACCAGCTTCGTGTTGCAACATAACATTTCCTACTTGTGGGCCATTGCCATGACCGATAATCAAACGATGACCTCTCTTGAGGAAATCTGTCAATGCTTGGCATGTTTCTGTTACGTTAGCTATTTGTTCTTGATATGTACCTTTTTGATTGCTTCTTAACAAAGCGTTACCTCCAAGGGCTACAACTACTAATTTACTCATTTTAAGTATGTTTTACAATTTGTTTTACTTATTAAAAAAAGAACGCAAATTTAACTATTTTTTCAATAAAAATCATATTTTTGCAAAATAATAGTTAACACGATGAAAAGAATAGTATATACATTAAGTTTATGTCTTGGAATTTTATGTTTTTCTTGCGAAAGCAATCAAAATTCCAACAATGACACACAAAAAAAAGAATCTGAAATCAAAGCAGTTAAGAAGATCGAAGTAACAAAAAGACCTGATACAATCATCGACGGCAAGCAGGTTTACAACTTCGGCAAAGTGAACACACAAAAGAAAGTCCTTACACTCGACGAGGCTATAAATGAATTCAGACAAAGCGTCAACAATGCTAGCAGCTGCGACGAACTCATCAGAGCATGTGCTAGATTTGACAATAGAATAAAGCAATTAAGCAACAGTAATATTAAGGTAACAGAAATAGAAAACAGAAGTGACGTAAAAGCAATCAGAAAACAGTCTGAAGAAAAAAGCTTAAGATTATGTCAAACCCAACAGATCAGATAAAAACAAAATCCGGCTCAATCGAGTCGGATTTTTATTTTTCTATAAGTTAGCACTTATTGTCAAGAAGCATGAATAAATCACTTCTTCAAATATGTTACCGAATAGCCTGCTTGTGAAAGTGTCAATTCTGTTTTGGTGATTTTCTCAATCTTCATAGTGTCAACGAATTCTCTTTTTACTGAGCCCAAATTTCTTCCATTGAGAATCAACAAGTCACCATTCTTTTCCCATTTTGTGAATTCGAGGAAGCCCATGTTTATTGATGTTGCAGAACCATCTTGGTTAAGTACAAAGCCTTGTTCTTCACTGCCACCTGTTGGTTCAATCCATCTTCCCACTGGAGATGGCGTACATGACATAAAACCTAATGTCATCAATACGAATGTAATACCTAATATCTTTTTCATAATTTAAAATTCCTTTTGCAAAACTACAAAAATAACATAGAATAAACGTAAGATCATCCTATAAATTTCATCCATCATATTAAAAATCCAGATAGAAATCCTTTAAGAATGTCTTATATTCCTCTGTATATGAATAATCTTTATTTCTTATCGTAAACAATTCTGTTTCAACATTTTCAACTTCATTCAGAACGAACTGCATATTAACTCTGTTAGGGTCTTTTCCTTCAATAGGTGAAATCAAGAATTCCTTTTGAAGATAGAAGCCCAGGCTTTCAGCCTCCTTGATAAACAATCTCGATTCATAATACGGAAGCACCAAAGCAAAACGAGAGTCTTCTTTCATCATCTTTTTCGCTGCGACAAGCAAATCTTTGAAGCTCAATGTTGAAACATGACGTGCCATCACTTTTTTCTCTTTAATAGGCTTGACGTCGCTGGCATAATACGGAGGATTAGAAACAATCAGATCATATTTCTTCTCTATATTATCAGCATAAGTTCTCACGTCGTTTTGAACTACTGAAAGTCTATCAGAATAAACAGAGATATTGAAATTCAAGGTAGCCTCTTCGTATGAATCGGAATCAAGTTCAACAGCATCAACAGAGCCGACGCCTTTCTGCGCCAAAATCAAAGGAATGACGCCGCTTCCCGTTCCAATGTCCAAAGCATTGTCTGATGATATCACGTCGACCCATTGTGCAAACAAGACAGCATCAGTTCCAACACGCATAGTGGAACGATGATGGAACATCCCGAATTTTTTAAAGAAAAAAGGACGGCAATCCATATATCAATTTTCTAAATACATATCAATCAAACCATTCGGAGCCTTGATATAAATCTTTCTCTCTTCTCTATTCACGTCTTTTAAAATATCATCGTGAATCGGAATAAGGATTTCTTTTCCTTCTTTGATGATTTGAATTATTGATTGTGTAGGATATTCTATAATTTCATTGACGCTTCCAATTTCACCTTTCTCCTCATCAACGACAATATAACCAACAACTTCATGAGAATAAAAATCATTACCGACTTTTTCAGGAAGAAGATCCAATGGCAAATATGCTGATTTTCCTACAAACTGATTTGCTGCTTCCAAAGTCTTCAAATCCTGGAAAAGAACGAATGCTTTGTTGGAATGGTAAGCGATATCTTCAATAAAATATGGTATGAGATGATCATTAACATCGATCAAGAAGTAGTTCAACTCTTCTATATCATCGAATTGTTCATTATCGATACGCAAAGTCACTTCACCTTTAAGGCCATGTGTCTTAACGATTTTACCAACATAAAAACATTTATCTTTTGTCATGTATATTTTTTTTGCAAATATAAAAAAAGTAGAGAGATAAAAATCCCTCTACCTTTGTAAAATAGCAGATATTCACAAATTTATTTCAAGAAGACAGGTTTGAATGTCAACATGACGTAAGCCCAGTTGTTGCAAGCGTCTTTGCTGCCACCTTTGATAGCCTGAAGTGTTTCAGAACCAATCATTTGACTATATCCCAAGACCAAATTGGAAGTCTTTGAAATTTTACATGACATTGTCAAGTCAAGTTCAACGCCAAGATATGATTCCATTTTTTCATTAACGTTTCCATCTTTGATCACGTCAGCTGCTGTCAAGAATGCATGTCCCGTAAGATTGAGTTCAAAAATTCTTCTTGAATATTGTATCGATGTAAACAAGTCGTTAAGACCCACAGAATTAGACCAGTTATCACTAGCGTTGAAATAATCCATAAAGCCATTAAACTTATGAGAAGTTCCGTAGAAGGGATTGAACGACTTGTTCTTATATCCGTCAGGGTTTTCTATCATATCTTTTTGATCTGTACCAGAAAGATGTTCCCATCCCCAACTTGCAATCCAATTATCATTTATTTGATAATCAAGACCTAAACCTACATAGTATGCAGACAATTCTCTGTCTTTTGTATCATTGCCCATGGTGTAATAACCAGAAGCATGAAAACTCAAATTGGCAGGTGTATAGACAAGTCGTCCACCCATTGTCTGGTTGAAGATATCTTTTGTCTTATCTTGTGCCACACCGTTTTCTGTCACTTTATAGTCATATTGATAACCATTGTTCAAAAACAAAAGGCTAAGATTGAGTTCATCAACAATGTCGGTATTCAACCATACAAACTGCATCATTTTGTAGTTATTCAATTTATAATAAGCTCCGTTGAGATGCTTTTCATCCTGGTTGAAAGCTGCACCAATGTCGATTCTCAACATTCCATCATAACGCAAAAGTGCTACGTCGTGACTTCTGCCTTGTTGCTCCCAGTTTGAGTTGCCGAAGATTCTTTCGTCATCATAGACAAGTTCTTGACGTCCAAGTTTCAAAGAAAGTGATGGTGTGAAAAAATATTGTCCCCATGCCTGATGAACGCTGACATTGTTAGAAGTTGTGAAAAGCTGTGGCTGGCTTCCCCAGATAAACACGTCTTGCATAGAAATTCCCATTTTCACCCTGTCATGTGAATAGTTGAAATTTACTCTTGTTCTTTGTGATGTCAAACCTGCTGGATTAGAATCTTTGTCGGTCAATGTTGAATATCCGTGAAGGTATTCCGAACGAGGTCTGACTTCACCGCTTAACGAAAACTGTGCGTAAGCGTAGTCTCCAAGCACGCCCATAAATAAGGTCATTACGAGGATTTTCTTAAGTGATGTAAACTTTTTCATAATGTTGTTTTTTACAATTTGCTTGAAAAACATTTTGAAATAGTTATTGTTTAAATTTAACGAAAGATTAACACTTTATGGAAACCAAAAAACTCAAAATCTCAAAACCTCAGAATTTATCTAACTCTCAATTTCACTCAAAAACTTCTGAGATTCTGAAGTTCTGAAGTTCTAAGTTTCTTTATTGGGCGTTCCGGCGAGCCGTCGGGCTTTCCGCTATATCTTTGCTCGCTCCGCTTACGCCTCGCTCAAAAAATTCCGTTGTCTGTTGTCTGTTGTCCGTTGTCTGAAAAAGCTCGCAAAGGATGCCGCTCCAATCCCTAACGCAACGGGCGATGGAAATTTAGAATTCTATAACTTTAGAAAGGATTAGATTTAAATAAAAAAATCAACTTTAATTGCTAAAAAAGTTGCATTTTTGTAAAATGAAATATGATTTAAGATTATGAATTTACAGACTTTATATATCATTCTGCAACAGACACTTATCATCACAACACTGGTTATAGGCATGATGATGGTGATTGAATTTGTCAATGTAAGAACCGGCGGCATCTGGTCGAAGAAATTACAGAAGTCACCTTGGATACAGATTTTATTCGCTATCGTGATGGGCGTCATACCTGGATGTCTGGGAACTTACACCGTCGTCTCTCTTTACGTCCACAGAGTCGTCAACTTTCCTGCATTGATGGCAGCCTTAATATCTACAACCGGCGACGAATCGTTTTTCATGTTCTCATTATTCCCTGAAAAAGCAATATATATCAATTTGATAATCATCGGCATCTCTATAGCAGTCGCTGTGACACTGCAGCTTACGATGAAAAACAAATTCATAGGACTGAAAAACAAAGAGATGTCCTTCCCTATTCATGAGAACGAATCATGCAGCCACGAGCATCATCATCATAAACATCATAGCGTCAAGTCAAACATAAAGAATATCAGCTTCGTAAGAGCATTGCTCATAACTTTAAGTTTAGGCGTTTTGATTTTGGTATTAAGCGGCGTCATCGATGGTTCACATCACCTTAATTTATTAATGGGCGGACAAACAGAAGAAAGTGTCGTCCATTCTCTTGAAAGTCAACAAGACAACAAGACAACAAGACAACAAGTTTGTGATGAAGGACATCATCATTGCAATCACAACCATGAGTTCAACAGCCAATGTTCAGAAGCCGATATTCATCATCACCACCATCATCACGATCATGGCGGCGAAGCGGATTGGATACGTATAATTCTCATCGTGTTATTTGTTGCAATATTGATAATCAACATTGTAGCAGAAGAACATTTTCTTGAAGAACATATGTGGCAACATGTCATCAAGGTTCATCTTCCAAAGATATTCCTATGGACATTCGGAGTTATATTATGCCTCACAATATTAAACGAATTCGTAAACATCCAAAATCTGATTGACTCAAAACCATTCATTGTCTTATTGATAGCAATCTTGATTGGTCTCATCCCACAATCAGGACCTCATTTGATATTCCTTATTTTATTCGCCAATGGAGATTTGCCATTAGGAATTTTCCTTGCCAACTGCATCGTACAAGACGGTCACGGAGCACTGCCATTATTAGCAGAATCAAGAAAAGCGTTTTTCGTCTCAAAAGCGATTAAAGTGGGATTAGCTATTGTTGTTGGAGTGATTATTTAAGACGCAGAGACGCAAAGTCGCAGAGACACAGAGACA
>JAZOQH010000017.1:0-46257 GCA_045655965.1 Bacteroidales bacterium | reverse complement strand
CATCATCGTAGTATAACCATTCTGTTGTTGCATTTGAGTAAGGCCAGATCAATTGTGCGCCGAATGTGCCGTCTTCGTTGTATTTGTATTGGCCGTAGAGTTTTGAAGGTGCTACACAGTCGATGATGTATTCAGCTTCTGTGCAGTCTGCTTCTGACATTGCATAGTATGTAACGTCTTTTTCGCCACCGTAAACTACTTGTACGCAGTATTCGTCACCTAATACGCCCTTCTTGTCTGTGTATTCTGTACCTTCGAATGGTTTCTTAGTGATGAGTTCGCCGTTGCGGTAGATCATAACGCCGAGGATTTCTGCGATAGCGTATTCTTCGTTTTCTTCTTCGTCATCGTCGCCACCGCCTGCTTCTGTGTCGAAGTAACCGCGGAGCATCCATGTGCATGGGATGCCTGCTTCTGTTACGTCGAACCAGCCGTCGCTTGCCAAGTAGATCCAACGTCCGTCAGCGTCGCCTGTGTCTGAACATTCTGCTGCTGGGTAGTTAGTGCCGTCGTTGGTGTTGAATACGATCCATACGTTTTGACCTGCTGGGTCAACTGCTTCTGTCAATTCAATTTCAACGAAGTCGTTGATGCCTGTCCATGTGTATGCTTGGTTGAGCACTGATGCGCCTGGAGCGTTGTCGCCACCTAAGCAGATGTCGAATGTGCCGCTTGTTGCTACTCTGTCGAATGCAGCTACCTTTGTCAATGCGCCGAGGTTAGCGATGTCTGCTGCGCGGAGTTTGATAGCCCAGCTGAATGATTGTGGACCGCCGATAGCGTCTTCGTTTACGCCGTTGTCATAGTATGCCCATGTACCTTCTTTGCTGTCTCTTGATTTTGAACCTAATGAGATTTCAACATCGTCAACCATTAAGATGAACATGTCTGTGCAGTTGAAGTGACGGAGAGCTACGTAGATTTCTTGACCTGCGTATTCGCTTAAGTCAGCTTCGTATTGGTACCATGTACCTTGGCTGCCTCTGCCGCGTTCTGCTTTAGCACCGCCCTTGCCTGTCATTGTCCATTGTGAGATAGTTGTAAAGTCAGCTGCTGAAGTGTTGCCTGTTGTTGAAACAGCTACACCGAATACTTCTGATGGATAACCGTCGTCTTTTGTACATGCGTAGAACTTAATCTTAGCACCGTTTTCTACAGCATATTTAGCTGGAGCAACGAAGTAGTTATCTGGGTAGAGAGGACCGTAGTAGTTGCAATATGATTCTGAACATGCATAACCTGCACCTGTGTGAGCGTCGCCTGGCAATACTGCGTGGTATGTTTCACTTTCTGAGCTGTGGTACCATACGTGACCGTCAGCGTCACCGTCGATATTTGTCCAGCCTTCTAAGTCAGATTCGAAACCGAATACTAAACCTGGGGTATCATCATCGTCGTCGTCATCATCTTCTGAAGCTACTGGTAATGTCCATGACAATTCGATTTGTTCACCTTCTAATGCTGCTGTTAAATCTTTAACACCTGCGAAGATTTCGTTAGCTTGTTTTGTCCATGTGTATGACATTTCTTCTGAATCACCCAATGTGTAAGATGCTACAACTGTTGTTGTGTATTCAACGCCGTCAACTAAGTTTTGGTGTTGGAAGTAAGGAACCATCAATGAGTCTGCTTCTACAACGCCGTCTAACATGACTTGATATCTTGTCAAAGCTCTGTCAGCCTTAGCTTCGTTTGTCAATGTTACATCGTCAACCATCAAGATGAACATGTCTGTGCAGTTGAAGTGGCGTAATGCCAAGTATACTTCTTGTCCTGCATATTCGCTCAAGTCTGTTACGAATTCGTACCATGTGCCTTGTTCGCCTCTGCCGCGTGCTGCTGACTTGCTTGACTTGCCTGTCATTGTCCATTCTGCGATTGTTGTGAAGTCGCTTGCTGATGTGTTGCCTGCTGTTGAAACTGCTACGCCGAAGTGTTCTGATGCCCAGTCGTTGTCTTTTGAACATGCCCAGAACTTCAATACTGATGAGCCGCCGATTGCTACTCTTTCTGGTGATACGATATAGTCATCTGGATAGAGTGCGCCCATTGCGTTGCAGTATGATTCTGAGTAGAGACAGCCTGCGCCTGTGTGTGGGTCGCCTGGCAATACTGCGTGTGACATTTCACTTTCTGAGCTGTGGTACCATACGTGAGCGTCGCCGTTGCCGTCGATTGTTGTCCAGCCTTCAAGGTCTGTATCGAAGCTGTATGCGAATTCTGCGCCTGCTCCGCCTGCGCTGATTGACTTGCCGTCCCACATTGCCCAGCCTGTTGGTGATACGTAGAGTCCTTCAACTGCTGCTAATATTTCTTCTAACAATGCATTGAATTGTGAAGCGTCCATGATTTCTACAACCTGTGCTTCAACATTTGATGTATAACCTGGTTTTGCAAATGTTAATTCATAAGTACCTTTACGGAATGAATCCCATGTGTATGTACCTTCATTGCCTAATGTTGCTGTGTAGTTAAAGCCTTCTTCAATCATGTTGATGAAGCTTACTGTTGTACCGCTGATAGGGTCGCCGTTGTCTGTTTCAGCAGCAACTGCAACTGTTGTGTACATATTATTGTCGATTGGTTTTGACCAGAGGATTTCTGATTCAGGAACGTCGCATGAGATTGAGATGTTATCAACTGCTGCATAGTGACCGTAGAAGTTAGCATTTACGAATGCGATATAACCTGTTCTACCTGCTAAATCGCTCATGTCTAATTCAACTTCACTCCATACGTTGCATCCTGTACTTGAGTTTCCTGATGACCATACTGTTGTCCAAGGACCTTCTGCTGATTCTGCAAATCTAACATCTAAACGGCAAACATCACCAGCCCATTCTTGGATTGAGTAGTTAAATACCATTGTAGATTTAGGTTTGATTGTCATAGCGTTTGTTAAGAGGAAGTATTCATAACCGTCGCCTGATGGCCAGTCACCTGTACTACGTGCGAAGTAAGAACCTTCAAATGGATAGCATGTTTCACCATAGTAGTTAGCTGATTTATCAACAACTTTCCATTCTTCAGCTGTGTTTGGTGTACCACCTGCTGGAGCTGCATTGATTGTTGACCAACCTGTTGGGATAGCACCGCCTTCGAAGTTTTCTGAGAAGTAAACTTGGCCACGGTTGCCTTCATAAACTGCTGAAACACCCCATTGGTATGAACCTGCTGGTAATTCTAACCATGCATTGTCAACGTAAGCTGTGTCAGTTGTTCTTTGTAATAAAGCTTCAACTTCATCTGTAAGAACGTTCTTTCTATATAAGTTGTATGCTGCGAAAGCACGGCTGCCAGCTGCTGTTTCTGTTGATGGAACACCAACGAAGATTGGTTCTGATGCTACGTTTGCTACGAATGAACCTGTTGATGCGCCGCCCTTGAATACTTTCTTGTCGCTTTCTCTTGACAAGAGTACTGATTGGCCCTTAGCGTTGTCTAAGTATGCTCTGATCATCCATGAGTATGACAAGCCGTAGTCAGCTGCGTGTTCCCATGTTGTGCCGTCTAATGACAACAAGTCTGAATTGTTGTCGCCTACGTATGCGCAGCCGGCTGCTGGGAATGGGATTGTTGATGTGTAGAATGTGATCCACAATTCTTGTGTGCCGTCGAGTGCTACTGGTGTGCTGAGTTCGATTTCTACGAAGTCGCCTGAACCTGTCAAGTTGACGTCTTGTGTTGCTACCAATGAACCTGGAGCGTTGCTGCCGCCGAGGTAGATGTTAGCTGTGTATGTACCTGTTGCACCTGCATAGTCTGCTGGTGTGTCATAGATAGATACCTTTGTGATTGTGTAGCCAGCGTAGCTTGCTGTCTCTGGATATTTGATGCCCCAGTACATTGGTGATGCTGAGCCCAAGCCGATTGATGATGCGAATGTGCCGTCGTCATAGTGTAACCAGCCGCCTTCGAATGGTGTAGGTTCTTTGTAGAATGTGATGTTGTCTACATAGAATGCGTCTTCACCGTCTTCCCACATGAGGTCCTTTGTATATTCCCAACGGTATGTGTGAGTACCTTCTGTTACTGACACTTCTTTGTATGTCCAGTCTGAGATGCCTGTCATTGTTGCCTTTGCTTCGCCGTCGATGTAGAATGTTGCGTAGTCATAGACTGCTTCGCATGATATTCTGTAGTAGAAGCCTACAACGCCGTTCATTGGAACGTCAACTGTCAATTCGATTGCTGATACGCCGTAGTCGTTGCCTTCGCAGGTTGACTTCATTGCGTAGTCGCCTTCGAATGCGTCTGTTGTGATTGCGAATGGGAAGTCGCTTACTTCGTTGTTCCATGGATACAATGAGAAGTCGCCTGTTTCGAAGTCTTCGAAGTCGCTGCCGTATCTTTGCATGCCCCATGCTACTTCAACAGCATCGCCAGTTTCATTTCTCTTACCTGATTGAACAGCTTCGAGTGTCCATGTTTCGATTGTACCATTTGTACCATCACAGTCACCGAAGACATAGCTTGCATAACCTGCGTCAACGTATTCAACTTTGAAGTACTTGTTGTTATCTGTATTCTTGATTTGGAATTGACCTTCGCCAACAAATTCTAAAGCTGTCTTGTCTGTTGTGCTGTAAGCGTCAACATTCCATGCCCAGCATTTAATGTAGTTACCATTTGCTGAACGTAAATATACTTGTGAACCGTTTTCTTCGATTTCGAAGAGTTGGTCGTTGCTTTCTGAATATCCAGCTACACCAACGCCACCGAATGCGCCTGATTCATGCATTGCTGTATTGAATACGTGGAGATATTCATTTGTTGATAAAGACTTGACACGGTACAATGTTACTTCTGGGTCGTTGTTGTCGTCGCCATTGTCGTCGCCATTGTCGTCGCCATTGTCGTCACCATTATCGTCACCGTTATCGTCGCCGTTATCATCACCATTGTCTGTAGTGTCGATAAGTTTTGCTGTAACATATACAACTGGGTTGTAAACTTCATACATTAATACGTTAAGAACTGATGTTTGACCATATTGAGCCAATACTTCAATCTTTGTATCTTGGTAGTTTTCTACAGAAGCAACAGCGATATAGTTACCTGCTAAGATTTCGCCTGAGAAAGCGCCTGTTCCGTCAGCTACGAATGTGTATGATTGTTCATTTCCTAATTCGTCTGTACCGCTGAGAACGATAACGCCGCCGAGAACTGGAGTTGTGCCATCTTGTTCGAAGAAGTTACCAGCGACTTCTGTTTCGCCTGTTACTTTTACATAAACAGCTTCACTCATTGCTGATTCGCCTTCATCGTAGAATGCAGTAACTTTAATTTCGTTACCTGGGTTCATGTTGTATGAAAGGCCTTCCAAAACGTATGATGTTTCTGTAACAATTTCATCATTAACTTTTTCACCATTTACATAAACATTGTAGCCACGGTATGAACGGTCGCTAACAGCATTCCATGTAAGAGTTGTTGTTTCGCCTTCATAAATTGATTCAGCTGTTAAAGCTAATTCTTGTGGTACGTTGAATGTTGTTGTGAATGACCAGATGTCACCGTATGTTGTACCGCTGGTGTTACGTGTGTTAACTTGCCAGAAGTAGTTCTTATTGTTGAATAAGTCGATTAATTGGTGACCGATTTCGAGGTTGTTAGTCCAGTCGATGATAACATCTTTTGGAGGATATGAAGTTCCTAATAAAACTTGGTATTCAACTGTGTAAGCACCGAATTCCCATGATAATGTTGGGAATTGTACGTTTTGTGCGTAGTTAGCTGGAGTTGGTTGAGTTGGTTTTTCTGGAGCAGGGATTGTTTCAGCGTTAGCGTTAACTGTGAATTCACCTGTTGAAGAAGCTGCGAAGTAGTATTTACCTGCAGGGAGAACCATAGCATTGATGCCATTACCTCTTCTAGCTGGACGGTTTGTCAATTGAATATCGTCAACGAAGATCATGTCTTGGTCTTCGCAATCGAAGTGACGGATAGCGATGTATAATTCTTGATTTGCATATTCGCCGAGAGCGATTGTCTTCTTAATCCATTGAGCCATGTCACGGTTTCCTGAACGTGTGCCGTTTGATTTTGCATCATCAAATGATTCTTCGAAGATTGTTGTGAAGTTTTCGCCGTCTGTTGAGATAGCTACACCATAGTGTTCACCTGGGAAATATTCATTGTATGAAACATAGAATGAAAGTTCTGAAGATGATGTGATAGAATATTTTTCTTTTGTTACTAAATAGTTGTCTGGTGTTAAACCTTCATCCCAGTATGCGTGGTATGATTGAGAAACAGCGCTGAACAAGCTATTGTAACCGAATGTGTCGTAGTAACCTAAAACGTCGATTGAGTTTTCCCAGTGGCAGTTGTCACCGTCAGCGTCGATTGATCTGAAGAGACCTAAGTTGCCATAGTCTTCAAAGTCGCAGAAGAAATAAGGGAGTGCTTTTTCTGGAGCCATGTTAACAACTGGACCATTGTAGTTGTTGTTAGCCATAGGACCTTCAGCGCCAGCGAAGTCAGCTGTATAAACAGCAACTTTACCGTTTTCACCTTCTACGTTAGCTGTGAAGAGCATATCTTTATCGAAGTTCAATTCATAAACAACGTCAGCACCGTCTGTTTCGCTACCTGGCAACAAGTAGTTGTCGTATGTTGTTGCTAAGTCTGGTGTTGATGTAAATGGGAATGAAAGGACTTCAGCTGTTTCAAATACGTCGTTAGCAACTGGAGTATAAGCTGTTGCTGTCATGTCAATAAGTTGGATTGATCTTGCGTTGTCGTAAGATATTGCCAATTGACCGTTGATTTGGCCTTCGCCTTCACCGTGTTTGATATCAAGAACGATAGGTTCTTTTTTAGTTACTGTAGCTGGCATGTCAACTTCTTCAACATCGAAATATTTGTTTGTTGTTTCGATAGCTGCAACGTTGACGTTGCCACCTCTTGAACCGAGGCTGATTTCAGCTGGACGCATCCAAGCACCATTTGGACGTGCGCCGAGATCTACTGAACCTGGTTTTACAACCAATGCGTCAAATTCACCTTCAATAGTTATAGTGAACATAACTTGTGTGTTGTAATAACTCAACACGCCATCTGTATAGGAAGAAACATAATAGCCATATGTTGGCATATATTCAGAGCTATACATTGGAGTATAGTCTGTTCCTCTATACATAGCTCTTGGATTGTTGCCTGTTCCATATGTGTAGAATGGAATAGCAGATGCCCATGAACCAGTTTGGTCGAATACTGTGAGGATAATGTTGCCACCAGTGTATTCAAATGGAGTTGTAAACTCGATGTTTACTAATCCATCTTGAGCATCGGCATAACTTACATTACCTGAGAATACGAGGTCATCTTCTGACACAGAAACGAGGTCGTAAGTTGAAGCGAACATTTCCTTGTCTGTATTAGACATGTAAACAACATAGTTACGTGTATAAGTGCTGTTAATAGCTAACTTAAACGCAACTGATGAAATGGTACCTTCCAAGTTCTGCATTTCTTCAGCAGTGATAATCTGTTGAGAAACTGAATACTTGTAGTACTCGTGTACAGGAAGCATTTGTGATGTAGTGGTGCCTTCACCAACATTTACTTCAATCTGTGTTTGTGCATTGAGACTAAAAAGTCCGAATAAGCACATCATTGCAAAAAGAAATAATCTTTTCATAATAGTACGATTTGGTTAATAAATATGTTAATTAAATTTTTCTTTTCCCTTTATTTATTGATATTTCCAATACTTTTACTTCTTTCAAACTTATAAGTTTGTAGTACACATACATTTAACTTTATGTTAATAAAAATTAAGTCTACAAACTTAAAAATATTTAACAATTTTTGCAAGATTTTTCCTTATTTTTTTTAAAAAAATCTTATAATTTTCAATAAAAAAAATTAACAGGTAAAAAAAGCACATAAATTTCATGAATAATAAAAAAAGTCGCCCAACAAACGTTAGGCGACCCCATTATTTTCTCATGTCAATTTTCATTTTCTTTTACGCATTCCATATACGAAAGCCAAGCCTCCGAGGATCAGCAACCCTGAGCCTAATGGCACATTTGCATCTTGGTGATCCGTCAAACCATGACCAATCAATGCAGGATAATTTCCCATACCATCATCACGTGTTTCTCTATATGTTGATGTGAAAAAACCATCGTTTTGTGCGTTTACATTTACTGCTAAAAACAATGCTATCGCTAATATTATCTTTTTCATATTTTTATCTTTTTGAGGGACTTAAGATTTTAATTTTAAACCTTATGCCATAATTAATAAACAACCACTTTTTGAACTTTAACACCTTCTTCATTGACAACTCTTACAATGTATGCAGCATTGTCAAATTCACTTACGCTGATTCTGTCGTTACCATTTGAATGTTCATTGCTGTAAACGACTCTGCCCATCATGTCAATGATTTGTATTGCGCCTTCAGCATCTATAACAAGTTCTTCACCAGATTGATATACAAACTGATCGTCGTCTGTTGTCTGTTGTTCGCCACCTAATTTGAGGATGAAACGTTCGTGGTTACTTCCGCTAGTTGCTATAAAGTTATAGTCTTCGAGGAGCATGTCAGTCTCGACACCTGTAAAGCGGTCAATCAATGTGATGCTTTGGAACTTACCCTCTGGTTTCACGCTGATGGTATAGTTGCCCATTTGTTCAGCTTTGAAGTTAAGTCCTATTTCCTTGACATCGGATTCACAGTTGTATATGCCATAGTCCCTGTTGCCTTCCGACACATAGACAGTTGCTATTTCATTGTTGAAGTTTTGCAACTTATCGAAACCTTCCTCTTTTCCTGCGAAACGGATGACAACATTGTCGCTGCCAGCCTTGCCTGTTGCGATGACGTTGATAGAGTTAACTTCATCGCCTCTAGAACGTTTCGCATTCATATAGTATGAGAACGAAGCATTGTCTGCTTTAGCCTTTACGAAGAAGCCATCACCCACTGGGATTGTACCTGATGTAGATGTAAAATATGAAAATGCGCTTCCTGTACTGTTGAGGGCAGCATAACCACTCACCAAATTAGTGTATTGTGCTTGAGCCATATTCATATCGAATGTAAATGGGTTGCCAATAAGGTGGAAGTTAGCCATGTATATGTTTGGGTCTAGGTTACTGTATGAAAACTCTTGAGAGAATGATGTCGCATAATTGAGAGTACCAGCAAAAGTAGCCATTTCTTCTTCTTGGTATGAAGCTAGATAAGCACAGCCACTTACAAATACTTCATCGAATTCATCAGCTTCCTTGTAATTGCGCCACTCCAATTCTTCTAAGCCATCATATTTATACAGGTCATAGTCATTATCATTTCCGTTTGTTGCAAATGCCGATGTTTTAGCGTTCAACAAAGGCGATGAAATCAGTTGCCAACCGTCTTTGTGTTCACTCCAATTGTTTGGATTTATGATTTTCATTTTGAATGAGGCCTTCACACCTTCATTTTTTTGAAACACTTGCGCGCCGTCATTCATTACAATAGAACCATCTTCATTATAGTCTGTTATTGTGCCATCTACAGCAAGAGCAGCACCTTCATTGAGCGTCAATCCGCCTGCTCTGATATTAAGGTAGTTGATATTAGCTTCTGAAGACAATTCTGCTTGTGCATCAATTATTACGTCGTCGCCTCCTTCTGGAACATAACTTGTACTCCAGTTAGCATCATTTTCCCATGATGAATCCTCTGTACCTTTAAACACAACCGGCACTGCTTCTATTGAAAGGTTAAATATAAAATCGCTTTCAGCAGCTGCCACAAAGTAATATACACCTTTAGGACATTTACCCTTTATTTGTGCTCCACGAGTACTTGATTTTGAAGGAACGTCTGTAAGTTGGATATCGTCGATAGCAATATTATATTGTCCAGTACAATTAAAGTGACGGAAACCTATATGAATTTCTTTACCTGCGTATGGACTTAAATCTATAGTTCTCTTTACTTGTGCACCTTTATATTCTTCCTCTAATACACTTTCAAAAGTTTCTCCATCCTCTGATACTACTACCGAATAATATTCAGGATAGCCAGCAGTTTGTACTTTATATTCTAATTGTGAAGTTCCTGTAATATAATAAGTTTTTTCTGTATAGACATAGTTATCAGGTGTGATGTCACCAACTCCTGACATCCATGAATATGAAAGAAGCATTTTACCCGACATTTCCCATTTACGTCCATCACCATCAGCATCTATCAATAAAAAATCATTTAAACTACCATCATTAAAATCATATGAGAATGTTGTTGCTTTTATACCATAAAAACTATTATTCTTAGAAGGGCCGCTACCTTGTAAATCTTCAGCCTTATAAATCGCCATATTACTTTTTGTTCCTATCACATTGGCTGTAATAACACTTTCTCTTGCTAATGTAAATTTATACACAACATCATTTGCCTTTCCATCATCTTCTTCAATAGGAAGAATGTAGTCGTCATAGAAACTGACACCTGTTGAACTGTGTTCAAATCTATTGTCAGTGAATTCTACGTCAATAGGTATTTCCCAAACGTCTCCTTGAACAGGTTCATAAAATTTTACAGACACAGGAATGTTCACATTTTCAGCACCATCAGCCTCGACTGTTATTGTACCTGTATATTCACCTGCTTCAGATTGTTCTTGGTTATAACTAACATTGAGAGTGAAAGGATTCGTATTGAGATTGTAGCTTAATGCAAAGAAATCATTATCGCATGAAATGTTTTCAATTGTTGCACCAACAGCTTTAACTTTTACATCAACATTGTTAGAAATAGGCTCTCTTTCTGTCCAGTAATTGCCAAGTCTCACATTGTCGAAATCGGCAGATTCTTGATAGATGAAAACATATTCATCATACGGACTGTAAGTAAATTTTACTTGATTGCTATAAGACACAATAGTACTATTGGGGATTGTACTTATTGCTGACAAATCAAATCCATTACCATCTGTAGAACAAAACAATGCACGACGCTCACTTTCTTCATCAGCAGAATTGTACACTTTAAAAACGGGATATGTTTTTGGGGAACTTCCTGTTTTGTCATATACACATAAAATTATATTTCCATCGTCATATTTAAATGGTTCATCGAATGCTATTATTGTCCAACCATTATCGGCAATCTGGACATCTCCGCTAAATACCGGACTTGTTTCGGATTCTATATCAACCATTTTATTTGCAAAATACTCTATATCAGTATTCAACAAATACACATCCAATTTACGTGTAACGACTTCCTCGCTTGAACAACTTGAATAAAATGAGACTGACGTGATATAATTTCCATTAAGTCCAGCCAACTCATCAGCGGTATAAATCTGTTGTGTAACGCTATAACTAAACTTTGTTTGGGTCGGCAATTCAGAACTTGTAGCGTCACTTCCTATACCGATTTCTACAGTTCCCTGTGCGTTAAGAACATTGAGTTTCACCCCTAACGACAGGGATAGAAACATAAGTGTTAAAATGATAAATGTTTTCTTCATAAACGTTAATCTAGTTTGTTTTAAAGTTATTAATAGTTTTTAAGTTTTAAGTTTAAAATCAGAAATTTAAAATCCAATAATTGGCTCATAGTTCTACCACTAAAAACCAAGGTTTAGCATTTAGAAATCTTTCTAACAGCCTAACAGTCAAGCTATGAAAAAGAATGCAAAAATACATCATTTTTCGAAACAATTTTTATTTCCTCAATGATTTTTTTAAATATGTATAATAATAACGGATTAAAATTGAAAAATTAACCGTTCAAGCCCTAGCTCAAAACCCAAATAAAACTAATTTTCAAATTTAGATGTTTTGCTTTTCACTTCGAGATAGCTTGTTCGTCCAAGCACTAGGCTACGGTTATCGTCAATGTGTCCTGCAGGGAAATTGAAGCATACTGGTATGTTTTTATCTCGCACTTTCTCCAGTATTATCTCTTCTGCTGTCATGCCGAAAGGCACTGCATTGTCGTGCATCTTGGTAAGTCCTCCCACTATGAGTCCTTTGATGTTATCAAGTTTTCCTGCTCTTTGCAGCGCCGTCATCATTCTGTCGATATGATAAAGATATTCGTCCAAGTCTTCAAGAAAAAGGATTTTGCCATCGGTGTCGGGGAATATATCAGAACCGAGCAGGCTGTAAAGAACGGAGATGTTGCCCCCGACAAGCTGCGCTTCCGCCTTGCCGAAGATATTCATATCTGAAGATGATATTTCGTATGAGATTCTTTTGCCTTCAATAGCATCGAAGAGAGAGTCGAGCGACTCCTTGGTGTTGTCGGCAAAGTTGATAGGCATAGTAGAATGCAGACTCTCGCAACCAAGTTTCTGCAGTTTCGCATGGAGCACCGTCACGTCACTGTAACCGGCTATCCATTTTGGTTTTTGAAGGAACTTATCAAAATTGAGTTTGTCGATGATACGTACAGTTCCATAACCTCCTCTAGCACACAATATCACATCGATGTCGTCTCTGTCGAGATATTCTTGTATCAATGCTGCACGAGCATCGTCGTCGCCCGCAAACTGATTGCACGAGTCAAAGAGACGCTCATCATAAACAGGATTATGTCCTCTGCTTCTGATATAATCGAAAGCAAAAGACATCTCGTCTAGAGTGACTTTACGCGCCGGTGCTATGATGGAGATGTTCATAAAAAAACTCAGAATCTCAGAAATTCAGAAATTCAGAACTTTTTGAGTTTCTGAGATTCTGAATTTCTGAGATTTATAATAACTATTTTCTATATATCACATTCAACACTACGTTTCCTACCATTCCTAAAGTCTTAGGGTCTATCTGGTCTATATTGTCGTTCATAGTATGCCAATATGGATAGAACGAACTGTCTTCATTGTCTTCTAGATGGATAAGGTCGATCATCGGGATATTGGCGTATTCATTAACATAGATATGGTCATCGTTGATAGGATGTCCTATCTCATTGATGAAATATTGGTCATAACCTAATTCGCGTGCCATCTTCCACACCTCATTGCTTAATGCTGGAGCATAGCTTTGTGAATAGTATTCTTTAGGGAATCTCGGATTCGAAGCTCCGACCATGTCTAACAATATTCCGAAATATGCTCTGTAGTTGTAAATATGAGGATTATTTGCCCAATATTGCGAACCTAAAGCCCAGTCATTGTTAGTCATAAGATTAAGATACTGAGGCGCTCCATAATCTTCAAGGTCGAAGAGAATGATATCGATTCCGGTATTGATAGGATTTTCTTTCAGCACTCTTGCCACCTCCATCAATACTCCTACTCCACTGGCACCGTCGTTGGCACCGTCGATAGGTGTGTTCCATTTTGTCCTGTCAGGGTCGTGATCAGCAAAAGGCCTTGAGTCCCAGTGTGCTGCCAAGAGTATTCTCTTCTTCGCCTCCGGATTGAATGACGCTATGATATTCTTGCCGTCGCAATTTTTTCCATTGTACAAACGTGCTCTGAATTCCTGTACATACACAGTGTCAGCCTTGTCATTGAAAAAGTCGATGAACCATTCGGCGCATCGCGCATGTGCTTCGCTGCCTGGAACACGAGGACCGAATTCCAATTGTTTTTTAACATAATTATATGCCGAATCGGCATTGAAACCTGGAACGACGACCTGCTTGACAGGAGCAGCAGTCTGAGTCACAGGTTTAGAATTTTGTTTATTATCACAAGATGTTATTGATAAAGTTATCAATGATATAAGGAATATTCTTTTTAACATTGCTAGAGGTTTAGAGGGTTAAAATTCTACATGCCGGCACTTGGGTTCTGCATCTCAGCGCCTCCGGTCTGTGCTTTTCTCTCGAGTTCCATCTTACCAAAGCGGAAGACAAGTCCTGCGCTGATAGAGCGGCTGTTAAACTTGAATGAGCTGTATGAGATATAATATGGATTCGTTGTGTTGTTGTCCCATCTGTTCCAGTTGAAGATATCGTTGACATTGATATGAAGCGACATCTTTCTGTCGAAGAAGTCGGCACGCAGACCGCAGTTGATGGAATAGTTGGCGTGTTTCTCCGCAAAGAGTGACTGCTGTGGAGAACGATAGTTTCCTGATGCGTGAATTTCTAACTTATTCCACAACTTAGCCCAGAGATTCAGGCGCATGCTGTAAACAACAGAATTGTCTTTGATAAGTTGTCCATTAAACATAGTCTCGTAATAGTAGTCATAAACGTTGGCATATAATCTCATATTGAACATGCCTGTAGGACGATATGTGACATTTGCTTCGAGACCTTTTCTTGATGACTTGCCGACATTTACAGGATATGAATATTGGATATATCTTCCAAAGAAATCGTCATATATAACATCGCTGATATTATCGACGGTGTTCTTTGAGTCTCTGTAATATGCAGTCAATCCAACGGAACCGAATTTATTCCAGTATTTTGTCCATCCGCCTTCGATAGAGGTTGTGTATGTTGGAAGGAGATCAGGATTACCTGTTGTGAATGACTCTGTTGAATAGAATCTGTAATCAGTAAGGTTTCTTGCACTTGGCGGTGCGATGCGTCGTGAATAACTTAAGTTGAAGTTATGCATCGACTTGGTTCTGTATGAAAGATGTATTGACGGACGCCAGTTGAGATAGTCTTTTGTTGTATTGCTTGTGGTGTATCCGTCGATATTGCACCATAATTTTTCGTATTCCATTCTGATACCTGGTTTCAAGACGAAGTTGCCCCATTTCTGTTGAAGAGTGAAATAAACGTCATATTCATTGGAGCCTACTTCTCTGTCGAAGCTACGCATCATGTCATTGACATAACTATCACCGACAAGAGTATCATAATCAATGTAATATGTATCAGGGCTATATTCGTAAGAAGTTCCGATTCCTATTTCTCCGTTTTCAGAATAAGGGAGAGAATAGTCGAGGTTGATGCCGCAACCCATATCGTTATAAGTTGACAATTCTCTATAATCTACGTTCATCCATGGCTGTGTCTCATAATATCTTCTTTGGTAGTTATTGTCGCTTCCATCAGCGATATTACCTGTCATTCTAAGGCTGATGTTATGGCCTTCGTTGTTAAACTTATGCATATATTGTAATCCACCGTGGTAGAAGTTACCATGTCCTGATGACTCGCCGTAAGTTGTATAATGATACATGCCTGAGTCTTGCATATATTCGTGACGGAATGTCTCGTTGAAGCTCTCGCTTTTCGATGAGTTAGGCCATCCGCCGATCCAGACGGATATTGAATTCATTGTATCGATGTTATAATCGAAGTTGATGTTGAATCCACCGCCGAAATTGTTTGAGAATGAATCGCCGTTATATGAAGTGTGGTTTGTTGTATCCAATCCAGTGTGGTCGGCATTGTCGGCAAAGGATGTACTATAGCCGTTGGTGATGTTTTTCCATTGTGAATAGGAGCCGTTGACAAAGAGGTTGAGCGACATTTTCTCGTTAGCCCAAACGTAAGATGCCCAAGGAGAGGCGTTTGGTGAAGATGAAGCTCTTAAGCCGAAGCTGAGGAACTGGTTCTTTTTGATTTTGGAATTGGTGACGATATTGATGATGCCGCCGTCGCTGTTTGAAGAGTAACGCGCTGAAGGATTTGTTATTACCTCAATCTTCTCGAGCGCGTTGGCAGGCATCTGCTGTAAATAAGTCTTCAAGTTTTCCTCGTTGAGGTTAGAAGGCTGACCGTTGATCCATATTTCCACTGAAGAGACGCCACGTAAAGAGACATTGCCTTCGACGTCAACCTCAACGCCAGGGGCGTTTTGCAATGCATCAGAAACAGTACCGGTCTGCACACTAGGGTCTTCGCTTACATTGTACAAAGTCTTCTCGCCCTCACTGCTGAACAAAGGACGTTTCTCAACAATCACGACTTCGTCCAGACGGGTGCTTCCCGACTTCATCTTAATCACGCCCATATCGATGTTGTCGTCAACATCTATTATTGTTCTTATCGATTCATAACCTATTGAAGAGACAAGGAAGATATATTTTCCATCAGGAATATGCTCAGCCTTGAAGAATCCGTTCTCGTTTGATGATGTTCCCGACACAAAAACAGAGTCGACAGCACGCATCAGACCGATATTGACAAAAGGCAATTTCTCGTTGTTCAGACTGTCAACCAAAACACCGCTGACATAATTCTGAGAGAACAAGTTAGCATTTAAAAACAATAATGAAAATATAAGTAATAACCTCTTCATGACCTTATATACTTTTAGTTTATAAATCGCTTTTTTGAACGTTCAAATTTAAGCAATTTTTGTTCCGTTTTTTTTCTTTTTTAATTTTATTTTTAAAAGAATAAGTATTGATTTTTTTTGAGAAAATAAAAACTCAGAATCCCAAATTTTTTCTGAGTTTCTGAGTTTCTGAAGTTTTGAGTTTCTTTAATTAACGTCGGAGTAGTTTCCGCTTATGATAATCTTATGTTTTCCCTCGCTATCGTTGATGTTTCCTGTCATGGTCTTGGTGTTAACCTTCGTCTCTACGATACGTTTTGCATATTTCTCTAACAAATCATTTTCAATATCACCATAAAGAAGTTTTATGTCATAGGTAAAGCTCATATCTTCTGTAAGGTTCAATATGATGTCGGAATAATTGAGTTGCACTTTCATTGATTCAAAATCCTGACTTATCTTATTGACAGTCACATCTCCATAATTCACATATATATCTGCATACTTTTCAATATTATTGACATTTATATCTGAATAATTAAGTTCGCCTATCAATCTGTTTACATTATCAAGTTTGACACTTCCATAATTCATCTTAAAGACGGCACTATTGACATCAGCAATATCAATGTCTCCATAGTTTATTTTAGCATTTATTTGCTTGGCCTTTTTAATATTGACGTCGCCATAATTCATTTTTATCTCGGCAGTAGAGACAATATCATCGATTGAGAAGTCGCCATATTGCATCTCTACATATAAGTTATTGTTTGCCTTATCCATTATCACATCGCCATAAGTGTTATATATACTGACGAAGACATCCTGTGGAAGCATGATATAATAGGAGATATGATAACCTACATTTTTAGCGTTTCTTTTATTTATAATGGTCTTGGCTGTTAGCTTTTGCTTGTTTTTATCGTTGTTGAAATCCACGTCGATGGCATAGAGCATTTCTTCAGCATATTCTTCTTTATTGGCTTTCGCTATTATCTCAACATGAAAACTCACATAATTCTCTTCCCATGAAGATATTTTATAATCGCTGTATTTTCCTATCAAGGCAACAGAGGTGCCAACAATGGTCTCAAAATTAGCGTCGATGGTTCTCTTCTTGGAATATTTATAAGAAGCATTGAAGGCATTGTTTTCGTTTTCTGCATAAGCTAACAATGTTGCGAAACAGAATATTAAAGTTAGAATTTTTGCTTTCATGTTTATTCCTCCTTACTTTTAATTTTTCTATATATAATATTTAACGATTCCAATTGACTATCATATATCTGCGATGTTATTGCAAGTTGTTTCTCTTCTGGAAGCGGCGCAATCTCGGCAAAGACATCCGCTGTATGAGTGAGACTCTCAATCACCTTGTTTATTTCCATCTTCGTCGAGTCGTCGACATTATCAAGAACATTTTCCAGCATCATAACAGCTTCATCGACTTGTTGTTCATAAATATTTCTCATTTCCACAACCTTGTCGTTTTCCTGATATAAATGCGGTTTTATCACATCCTGATTATTCATTATAAGGAATAACAATATTACTGCTGCCACTGCCGACGATACGCCAAGCCAAAGACGACGCATATTGTTCTTCCTTCTTATCTGAGAATGCATCTTCATCACAAAACGAGCCTGATGATTGCTTGACAACTCACTCTCAAACTTCTCTTTATTATTTTTTATTAAATCCTCTATATTCATAACTTATTGACTTTCTTAATTTTTCCAATCCTCTAACATACTGTGACCTCACCGTCGATGTTTTGATATTCATCATCTCTGCTATATCGACGAAATCGAGCTCATCGAGAAGATGCAGTTTCAGAACCATTTTATAACCATCCGGAAGAAGTTCCATCTTTTCAATTATCTTCTCAATAGGATACGATTCTTCATCCATATCATCGGATATAGTGTCAGTTTCGTTTTCTATCTCTTTGAAAAATGGATCTTTGCAATGCTTTCGGTACCAGTCAATACTTCTGTTGACCGCAATCTTCTTAACGAAAGCGATGAAATCTTTCTGTGTTCCAATAAATTTGTCGATTGTGCTGAACGCCTTGAGGATGGAGTCTTGCATTATCTCCTCAGCGTCGAATTCGTTCATCACGATGTGAAGACAAGCGTTATAGACAGGCTGACAGCAGATGTTGTATAACTTCAACATCGCCTGAGAGTTCTGTCTCTTACATTGTTTCAGCAAATCTTCAAAATTCGACATATTCTTGTTTTTACATTTTTGTAACGACGATAAAAAAGATTTGCTGCACAAGATTTCGTTTTTAGGAAAATTTATTTTCCCTCACAAACATTGCCGCCTTATTAAGCAGATTGTTGAACTCGAGAGATGTTTTGAATTCTTCGAGCGCCCACTCGATAAGATGATCGGAATAGAGCATTCCTTCTGGCAGCTTTTGTACAAGATTATATTGTTTAAGACGTAAGAGTATATCATGTTTATGCTGCGATGGAAAATCTTTAGGATTCTTTGTCAGACTGTTAGAAGTGTCTAATGTAAAATTGCTTGCCTTGTTGATTGCATCCACGAAAGCGTCGCCGTCGTAGCAGATGTCTTCCCTTACGCTTTTAAGAGTGTCTTTGTCAGGATTCCAGAGCCCGGTAAACAAGCCGTTACATCCTATATATTCAGCGCCATCGCCTTCGAAATGAAGGTAATAACCAGCGAGTCCCGACTTCTTTCCGAAAGGACAGACATAAATACCCATATGAGTTTTGTAAGGACGTTTGTCGGGAGAGAAACGTATGTCGCGATAGATGCGATAGGTGCAGTCGCTCACGCTGAGATTCTTTATTGACGAATCGAATTTGGAGATGCCTGAGATTAGCTGCTCAGCCATCGCATAGATACGATTCTGAGCTTTGGTGTATAAGTCTTTATTTTCCTGAAACCAAGGGCGGTTGTTGTTGACCAGCACGCCATTGAGAAATGTCATCACATCCTTCATAATATAATTCTCCTTTAGACTTTAGTCTTTAGCCTTTCGCCTTAATAACACCCACATAAACAAGCAATATCACATTCATAAGGAGTGCGTATATGATTGCCGGTATCGCCATTTCGTTGCTGTTGAATATGAATGGTGAACTAGCGATGGCGATAGCCTGGGCAGCGTTCTGCATTCCCACTTCAATAACGATTGTCCTTCTTACCGCTACGCCCGACTTAGTCATTCTTGACAATGTTGAACTGCATAACATAGCCAACAATATCAAAACTGTGACTGTTAATCCGAGTACTGCAATATTTTCTTTGATAGTTTGTGTGTTCTGCAAGAAGAATACAAGAGCCAATGTCATCAATGCAGGGAACGCCAGTTTGCTCAACACCTTATTGACTTTAGCTGCTGGTCCAGGGAAGTAATGTCTGAACATAATACCTATAAACAAAGGCACGAAAAGAAGTACTATGTTTTGCACTATGAGTCGTCCTAAAGGAAGGTGTACTTCCACTCCACTATGTTCTGACACAAAACGTGCTACAAATTCCATGATGACAGGGATAGTGAATAATGTTATTATGCTGCTTATCGCTGTGAGTGTCACCGACAATGCGACATCACCTTTTGCCAACATAGAGAAAACGTTAGACGAGCTGCCGCCAGGGCAACATGCTATCAGCACCAATCCCATGAAATAGACTGGAGGCAGGTCCAAGACCCAAGCCAAAGCGAAAGCTATGATAGGCAATATTATGATTTGTCCTATCATTCCTATCAAAACAGCACGAGGGTTACGTGCTACATCAGTAAAAGATTTCTTGTTTAAATCAGTGCCCAACAGAAACATCAAGACAATCAAGATGGGCATTACAATCCAGATAGTGTTCATTACAAATTATTCGGCAAGCACAAGTATTCTGTTGTTTAGCACTTCCACTACGCCGCCGTTTATTTCTATAAATTTAAAGTCGTTGTTATTACCTATTTTCACCTTGCCTTTCCCCAATGAGGCTATCATAGGAGCATGGTTTCTCAATATCTCAAACAAGCCGTCGCTGCCTGGCAGCTGTACCAGGTCGGCTTCGCCTTCGAAGATATGTTTTTCCGGTGTTATGATTTCCAGTTTCATTCCTAACTCCTAACTCCTAATTCCTCATTAAGAAGTCTCTTTCCTTTCTCTATCGCCTCTTCGATAGTTCCCACCATCATGAAAGCAGCCTCTGGATATTGGTCTACTTCTCCGTCCATAATCATATTGAAGCCTTTGATGGTATCTTCTATGCTTACGAACGCGCCTTTCATTCCGGTGAACTGCTCAGCGACATGGAATGGTTGTGACAAGAAACGTTGCACGCGACGAGCGCGGCTCACTGTAAGTTTGTCTTCTTCCGACAACTCATCCATACCCAAGATAGCGATGATGTCTTGCAACTCTTTATAACGTTGAAGGATGTTCTTCACGCGTTGTGCTGTGTTATAATGTTCCTCGCCCACGATATTGGCAGCGAGTATTCTTGATGTTGACTCTAGAGGGTCGACGGCAGGATAGATGCCGAGTTCAGATATCTTACGGCTGAGCACTGTCGTTGCATCCAAGTGAGCGAATGTCGTTGCTGGAGCAGGGTCAGTCAAGTCGTCGGCTGGCACATATACAGCTTGTACTGATGTGATGGAGCCGTTCTTGGTAGAAGTGATTCTCTCTTGCATGAGACCCATTTCTGATGCCAATGTTGGCTGGTAACCTACTGCTGAAGGCATACGGCCGAGCAATGCTGACACCTCAGAACCTGCTTGTGTGAAACGGAAGATATTGTCGATGAAGAAGAGGATGTCGCGACCTGCTGTCTCGCCGTCACCATCGCGGAAGTATTCTGCCATAGTGAGACCGCTGAGAGCGACGCGGGCACGTGCTCCTGGAGGCTCGTTCATCTGACCGAACACCAATGTAGCTTGCGATTTCTTGAGTTCCTCGTAATCTATCTTATCGAGATCCCAGCCGCCTTCTTCCATCGATTTCATAAATTCGTCGCCATATTTGATAACGCCAGACTCAAGCATCTCTCTTAACAAGTCGTTGCCTTCGCGGGTACGTTCTCCCACGCCAGCAAAGACAGACATACCTGAATATGACTTGGCGATATTATTGATCAACTCCATGATGAGAACTGTCTTGCCAACACCAGCGCCGCCGAACAAGCCAATCTTACCACCTTTAGCGTATGGTTCAATCAAGTCGATGACTTTGATGCCAGTGAACAGGACCTCCTGTTTTGTAGAAAGGTTTTCAAACTTAGGAGGGTCGCGGTGGATGCTGTTACGTTTGCCTGTTTCAACGTCTTTAAGTCCGTCGATAGACTTTCCTATCACGTTAAACAAACGGCCTTTCACCTCTTCGCCAGCAGGCATTGAGATTGGAGAACCGAGGCAACGCACTTTCATGCCTCTGCGCAGACCGTCGGTAGAATCCATTGCGATGGTACGCATAGTATTCTCTCCGATGTCTTGCTGCACTTCTGTTATAAGTTTTTCGCCATTGGCTTTTTCTATTTCCAGCGCATCCAAAAGATTAGGCAACTGCGATTTGTCATCAAAAGCAACGTCAATCACAGGACCGATAATCTGTACAATACGACCAAATTTTTCTTCACTCATGGCAGTTAATTTTTACAAATTATTTTTTTCAATATCTGTTTGTGTATCTGTAAGAGCATCCAAGTTGTCGATGTTCTTCAGGAAGTTCCATTGGAATATGATAAGGTATAAGAAACCTATTGTTATCGCGCTGTCGGCGATGTTGAAGATAGGGCTAAAGAAAATCTGTCCTCCGAAGAAAGGAACCCATTCTGGGAAGGTGAATAGTGGGAAGTAGAACATATCGACCACTTTACCTTGCAGGAATCCGGCGTAGCCTCCGCCCTCAGGGAACAAGGTAGCTACTTGATAGAATGTACTCTCGCTGAATATCATCCCATAGAACATGCCGTCGATGATGTTACCTAGAGCGCCTGCCGTGATGAGAGAGATACCAAACAGCGGACCAAATTTGATTTTCTTCTTGCTCAAATAATATATGAGATAAAACAACAACGCCACGGCTATTATCCTGAAGATGCTCAAAGCCAACTTACCGAATTGCGCTCCGAGTTCCCAGCCAAAAGCCATGCCGTTGTTCTCTATGAAATAAATCTGAAACCAATCTCCCAACACTGGGAAACTTTCACCTATCGTCATATTCAATTTAATCCAGAACTTCAGAATCTGATCAAGAAGCAGGATTATAAAAATGATAATAAGAGGTTTTTTCATTTATTTCTTTTGACTCATTTTTGCTTCAACACTTAAGGTTGCATGTGGTACGGCACGCAATCTTTCCTTTGGGATAAGCTTGCCTGTCATACGACATACACCATAAGTCTTGTTTTCTATACGTATAAGTGCATTTTCAAGGTTTTGGATGTATTTGTACTGACGAGCTGCCAACTGGCTATTCTCTTCCTTTGACAATACATTTGAACCTTCCTCCAAAAGTTTGAATGTTGGAGCTGTGTCATCAGCATTGTTATCACCGCCAGAAACATTGTCGTTCAACATTTCAAGGTCTTTATGTGCTCTTGCCAATTTTTCTAAAATAAGTTCTTTGAATTCAGCAAGCTCTTCATCAGAATATCTGACTCTACTATCAAGAGTATTATTTATATTTTCCATAATAACCTATTTTTTAATTATTCGACGTCAAAGTTAATAACAATAATCCAATAACACAAGAAAATATTACTTTAATTCTTGTTAATTTTTAACTTAACAGAAATATCATCGATAAGTTCTGTAGCTTCTACGTCTTCACCAATATTATCAACGATATTCAGTTCTGCCAATGTCTCTGAACAGATATATTCTTTATATTTTTCAACGACATTGTTGATTGCATCGTTCTTTTCAATTGTCAAAATGATATGATCTGTGACTTCAAAATCGCCGTCTTTTCTCATATTTTGAATTCTGTTGACGATTTCTCTTGCCAAGCCTTCTTCTGCCAATTCTGGAGTTACAGTGATATCCAATGCTACTGTAGCGTCGTCTTGTGTTGCTACTGCCCAGCCTGGAATATCTTCTGTTGTGATGATAGCGTCAGAAAGTTCTAAGTGGAGTTCTTCTCCTTCCAATGTCACGTCAAGATAACCAACGTTTTCAAAAGTTCTGATGGTTTCTTGTTCTATCTCAGCGAAGAACTGTGTTATAGGTTTTATCATCTTGCCATAACGACGGCCTAAGTTTCTGAGGTTTGGCTTAACCTTCTTGACCAAGATGTTCTTGTCAGCTGTGAGGTATTCTATTTCCTTAACATTAACTTCAGAAATAATGAGTTGCTCAACCATCTTGAATTGTTCGAGTTCTTTTTCTGAGTTGACAGGAATCATAACCTTTGAGAGTGGCTGACGAACACGGATGTTGGCTTTCTTTCTCAATGACAATACCATTGATGAAGCGAGTTGAGCCATTTCCATTCTTTCTTCCAAATCCTTGTTGATAAGTTCTGGATTTGCTTTAGGGAAGTCTGTGAGGTGTACTGATTCAGCAGCCTGGCGTCCTGTTGCTTCGTTCAAGTCTTGGTATAAACGTTCTGCGAAGAATGGAGCGATTGGGCTTGATATCTTTGCCAATACATCCAAACATGTGTATAATGTCTGATATGCTGAAGTCTTGTCTGAAGAAGCATCGCTCTTCCAGAAACGACGGCGTGAGAGACGTACGTACCAGTTGCTCAAGTGTGCGTCAACGAATTCTGCTATAGCACGACCTGCCTTTGTTGGTTCGTAGTTTTGATAGTCGTTATCGACTTCTTCTATCAATGAGTTCAATTCTGATAAAATCCATCTGTCTATTTCAGGACGCTCTTCGTAAGGAATTTCTGCTTCTGAGAAATCGAATTTATCGATGTTAGCATATAATGCGAAGAATGCGTATGTATTATATAATGTGCCGAAGAACTTACGACGTACTTCATCAACGCCTTCTTGGTCGAACTTGAGGTTGTCCCAAGGTTGTGAGTTGGTGATCATGTACCAACGTACTGCGTCAGCACCGTATTTTTCTATTGCTTCGAATGGATCGACGCCGTTGCCGAGACGTTTAGACATCTTGTTGCCGTTCTTGTCGAGAACCAAACCGTTAGAGATAACAGCCTTATATGAGACAGAGTCAGAAATCATTGTTGCGATAGCATGCAATGTGAAGAACCAGCCACGTGTTTGGTCAACGCCTTCAGCGATGAAGTCAGCTGGGAATGTTTCAGCATTGAGTTTATCTTTCTCGCCCATGTAGTGGATCTGTGCGTAAGGCATTGCACCTGAGTCGAACCAAACGTCGATGAGGTCTGGTTCACGGAACATCTTCTTACCGTCTGATGAGACGAGGATTACATTATCTATATAAGGTCTGTGTAAGTCGAAGCTATTATAATCTTCTGAAGCGTATGGGTTTTCTGTCATGAAGCCAGCTTTTACCGACTCGTCAATTCTTTGACGGAGTTCAGCAACACTGCCGATACATACTTCTTCGCTGCCGTCTTCTGTTCTCCAGATTGGCAATGGTGTTCCCCAGTAACGTGAACGTGAGAGGTTCCAGTCAACGAGGTTTTCGAGCCAGTTGCCGAAACGACCGCTACCTGTTGCTTCAGGTTTCCATGTGATAGTCTTGTTGAGTTCAATCATTCTATCCTTCAAAGCTGTGCTGCGGATGAACCAGCTGTCTAATGGATAATAGAGAACAGGTTTGTCTGTACGCCAGCAGTGTGGATAGTTGTGAGTATGTTTTTCACTCTTGAAGAGTTTGCCTTCTTCTTTCAACATGACAACGATGTCAACATCTAAAGATTTATCTTTGTCAGTCTTTGTTGCATCGAAAGCGTTCTTTACGAATTGACCTGCGTATGGAGCGTAAGCTTCAACATTCATGAAGTTCTTAACGAACTCAGCGTCGAGGTCTTCAATCAAGAAGAACTTACCAGCTTTGTCAACCATTGGTTGAGCTTTGCCGTCTTTGTCGATCATTTGGAGTGGAGGTATGCCGCTTTGTTTTGCTACGCGGTCGTCGTCTGCACCGAATGTAGGAGCGATGTGAACGATACCTGTACCGTCTTCTGTGCTGACGTAGTCGCCGTGGATAACGCGGAATGCGCCTTCACCTGGATTGACCCAAGGAATAAGTTGTTCATAATCCAAACCGACGAGGTCTTTACCTTTACATGTTCCGAGAACTTCGTAAGGAAGTTTCTTGTCGCCAACTTTATAATCTTCGAAAGCAGGTTTCTCTTCTTCTTTAGGGAAGAATGCGCCCATCAATGAGTTAGCAACTACGATATAAGCGATGTCGCCGCTGACAGGGTTGACAGTCTTTACGAGGTTATAGTCGATGCTATTGCCAACGCACAATGCTGTGTTTGAAGGCAAAGTCCAAGGTGTTGTTGTCCAAGCAGCGATTTGGATGCTGTTGAAAGGAACGTCAACGCCGAAAGGATTGTTCTTGACTATGTTTTGTTCTGCTTTAACGCGGAAGAGAGCAACGCAAGTGAGGTCTTTAACGTCGCGGTAGCAACCAGGCATATTAAGTTCGTGAGAACTCAAACCTGTACCAGCTGCTGGTGAGTAAGGTTGGATTGTGTAACCTTTATAGAGGAGACCTTTCTTGTAAATCTCTGACAAGAGATACCATAATGTCTCGATATATTCATTTGTGAATGTGATATAAGGATCGTCGAGGTTGACCCAGTAACCCATGGTACGAGTAAGTTCATCCCATAAGTCTTTATATTTCATAACTTCTTCACGACAAGCCTTGTTGTATTCGTCAACACTGATCTTTGTGCCGATATCTTCTTTGGTGATACCTAATTTCTTTTCAACACCGAGTTCAACAGGAAGACCGTGAGTGTCCCAACCAGCTTTACGAGAAACTCTTTTTCCTTTGAGAGTTTGGTAACGGCAGAAAATGTCTTTAATAGTACGGGCCATTACGTGGTGGATACCTGGAGTTCCGTTTGCTGATGGTGGGCCTTCGAAGAATACGAAAGCAGGACCGTCTTTACGATTGTCTAAACTCTTTTGGAAAACATCGTTGTCTTCCCAGTATTTACGAACCTCTTTAGCAATATTTGTGAGGTTCAAATTCTTATATTCTCTATATGAGCCTTTCATATATCACCTAATATTTTAATTTTTTTAATAAGCGACAAAGATATGATTTTTTTCTCAAAAATCTTTAAAAAAAATCGTAAAAAAAAGACTTTGAACTATTGAACTAAGAACCATTGAACTTTGAACTTTTCGGTTGCTGAGCCTGTCGAAGCACCGCGTTCTGCCTTCGACAGGCTCAGGAACCCTTGGACTAAAAAATCCTGATACCTTGAATTCCTGATACCCTGAATTCCCAACAGACCTCTCAACCCTCTAAAAAAACTTTTGTCATTTGCCCTTAGCCTTTTGCCTTTTTTTATATCTTTGCCAACATGATAATAGTAGATAATGTAATAGTTTCAGACGAGTTCATCAATGCTCGTTTTTGTTGTCATCTTGCACGTTGCAAAGGTGAATGTTGCGTTGCTGGCGATGCCGGCGCTCCTTTAGAACCTGACGAAGTAGGTCTCATCGAGGAATATATCGAAGAGATTAAACCATATATGCGTCCGGAAGGAATAGAAGTCATTGAAAACAACGACGTTTATGACTACGACGAAAAAGGCGCTCTTGTCACCGCATTGGTCAACGATGAGGAATGTGCTTTCGTTTATTTCCATGAAAACGGCACTGCATTATGCGCGATTGAGAAGGCTTATCTAGAAGGCAAGATTGACTTTTGGAAACCAATAAGCTGTCACCTCTACCCTATCCGTCTCGAGGAGAAAAACGGTTTCATCCACGTCAATTACCACGAATGGAGCGTCTGCGTTCCTGCCAAGAGAAAAGGCGAAAAAGAAGGAATACCATTATATAAATTCCTCAAAGGCCCTATGATAAGACGCTTCGGCGAAGACTGGTACGAAAGATTCGTGAAACAGATAAAATAAGACTGCAAGTCTACAAGACCACAAGACTACAAGTAAAGACGCACCAATGATTCCTGCTATACAACAGGGCATTGATGCGTCTTTTTTAATACAAGAAATTCAGAATCTCAGAACTTCAGAAATTTTGAGGTTCTGAATTTCTTACTCAGTTATTTAAAATTCTCTCACCATCACATCTGTCTGTGGAACAAAATCGAATGGTTCGTATTTGAGAAGTTGCAAAGCTGCGAATTTCTTGTCTTTTGAATGAACAACATAAAGCTGAACATTGCCTTCGTCAACTTTATTGAATTTTTCCAATGTATCTAACTTATCGTTTTCAATAGCCGACTTGATAGCGTAGAAATCTGCTGTATCGAAATAAATCTGACGTCTCACTATAGGCGAGTTTGTCTTGGCATACATCTCTACATTCAATCTTGCAATGAATAGGAACAAGGCCAAAGCGACGCTCACTATTCCGAAGAATATCATAGCAGAAGAAAGCATATTGCCATCTATATTTCTTGAATACGCAAACAAGAATGCGCCGAGACCGGTTAATACTATACCTGAAAATAATGCTGAGATGTTAAATCTCTTTTGAATGAAATCTAATTGTGTGTTTTGAATATTGTTTGTCATAATAATACGTTTTTTAAAGTCTATGAGTCAACAAGACTACAAGACTACAAGTTTTTAGTAATGGAGTAATAAATCAATGGTGTAATGATAGGACACTTCGACAAGCTCAGTGACCCTCTAAAAATTCTAGAGTTCTAAAATTCTAGAATTCTAAAGCTCTAAATAATAAGGTGTTTTATTATGACGATAAGGTTTTCCTTTGCTGACAAAGGTAAAGAGAAGTGTTTGTTGTATTTGTTGGTTGGTGTCACTTCCGAAGACAGGTGTTTCAGCATCAGGAATGCCGAAAGGTTTTGTTGCAATCTTTTCTGAGACGAAAGCAGTCGCACCGATGGCGAGGGCATTGAGTCAACTATTTCCGGGAGCGTCGTCATGCCCGAGCCTGACGCCTCTATGTATGACATGACATCAGAACGCTGTCCGTCAACAATCTCAGAAACCTGATTGCCGTCAGTCCGCACATAACGATAATCCACCGACTTATGACAATTTATCATCATGCCCATCATGAGAGCAAACCCAATCAGAGCAACCGATAATATCATATTAAAATATCTTGTCATATTATGTCGTGGTCTTCGTTAAACGTATGCAAAAATAACATCTTTTTGCCAATAATGTTCAAGCAGAAAATGTTTTTTTTAGAGGGATTAAGAGGTATAAGAGGTACTAGAGGTGCAGAACTCTAATCCCTCTGCACCTCTAAAACCTTTAATTCGCTATAAATCCAAAGATAATTATCGCCACTATGAGCGTGAAGATGATGTTAAACATCTGTGCCGACAAGAATGCCTTGAGCGATTGATTGTTTTCTTTGGAGAATATTTCTTTGAATCGTGTCTCCAATCCGATGCAGACGAATGCTATTGAGAAGAATATCCCTTGGAAGTTTTTAGCTAACGCTTTATATTTCACCATATCGCCGTCTATCTCAACGCCACCTGAGAACCAGATGCTGAACACTGCCGAAGCGACAATCATTCCGATGACGAACTTAGGGAATCTATGCCATATCACCGTGCCCCTTGTCTCCATCACGCTATTGGTGTCGCGCACCGACCAATATAAGGATATGAAGAATGCAGCGACGCCGATGAGTACATTCTGCGATGCCTTGACGATGACGGCAGTATCGCCCGCAATGCTGCCCAAGATATCGCCAGATGCAGCAACAGCCGCCGTTGTATCGATAGTTCCGCCAATCCAGGCGCCCGCCACCTGTTGTGCAGCCACTGGATTATTAGGGAATATTATAGGCAACAACCAATTACATAATAACGGCATTATATATAACATAGGGATGGCAACGACCATAACCAAAGAGATGACGTAGCTGAGTTTCTTCTGGTTACCTTTGATGGTGCCACAAGTAGCGATGGCAGCAGAGACGCCGCACACGCTGACGGAACTTGCTATCATAGTAGCCATCTGGTCATCGACTTTAAAGACTTTACGTGATATCCAGAAACCGAAATACCAAACGACAAGCACGACCAAAATCGCCTGCGCGAGTCCGTAGGCTCCCGATTTCATGATTTCGCCGAAGATGACAGTAGCGCCTAAACAAACAATACCGATTTTAATATAGAATTCACTTTGTATGGCAGGCTTCAACCATTCAGGGACGCCAAACACGTTACTTATTATCAAGCCGAAAAGAACTGCAAAAAGAACAGACTCAAGACCATATTCTTTGCAGAATGGGATACTTGCGCATAACTGCGCCAACATCGTCAGCACAAATATCACAAGAAAAGACATAAAAATACCCTTGACTGGCTTCTTCATAGCAAGGGCTGATATAAGAATTACCAATAATAAAAACACAAAAGTGTAAACTGCATTGACCCAACCTATAGAAGTATCCAAGGTCTTTACATTTAACATTTTGATGTTTACCATAAACTCTGGGACTATGACTATCAAAGCCAAAATGATGAATCCCAGCATCACAATGAGCCACTCCTCATTGAGAAACAATGCTTTAAGTTTTCTTGTTTTCATATATAGTATAATTTAGTTGCAATAGTTTAAGGTTTTAAAGATTAAGGTTTAAGGTTTAGAGTTATGTAGTATTTTTAGTTGTTAATAAAAAGGAGTTAGAAAAGGCTTGATTCCTAATTCCTAACTCCTAATTTCTAATTGTTAAAATTTCACAGAAAGCTGTGCTTGGAACAAATGTCCTAAATTATCGTATCCTGGTTTATCTTTTATTGTGTAGTTAACCAAAAGACGAAGGTTGTTATATGGCCACCAATCTATACCAGCCATATAATATGCTGAGTTCTTTTCAGGATTTTCTATGTCTTGTCTCAAGAAATCGTAACGAGCTACAGGACGTATTCTTTGATTCTTCATATTGAACCAATAACCGCCTGCCACGTAGAAACCGTCAGAATTGAGAGTATAAACGCCAATTTTGTCTGACATTTCTGTCTTGCCTGTGATATATTCTGAACGTACTGTAAGTCTGCCGTTTTCGTATTTACCGCCGAATGTAAGACGGTCTCTGTTAGCGTTTTTCTCATAAACAAGGCCATCGCTGAGCATATAGTTGCCGTCATAATATGAAGCAGCGAGCATCAAGCCTTTAACTTTAGGACATACTTCGATGCTAGCAGCGATATCTTTTGAAGTATTGGCATCTTTCTTATTCATGCCATTGCCATTGAAAACACCTAATTTATAAGTAAGGATAGGAATTTCTTTTCCGTCATGTTCAAAACTAAAGAAGTTACCATAAATCATGACACCGACGTCACGACCGCCTGAATATGTTGTTACGCCAGACATATCGCTATAACCTGAAAGTTTGCTAATGACTTGTGCGTACTCAACGCCTTCAAGTGTAAGAGGTGACTGTGGATTTTCAAATGTGAAAGGAATCTTGAACTGACCTACTTGGATGTTAAAATATTTTTGCAATTTGATTTTAACAAAACCATCGACCAATTTTGGAGTTCCAGCAACGTCAGCCTGTACGCGGAATTCTAAATTCTTGCTGATGTTACCTTTGAAATCGAGACGAGCACGACGTACATTGAAAGTATTGATTTCGTCCAATGTCAAACCATCATTCTGCAATTGGCGCTCGTAATCGTATTGGATGTTCATCCAACCACTGATTGACAAATAGTCACCGATTAATGATTTTTTCTCTTGTGCATTGATTGTTGTCAATGATGCCAATGCAAACACCATCACCATTAAAAGTAAAGATTTTCTTTTCATCATCTTATTTTTTAAAAGATTTGCAAATATACAAAAAATAGTAAAAGGTTTTACTAATTATTTTATTAATTCGAATTTTAAAATTTAATAAGACGTCACAGGTGTGACGTCTCTACATTATTTATTATTCATCTGATTCATAGTCTGGTCGACGCCTTGAGTAACGAAGTTTTTTATAAAGTTAGCAGCTACTTCGAGACGAGGTTCTATAATATCAAGTTCAGAAGGTTTCCATTTTCCCAACACGAAATCAATCTGTTTACCACGAGGGAAGTCATCGCCAATTCCAAAACGCAATCTTGGGAACACGTTTGTACCTAAGCTTTCTATGATATTAGCCAATCCGTTATGGCCTGCGTCGCTGCCTTTTTTCCTCATGCGCAATGTTCCGAGTGGGAGAGCTATTTCATCGAGGACTACGAGCACATTTTCAATTGGTATCTTCTCTTGCTGCATCCAATATTTAACGGCTTTACCGCTGAGATTCATATAAGTTGTTGGTTTGATAAGGACTATTGTTCTTCCTTTGTAACGCAACTCCGACACCTGGGCGAGGCGTCCTGTCGTGAATGTTCCTTTCAAATCTTCATTAAGATAATCGGCTACTTTAAAACCGATATTATGTCGTGTGTCATCATATTCGACACCGATATTTCCTAGACAAGCAATTAAATATTTCATGGTGCAAAGATAGGAAAAAGGCTAAAGGCCAAAGGCTAAAGGCTAAAGTTTTTTTTGTCACTCAACTTTCGCCATTAGACTTTCGTCTTTTGCCAATAAAAAAAGAGGAACTTTTCAGTTCCTCTTTTATATTGAGTAGTATTTTACACAAAGAATTATTCTTCTGTTTCTTCTTCAGCGATAGCTGATTTCTTAGCTTTAACGTCGCAAACGATGTTGTTAGCTGCTACTAATGGAGTAACGTTTTCGATTGTGAGGTCTTTAACTCTGATAGCTTGGTTAACATTCAATTCTGAAATGTTTACCATAACGTAAGCAGGAAGATCTTTGATTAAACCTTTAACTTTAAGGCGTGGGATTCTAACTTTGAGTTTACCACCGCGCATAACGCCTGGAGATGTACCTTCTGTGCGAACTGGAAGAGTAACTGTGATAGGTTTTTCTTCTGTTACTTGTAAGAAGTCAGCGTGGAGAACTTCGTCGCTGAGTGGGTGATATTGAATATCTTGGAGGATTGTACGGTAAACTTTACCATCGATTGTGAAGTCAACGATGTAAGTTTCTGGAGTGAAGAGGATAGTTTTGAAGCTCTTTGCTTCTGTACAGAAACGTACTTCTTCACCTTGACCGTAGATAACGCATGGAACTAAGCCATTAGCGCGTAATTGTTTAGCATCTTTTTTCCCTACGTTCTCACGAAGAGAACCGCTCAATGATACTGAATTCATAATTTAATTTTAATTTATTTGTTAATAATTTATAATGTGTAGGGACGCAGCGAGCCACGTCCGTACTGTTTTTATTTCTTGAATAAGTCGCTTAATGATTCGTAGTTTTCAACGCGTTTGATAACTTCTGCGAAGAGAGGAGCTGTTGAAAGAACGTGAATCTTGCTGCTTGGGTTTGTCAATGGAATAGTGTCTGTTACGATAACTTCGTCGAATACAGAGTTGTCGATTCTTTCCATTGCGCTACCTGAGAAGATTGGGTGAGTTGCGATAGCGCGGACGCTACGAGCACCACTATCTTTAATTAATTGACCAGCTTTTGTGATTGTGCCAGCTGTGTCGATCATATCGTCGATGAGGATAACGTCTTTATCTTTAACATCACCGATGAGTAACATTTGTTCGATAGCATTTGGTTTTGAACGTTGTTTGTGACAGATTGAGAATACAGTGTTCAACATCTTAGCATAAGAAGCAGCGCGACGAGTACCGCCAGCGTCTGGTGATGCTACCATTAAATTAGGTAAGTTGAGACTTTCGATATAAGGAACGAAAATCTTTGAAGCGAAGATATTGTCAACAGGAACGTTGAAGAAACCTTGGATTTGGTCAGCGTGGATGTCCATTGTGATAACACGTGTAACACCTGCTGTTGTCAATAAGTCAGCCATTAATTTAGCTGCGATACTAATACGTGGACGGTCTTTTCTATCTTGGCGTGCGAAACCGAAGTAAGGGATAACAGCGATGATTCTGCGTGCTGAAGCACGTTTTGCTGCGTCAACCATAAGTAACAACTCCATCATGTTTTCTGTTGGAGGGAAAGTTGATTGAATCAAAAATACGTCTCTTCCACGTACATTTTCTTCAAAACATGGTTGGAACTCACCATCGGAGAAAACCAAAACGTTTGATTGTCCGAGAGGTTTGCCATAATACTTAGCAATTTCTTCTGCTAAATAACGTGTGGCTCTACCTGAAAAAATCGATACTAAAGGCTCTTGCATGACGTTAATTTTTATGTGTTCAGAAATTTTTTGCAAAAATAATAAAATTTTTCTTTGTCGTAACAAAAAAATTATTACTTTTGCACTCGCAAATCGATCATTGAAAACAATGCCTAGGTGGCGGAATTGGTAGACGCGTCGGTCTCAAAAACCGATGAGGTAACACTCGTGCCGGTTCGATCCCGGCCCTGGGTACAAAAAGAGCTTCAGAAATTTCTGAGGCTCTTTTTTTTATTTGGCTAAAGACTAATGGCAAAAGACCAAAGACAAAAGACTAAAGTCTTAAAAAACCAACTCCTTAATTCCTTAGTTCCTTAATTCCTCAGCTCCTCAATTCCTTAGCTCCTCAGTTCCTAATCAAATCCAATTTGTTTTATTCCTAAAATATCAAAAATAGGAATAATATACGTATATTTATTGCATTAAAATCTCAAAATAGGAATGATATGAAATATACAACGTGTTTCGGGGAAATCCCAAAATTCTAAATTTCATCGCCCCACCGCGTTAGGGATTGGAGCGGCATCCTTTTGGAGCGAAGTGATAACGAAGCGAGAAAAGATATAGCGGAAAGCCCGACGGCAACGCCGAAACGCCCAAATAAGAAATTCAGAACTTCAGAATCTCAGAAGGTTTTAGGAATTCAGGTTCAATGGTTCTTAGTTCAATGGTTAAAATCCTTCTGAGATTTTGAGTTTCTTGTATTAAAAAAAACTTGTGGTCCATTTGTGCCAGATATATTCCAATGGTCCTTGTTTGTGTCTGCCGAGCCACCATTTGCAGAAATGCATCTGCATCAAGAAGGTAACTCCTAATTCCTAACTCCTCATTCTTCCCTCAAAGAATACGGTTTATCGTTTTTATTTATTCCTCTGTTTTTGTTAGGTTTGTCGCTCATTATAAACTCTATCACTCCTCCATTGACGATATCGCTGTGAGTGATATACATCTTGGAATATGGTTTTCCGTTCAACAGCACTGCTTTAACGTAGCGTTTTTTGTCGCTCACGCCCTTCGCCTTGATTTCAAACGTCTTTCCATTCGGCAGCGATAATTTAATGTATGGAAGATATGGCGCTCCTATCACATATTGGTCCGTTCCCGGGCACACTGGATAAAACCCCATCGCAGTGAAGAGATACCACGCCGACATCTGTCCGCAGTCGTCGTTGCCGCTCAACCCGCGGATGTGGTTCTTATACATCCTATTCATAATCTCTCTCACCCAATATTGTGTCTTCCATGGTTGCGAGGTCCAGGCATACAAATAAGGTATATGATGACTTGGTTCGTTGCCGTGCACATAACCGCCAATCAGACAGTCGGAAGTGATGTCTTCGTTTGCTTCGTAATATTCTTCCGGCAGATGCATCGCAAAAAGTTCGTCGAGTTTACGGACAAACTCCTTCTCTCCTCCCATCAGTTCCATGACACCCATCACGTCGTGCGGCACATGGAAAGAGAAATTCCATGAGTTGCCTTCAATAAATCCCTCGCCATGAGTCTGAAGCACGTCGAATTCTTCTTTGAAACTGCCGTCTTTATGTCGAGGGCGAGCGAATCCTAACTCTGGGTCATAGATATTCTGATAATTCATGGCGCGCTGCTTGTATTCAGCAGCGACATCTTCCCTACCCATATTCTTAGCTGTCTGATAGATTGTCCAGTCATCGTAGCAATATTCCAAAGTGGTAGAAGCAGCGGTATAACTCACGTCAAAAGGAACATATCCAAGCTCCATATAATCGCCGAGTCCTTCGAGATAAGTCACCTTCGATGTCGAGAGCATAGCATCCAAGGCCTCGTCCGTATCGATGTCAGCGCCTTTTGCGATGGCGTCTGCCAGGACAGAAACGGCATGATAACCACTCATGCACCAGTTGTCGTTCGCCATGTGACTCCAGATTGGAAGCAGTCCGTGTACACTCTGCTGATAATGACGAATCATCGACATCACCATATCACGAGCCTCGTCAGGCTTCATCAGCATGAGAAAAGGATGCTCAGCGCGATATGTATCCCACAAAGAGAAAACGGTATAATTGGTGAAGTCATCCGCCTGATGGATGTTATGATCCAAACCACGATATCTGCCATCGACATCCATATACACTGACGGATTGATAAGCGTGTGATAATATGAAGTATAGAACATAGCCTTCTGGTCGTCTGAGCCTTCTATTGCAAGAGATGACAACTGACGGTTCCAGCTTTCTGCTGCTTCTTTGGCGAGTTGTTCAAAGTCTTTGCCTGCCGTCTCGACTTGCAGATTATACAACGCGCCATCAGTGCTGGTAGCAGAGAGAGCGACCTTCACGACTAACTCAGGATTTTCTGTATTGTCAAATTCAAAATAAGAAACGACTTTGCGACCTGCCATCTCAGGGAAATTATTGTTGACAGGGAACTTACGCCAGAATCCGTTATACCTTATCTCATCCATATCTTCATATCCATAGTTACGAATAGGTTTCGAGAACGATATAGCGAAATATGTATAATTGGTGCGAGCCCATCCGTTGGTGATACGATATCCTGTGATAAGAGTATCGTTTTCAACTCTTACCTGCGCCCATAGAGTCTTTCCGTCGTAATTATAAATGCCATGATTCAAATCAAGGATAATGCGTCCGTCTTTTTCTGGGAAAGTATATTTATGAACGCCTGTACGTTTGGTAGCAGTAAGTTGAGCTTTGACATCATAGTCATCGAGCATCACTTCGTAATAACCCGGCGACGCTTTTTCTGTCTCATGCGAGAAACGAGAACGATAGCCATTTTCAGGATTGTCGGACGTTCCAGGATTCAGTTTCAACTCGCCTGTTGTCGGCATGATGAGAATGTCGCCTAAATCAGAATGACCCGTGCCATTGAAATGCGTATGACTGAAACCAACAATGGTAGAATCTTTATATTGATATCCAGCGCAATATTCATACACTCTTTTCTGATAGACGCCATTTATATTATGCGGAATTGTGTCGGTATCAGGACTAAGCTGCACAATTCCAAAAGGCACGCAGGCTCCAGGGAACGTATGTCCCATTCCATCTGTACCGATGATAGGGTTAACATATTCCACCTGAGCGTTTACCGAGAACGACAAGAACATCATCCAAAAAAGAAATGTAGAGAAACGTTTTTTCATATCCATTGATTTATGACAAAGATATAAAAAGTCAACAGACAACAGACAACGGACAACAGTTTTTTTGATGATAAGGATAGGTTGAACTAAGAACTAAGGCTTTTGAACTTTTTTAAATTTAAAGCCTCAGGAAATTTTGAGACTCTGAAGTTCTGAGTTTTTGAGTTTCTGAATTTCTAACAAAAACCTCAAATGGTTCTGAGTTTTTTTCTAACTTTGCAGATTGGTCTAAAACCTATGTCTAATATTATATTTACAGATATGAAATCATTATTAGGATTATCTTTAGCAGAAATACAGGAAATCGTCAACAAACATGGATTGCCTAAGTTCACAGCCAAACAATTGACTGAATGGCTCTACAAGAAACACACTGGCAGTTTCGATGAAATGACAAACCTCTCCAAAGCGACACGTCAGCTTCTTTCTGAGAATTATACTACTGGCTATCGCAACTACGAAGCAGTACAGGAATCTAAAGACGGTACTAAGAAATATCTCTTCCCTGGAGCTGACAACTACGTAGAGTCAGCTTATATCCCTGACAAAGAACGTGCGACATTATGCGTATCTTCTCAAGTGGGCTGCAAGATGAACTGCCTCTTCTGCCAGACAGGCAAACAGGGTTTCCAAGAGAATCTTCCTGCTAGCGACATCCTGAACCAAATACTCAACCTTCCAGAATACGAAAAACTCACCAACTACGTATTCATGGGGATGGGCGAACCAATGAACAACTACGACAACCTCATGCGTACGCTCAACGTGATGACCTCCGACTGGGGCCTCGCTATGAGTCCAACTCGTATCACTGTCTCAACAGTGGGTGTCATACCATATATGAAACGTTTCCTCGAAGAGTCAAAATGCAACCTCGCTGTCAGTCTCCACTCTCCTTTCCACGACGAAAGAATGAAGATTATGCCTGTGGAAAAGGCTTATCCTATCAGAGAAGTCATCCACGCAATTCGTCAGCACGACTGGAGCGGACAACGCCGCGTATTCTTCGAATATATCCTATTCAAAGGTCTTAACGACACTTCAGATCATATCAAGGAACTCGCCAGACAACTCGGCAGCCTCCGTTGTAAAGTCAACCTCATCCGTTTCCACAGCATCCCTGGCATCAACCTCCAAAGTCCTACAATGGATGACATGGAACGCTTCCGCGACAGACTCAACGACAAAGGCATCATAGCAACAATCAGAGCGTCAAGAGGACAAGATATCGATGCTGCCTGCGGCTTGCTTTCAACGAAAAATAAATTAGGTTAATAATTTGCTGTGAGCAATGGGCTATGAGCCGTGAGCAATGAAAAAGAAACAACTGCTCATGGCTCACATCTCAAAGCTCATAACAAAAAGTTCTTAGTTCATAAATAATATGGCCGATAAAAATTTCGTGAGAGCGATGTTCAACAATATCGCTCCTACTTATGACAAACTCAATCATATTCTCTCTCTTAACATTGATAAAATTTGGAGAAAGAAAGCCGTCAAGCGCATTTGTAAAAGACTCAAAGACACAGAGTCTCAAAGTCTCAAAGTCCAAAACGCTCATGTTCTTGATGTGGCTTGTGGCACCGCGGATTCTACTATCGCTTTGGCGAAGGCAGGGATTCCTTTCGTCACTGGCATCGACATCTCCGAAGGTATGATTAAAGTTGGTGAAGAGAAAATTAAATCTTTAAACCTCAACAATATCAATCTTAAAGTTGAAGATTGTGAAAATCTCAGTTTCGACGACAATAGTTTCAACTCTGCCTTCATCGCTTTCGGCATAAGAAACTTCGAGGACAAGAAAAAAGGATTGAACGAATTAAGACGCGTCTTGAAAGACAATGGTCATCTTCTTATCTTAGAACTTTCCGTTCCTCAAAACTTCATCTTGCTGTCATTATACAAACTGTATTTCCTTCACATCCTTCCTTTCATCGGTAAGAAAATATCTGGCGACAGCAATGCTTACACTTACCTTCCTCAATCAGTGATGAATTTCCCTAAACCAAAAGAATTCATGAAAATGATGGAAGAATGTGGTTTCAAGAACGTACGTCAGAAAGCATTGACATTCGGACTTTGCAGAATCTACGAAGGATTTAATTAATTAGGAATTAGGAATTGTAGAGACGCGTCAATGTTTCCTTTAAAATAAACTCACATTGACACGTCTATCAAATTAGGAATTAGGATTATGTTAAAAAATATTAAGAAATGGCTCGAGGTCATTAGAGCGAAAACATTATTGGTATCAATGGCTGCTGTTATCATGGCGATAGCATTAGCCTTTGAAAGTCACGAAAATCTATGGATTCCTGCCATCCTTTGTCTTTTATTCGCAATGTTGGCACAAGCAACATCAAACGTAGCAAACGACTACGCTGACTTCAAAACTGGATGTGATAACGAAAACAGTCTCGGTCCTGACAGAAAATTAGTCAGCGGCGAAATAACAATAAAGACCATAACAAAAGCCATTATAATATTAGCATCTGTCTGTTTCATCATAGGTTTCAGCCTGATTTATTGGGGCGGATGGATCTTGCTTCCATTCGGATTGTTGATAATGCTCGTAGCATTCTGCTATTCAATGGGACCTTTCCCTTTGTCATACCATGCTTTGGGTGATGTTGCAGTTATATTGTTCTTCGGAATAGTGCCAATCACATTCACCTATTATATATTGACAAAAGAGATAAACTGGGAAGTCATAAGCGCAGGCATCGCGATGGGGCTTGTTGTAGATGAATTACTTATCGTCAACAATGTCCGCGACGAAAAAGAAGACGCCTTGCATAACAAAAGGACTACAGTAGGAATTTTCGGAAGCAATTTCATGAAAAAAGTATTCCTGTTCAACCCTATCATCGCTTGCGGATTAGGATTTTATTTCATGAAAGACGTATGCGCTCCTACCACATGGGCGCTCGCCATAATCCCAATGCTCGCTTATTCATTAAGCGTTTATATCAAATTAGAGAAATATAAAGGCAAACAACTCAACGCATTGTTAGGACAGGCTTCTCTAGAAGCGATAATATTCGCCCTCACAGTGGTTGTCGTCACTTTATTATAATCACTCGTAAATCTCAGATTCTTCTACGAGATTGTTAAGCAATGCATAAACAGTGAGACCGGAAACTGACTTGATTCCGGTTTTTTTCACGATATTCTTACGGTGCGTAATGACAGTATGAACCGAGATATTCAACATGTCTGAGATATCTTTATTCGTCATGCCTTTGGCAACGCAAATCAAGACGTCAGTCTCGCGATTCGACAAATCGACGCTCTCATTCTGTGACGATGATTCCTCGCTATTGTTGATGAGATTGAAGATCTTATTGCTGACTTTCTGTTTGCTATCGCTCAGTTCTATTATTTCCTTAAAATATCTTAAGAAATTCTTATCGACGTAAGTCGTCACAAGAGCAATACATATAGTATCAGGAGAAACATTATTGATTTGCTTAACGACATTATTGTTAGTATATCCAAGCATAATCGGATTGACAATCAGCATATCTGGATTATGCACAATCATTTTGTCGTTCAAATCGTCGATATTGTCTACCACAGAGACGACCTGAATCTGATTCATATCCTCGAAGAATCGGAGCAGACCTGCTGCTACGATAGGAGAAGGTTCTGCTATTACTATCTTATTTATTTTCATAGCATTTACTTTCTAACGATTCCACGAAAGGTACAAGCACACGTTCTTCAACGAGAGTATGACAGTTTAAGTCGGATGACAAATCCATTATGTCGAGAGAGATTTCTATCCTTTCCTTAGGGAAAATATCTGCCGGAAGATATTTGATGAGGATATTCATCAAATCGCCGAGCTTATCTTCTATATTGCTATGATTCGACTCGAACTCATGTATAGAGAATTTCTTTTCTACCGGATTATTACATAACGAATTTATATAAGGAAAAACCGTTTCTTCTTCGTATCTGAAGTGATTAGCCACTTCACTCTTATATTCTTTAAAGAAACGTTGCAATGTATTTCCAAAACGTTCTGGGCAGGCCTCAATGATTCTGTTGAGATGATGTTCTATGTGAGGTATTCTCTCTTCTACATAATATCTATGTGATACCGACAGATAAGATAATATAGTATTCACATCCACAGAGTCGATGTCGTCTGATGTAGGGATAAAATCAGGATTGGAATATAAGTTGCATATCAGCAAGAAGAATGTAGAATTGACATTAGCTTTTTCACACACTTCTTTAACATTATGATCGCCGAATCCGAGTTCTATTCCAAATCGTGACAGTGTAAGCATTAGTTTTGGATTAGATATGACGAGTTCCGCCATTTTAGTCTTTTCTGAGAAACGTTCGTAGGAAACCATATTTTTAATTTTTATTTATTAGATAAAAAAGGTTTTGAGTAAGATACCCAAAACCTTTTTGATTCATTTTATTTAACGACATTCACTCGTTCAACAGCGACGCCGTTTTCTGTTATTATACGTACCATATACAAGCCTGATTCGTATTGAGCCATATCGATGACTTCGTTATCTGAATCAACTTCTACATCATAAACGATCTGACCTAATGTGTTGATGATGCTGATACGTTTCATATTTTCAGCTGTTATATTTAAGTTAGATTTTGTTGGATTTGGATAAACCATCAAATCTTCAAGTTCGTTTTCTACTACAGATTCACCTTGACATGTCAAGCATGACATTGCATAGTATGAAACGTTTGGCAAACCGCCGTGAACAACTTTGAGGCAATATTCAGCATCAGCATCAGCTGCTTCGTCTGTGAATGTGTTGCCTGTAACAGGTTCGCTTACTAAGAGTTCACCGTCGCGATAAATCATAGTACCGATGATATCGTTTTCCATTCCTGGATATTCGCCTTCATAGTTGAGGAAAGCACGGATGTTCCATGTGTAATCCCATTCGATGTCAGCATACATATCCCACCATACTTCGCCGTCTTCTGAAATCCAACGTCCGTTAGGATTGCCTGTGTTAGCGCCAGCTGGAGCGATATATTGACCATTGAGGTTATGGAAGATAATCCAGAGGTTTTCTGTTCCAACAGGGATTGCTTCTGTCAATTCAAATTCAACATATTGTTTTGTACCATAGCAGTAGTATGGTTGAGTGTAAATCTTGTTGATAGGAGCTGTGTCGCCGCCTGTGTAGATATAGAATTCACCATTATGATATGCGTAGTCGTATGTCATGACCTTGAGAATCTTCTTGCCGACGTATGGAGCTAAGTCTTCTGGAGTGAATTTGATGCCCCAGTAGAATGTACCGCCGCTGTAACGACCGACGCCGTCAACATTGTAGCCATCGTCATAGAATATTGAGTTGCCTGCTGATTCATTTTCGTGGCTTACTTCTGGCATTGTCCATGTCAATACGTTTTTGCCGTCAACATTTTCAACTGTGATTTCTGAAGCATATTCGAAGTCAGCGCATTCTCTGAAAGTCCATGATGTCTTAACAGCAGCACTTGAACCTGTTGCGTAGTTAACGATAACTGATGTTGTATATACTGTACCTTCTTCGAAAGCGTAAGCTTCGATATCGTGTTGATAGTAAGGAGTTGTAACTTCATCAACTGTTGCACCGTTCAATTTAATTGTATATGATTCTAATGCTCTTGTATCAGCAGCATCCCATTTTACCCAACCTGTTGGTGAAACATAAAGGTTTTGTACTGGTGCCAATACTTCTTGAAGTACGATGTCGAATTCTTCAGCATCCCAGATTTCAACAACTTTGCTTTGATATTCTGATGTGAAACCTGGAAGTTCAACTGTCAATTCGTATTTACCTTTACGGAAGTTGTTCCATTTGTGTGAACCTGAATCGTCTATTACAACGATATAGTCTGTTGTTTCAACCATATTGATGAAGCTTACTGTTGCACCTTCTGCAGAGTCGCCGCTGTTTGTTGAAACATTAACTTCAACAGATGTTGACATGCCTTTATCGATTGTGTTAGACCAAACGATAGCTGATTCGTTAGAGTTGTTAACGACTTTGAAGTTGTCGATACCTACGCAGTATCCGTAGTGGTTTTCATTTACGAAAGCGAGATAAGTTTCTTTTTGTGCATAGTCTGATAAGTCGACATTAGCTTCTGTCCATGCAGGAACGTCAGCTCCATTTGTTGACCATACTTCTGTCCATGGACCATTTTGAGAATTACCGACCATAAGTTTCAATACGTTAACGTCGCCATCCCATGCTGGAGATACATATTGGAAGTTCAATTTTACGCTTGAGCATAATGAAAGGTCGAAAGCAGATGTCACCATATAATATGATGATGAAGATGCTGAACCTTGGCTGAATGCAGAGTAGTTGCCATCGAATGCGTAGATATTGTAAGAACTGCTCTTAACACCCCAGTCAGAGATATAATATTCTGATTGTGGTTCTTGGTAGATTGTCCATCCTTGTGGCATAGAACCTGATTCAAAGTCTTCTTTATAGAGTATTTCTTCAACGCGGTTGCCTTCATAAACTGCAGAAACGCCCCATTTGTAAGTACCAGCATCCAATGAGTTCCATTCGTTGTCGATGTATGATGTTTCTTCGATATTCTTTACGAGAGGAGTAACAACATCGTCATGGATGTTTGTTCTATAAACGTTGAAACTGCTGAAAGCACGTGTATCCATTTCCCATTCAACTTCAACTGAGTTAGCGAGTTCTGTTGCAGTTACGTTTTCAACTGTCTGATAGTTTTCTGACATCAAGAAGTCGAGTGTCATTGGTTGACCGTAAACAAGTTCAATCTCTTGTGACATTGTTTGATAACCTGTAGATGTAGCTGTAACGATATAATCACCGACTAAGATTTCTGCTGAATATTCACCATTGCTGTTTACAGGAATTTTATAAGTATGTGAAACATTATATTCATCTTTACCACCGAAAGACACTTCACCAGCTGTGAGTGATGTGTTGCCGTCAATTTCAAGGAGTTTACCTTGAACTGTTGTTGTACCTGTTACATAAATATTGATGAAGTCTGTATGAGCTGATTCACCATATTGATATACAGCTGTCACTGTGATATTATGACCGCTGATGTTATAAGGAAGTTCATTTGTTGAATATGATAATGCTGTGACAACTTCGTCGTTGAGTCTTACGTCGTCAGCATAAACATTATAACCGATGTTCATTGTGTTAGATACAGCTGGCCATGAAATTGTAACGTTGTCGCCTTCGTAAAGCATAGTGTTAGAAGCCATAACGCCTGCTGGTGCTTCAAATGGTGCTGAGAACATCCATACATCACCTTCTGTCTCGCCTGAAGAGTTACGTGTGTTAACTTGCCAGAAGTATGTTGTGTTGTCTGCAAAGCTGCCAGCGTTATATTGAGTTTGGAGATTGTTTGTCCAATCAACAACAACATTTTGTGGAGGATTTTGTGTTCCGAACAAAACTTGATATTCAACTGTGTTAGCGCCGAAGTTCCATGATAATGTTGAGTTTGTCACATTTTGAGCGTTGTTAGCTGGTGTTGGGTTAGTAGCTTTTGATGCCAATGGACTAGCTTCTGTCTCAACATAAATCATAAGAGGAGTAGTTGGAGCTGATGCTACGAGGTAGTAAGTACCAGCTGGAACGAGCATATCTGAAATGATGCCGCTTTCTTGGAGAGGATAGTAATTATGGATATGAGGACCACCAAAACCTTGGAAGTCTTCTTCATATAAAACTGCCTTAGCTCCTGTTGAACCTGCTGGAGTAACGCTTAACAATTGGTCTGTATCAAAAACGAGTTTATAAACTACGTCAGCGCCATCTTCACCACCGAAAGGCAATTCGTAGTTGTCATAAGCATTTGTCATTGTTGGCATAAGCAAGCCTGGAGCTGCAACTTCAGCCATTTCCCAAACGTCGTTACCTGTTGGAGTATAAGCAACTGCTGACATATTAACGACTTCTGTATCATTATTGTCGCCGTATGCTATTGTGAGTTGTCCTGACTTGTTACCAGCACCTGTACCAGCTGTGATTTCAAATGTCATTGGTGTACCATAGACAATGTCAACTGGAGTGTCAACATCTGACAAATTGAAGAAAGCATCTGATGATGTGATAGAATTGATAGTCATTGCTACGATGTTAGAAGCAACGCTGACTTCGTAAGGAGCTTTCCAATAACCAACTGGGCAATGTCCCAAATTGATTGGATTTGGAGTCACTGTTACTGAAGGTTCTACATCGTCTGAAATTTCATAATCGAAGATAACTTGGTTGTTATAGTATGGATTTGAACCTGCATAGTTACCATAAACTCCGCCTAAGTTACCAACGTTATATGAAAACTGCAAAGTAGCTTTATTAAGAGATCTTGGTGTTGAACCTGTTGAATATGTATAGAATTTTGATTCATCTTCATAATTTTCATACACTGCTGTATTGTCGATGACACAAAGCAATGCATTACCACCTTCATAGCTGAAAGGATTTTGGAATTGGATTTTAACCCATTCACCAGCTTCTCCTGGATATGTCAATGGTCCTGAGAAAACGAGGTTTGCATCTGAAAGGTTAACCCAGTCTTGAGTATGTGTGAAAGACTCTTTATCGGTGTTAGCCATGTAAACTGAAATGCTACGAGTAACATCTGAAGCATTAGCCATTTTGAAAGATACTGCAGTGAAATTGCCTGCTGTTGCTAACAATTCTTCTGCTGTAAAGATTTGCTGTGTGACACTATACTTGAATCCGTCTTCAATTGGAAGGACTCCACTATTAGTATCACCTGAACCAATAGTGATTTCAATTTGTGCATTAACAGAATATGAAAGACCGCAAACACACAACATTAAAAAAAGAAAAAATCTTTTCATTTTAAGAATTAATTTTGTTTGTTAATAATTTAAAAATAATTGATTTTCAACCTAATTAAAGAATGGCTCTCACCACTCAAAAATTGGTTGCAAAGTTAGTGATTTTTTTAAAATTATAAACGGATAATGATACAAAATAATACAATAAATTCAGAATCTCAGAATCTCAGAAAAACTTTTGCTTTTGAACTTTTTTTTTAGTGATGGAGTGATGTGCCCTCTCTAACCCCTCTATTCACTCTGCACCTCTAATTCCTCAAATCCTGAAATCCTGAAATCCTCCATCCACGAAACTACACGAAATGTTTTTTCTGTGAAAACCACATCACCTCAACAACTTGTAGTCATGTAGTCTTCTTTCTTTGGGCGTTCCGGCTTCGCTTCCAGCTCCGCCGTCGGGCTTTCCGCTATATCTTTTTCCGCTGCGCTCCAAAAGGATGCCGCTCCAATCCCTAACGCACTGGGGCGAACTTTAGAACTCTAGAATTCTAGAACCTTAGAAATTTCTAGAGTTCTAAAGTTCTAGAGTTTGCAGTTTTCCTGTAGAGACGTCACCCCGTGGCGTCTTAAAAAAAGAATTCCTGCAGAACAATGTTAAGCGACAAAACAAAAAAAGGGCTGCCTTTCGGCAACCCTTTTTTGAACTCTAGAAATTTAGAATTCTAGAGTTTTAAAGTTCTAGAATTCTAGAATTCTTATTTTACAACAGTAATTTGTTTTACAGTTACGCCTGTTTCTGTTGTGATGCGTACCATGTAAACGCCTGCTTCATATTGTGCCATGTCGAT
>JAZOQH010000016.1:0-8046 GCA_045655965.1 Bacteroidales bacterium | reverse complement strand
AGTTCGCTGCGATTACTGCGCAGATATTGACTAAGTTATTGCCAATAAGAATCGTAGCCAACAAGTAATCTTGTTGGCTAAGATGAGTCAGAGCAGCATTAGCTGCCGAAGTATTTTTTTTTCTGAGTTTCTCGATATCGTTAGGCGAGAGCGAGAAAAACGAGGTCTCAGATGCAGACATCATTGCCGAGAGAAACAACAGCACAGCGAGTCCTACGATTTTCAGGACGAGGGTGCTATCAAACGGCAAGAATACTATATTATCGACAATCTCCATTCAGACACAGAGAAATTTCTCGTGGTCAGATTAATCCTGACGGCTGTAATTCGGAGCTTCTCGAGTAATAGTCACATCGTGTGGGTGACTTTCTTGCATACCAGAGTTTGTGATGCGAATGAATTTCGCACGTTTCAAATCTGCTATTGTGCGCGCACCGCAGTAGCCCATACCCGATTTCAAACCACCAATCATTTGGTAAACGATTTCTGCCAGCATACCTTTGTACGGCACTCGAGCAGCGATACCTTCCGGAACCAACTTTCTAGTGTCGGTTACGTTATCTTGGAAGTATCTGTCTTTCGAACCGTTTTGCATAGCTTCGAGAGAACCCATACCACGGTATGTCTTGAATTTTCTTCCTTCGAAGATGATTGTGTCACCTGGAGATTCGTCAACGCCAGCGAATAATGAACCAGCCATGATTGTTGAAGCACCAGCAGCGATAGCCTTAACGATGTCGCCTGTGTAACGGATACCGCCGTCAGCGATTACAGGGATACCTGTGCCTTTGAGAGCCTGTGATACATTATAAACTGCTGTGAGCTGTGGAACGCCGATACCAGCGATGATACGTGTTGTACAGATTGAACCTGGTCCGATACCAACTTTGATAGCGTCGATGCCTGTCTTAGCTAATTCGCGTGCTGCGTCAGCTGTTGCGATGTTACCGACAACGATGTCGATGTTAGGGAATTTCTTACGTAATTCCTTAGCTACGTTGATAACGTTTTGTGAGTGACCGTGAGCTGTATCGATATTGATAGCGTCAACGCCTTCTGCTACGAGAGCCTCTGCTCTTTCCATTGTGTTAGCTGCGATACCAACAGATGCTGCTACGCGCAAACGGCCGAGAGAGTCTTTGCTTGCATTAGGACGAGCCTTGATCTTAATGATGTCTTTATAAGTGATGAGACCGATGAGGTGGTTGTCTTTGTCAACGACAGGTAATTTCTCGATGCGATGTCTTTGGAGAATCTCAGCTGCTGTAGCAAAGTCTGTAAACTCAGGAGCTGTGACGAGATTTTCTTTTGTCATGACTTCACAGATAGGACGTTTCATGTCTTGGATGAAACGGATGTCACGGTTTGTTACGATACCGACTAACACATTGTTAGCGTCAACTACAGGGATACCGCCGATGTGGTTTTCGCTCATGATTCTCAAAGCTTCGCCAACCATAGCGTTTTCTCTGATTGTTACAGGATCGATGATCATACCGTTTTCAGCACGTTTAACTTTACGTACCTCAGCAGCTTGACGTTCGATTGTCATGTTTTTGTGAAGAACACCGATACCACCTTCTTGAGCGATAGCGATAGCCATAGCTGCTTCTGTTACAGTGTCCATACCTGCTGTTACGATAGGTATGTTAAGTTGGATGTTACGAGAGAAATTTGTGCTTAAATTTGTATCTCTTGGAATGATATTGCTGTATGCTGGTACTAACAAGACATCGTCGTATGTGAGACCGCCTTCGATAAATTTAACTGAATCTGACATAGTGATTAATTTTTTATTATATTAATTTGCAAAGATAAAAAAAAATTCTTGTCGCACAACATTTCATACGACAAGAATTTTCACTCTAAACTTTGAGCTATCAAGCAATGGCCAACAACCAAAGTTCAACAGCCAATGGCCAAAGTCTAAAGAATCACCAATCTTTCTGTTCTAACAAAGTCTTTACCCTCTATATTGACGAAATAGATTCCTGTGTTATAGTCTGAAATGTTTATCTCTACTTCGTTAGCATTGACTTCAATTTCTTCAACTAACATTCCTAAGCAGTTGTAAACTTTTATTGCTGATAGCTGACAGCTGACAGCTGATAACTTAACAAAGTCTTTCGCTGGATTTGGATAGATATTGAATGCTACTTCCTCTGTTTCTTCAATGCCGTCCCAATCGTCGTCGATCAATTTAATTGTTCCAACAGATGTCATTCCGCCTTCATAAACAGCAACGACTTCAGCAGTGTGGCCTCGATATTCGAGTGGTGTGATAATTTCAACTATTTCTTCGTTAGAATAATAAGTGCCTAAATCGTAATTTTCTTCTAACAACATGCCGTCAACATAGATGTTATATGCTATCGGTGTTCCTTCTTCTGGCGCGTCCCATTTGAGATAAAGTTTCTGAACATCCTCACCGCCGATAGAAGCTGTGAGGTTTATCGCAGGATTGCAGTGTTCTGTATATTCATAAGCGAAGTTACTGTTGAACACTTCTTTAGTTGTATAGTCTTGCAACCACATCACCACTTCAAGGTCGCTCATCTCTTCAATGTTGGTTTCTGACAAATCGCAGGAGAGTTCCAATCTTTGATATTCACCAGCTTTGATTGATTCGACCGCAATGCCTTCAGCGCTTTCCAACATCTTCATGAAGACGTGACGGTATTGTGTTTCTTCATCATTGCCGAGATTGTTTTTCGTTGTCTTTTCACTCACAGCGACGAAAGCTCTCACATTGCTTATTTCGGCGTATGCCATGAAATCTGCGATAACATTGATAGTGTTGCCTTCAACGGTGAAACTGCCTTTTATGTCGAAGTAAGCAGGGCTTTGCAACGCCAAGTCGATATCTTCTGCTGTCGCTGCAGCATAGCCTTGTGTCTGCGCATCGACGAAGGTTTCAGGCACGCCCATCACGGCATAATAATTTTTTCTTAAGATACTTTCTTCTGTCCAGTAAGGGTCTCCGCCTGGTGAGCCGTCTTCAAGAAGCGGAAGGTCGATAGGATATTTCAAGTATGAGCATTTGCCTGCGTAAGTATTGGCATGACCGTCCATGATTTCATTGATTGGAATGCATGGATAGTCGCATGTTGAACTTGTGAAGTGTTCCAAAAGAACCACTCTCTGACTTTCTCTCATGGCGACGTTAACTTCTTTTAACAAACCTTCACTGTCGCTCTCAACACCATTGACCTTGTGTATATACATTTCAATGACGCTTGGTTCATCATAAAATGGACTTGGGAAAGAACCACAATCTGTTTCTGAGATTGTGAACTGTGCTGTTTCAAAAGATGCGAGATTGGTATTGAAACTGAAAGTGTCGTAACAATCTGCATAATCGAGAGAAACATTCACACTGAAATCTGTTATCGTTGTTGAACCAGTATTTCTCACAGTAAAAGAAATGCCGTCATTATAATCTTTTCCTACAATGTTTGGCACGTCGATACTTACAAGCTCGAGGTCGAGTTCTGCTTGTTTGAAGACTTCAATATCGTCGAAGTACCAGTTGTTAACCAAATAAGAATTACCTGTGAAATAGATACACATCAGCACATTAGGTTTTCCCATGTCGGCTGTTGAGATGGTATGACTTTCAACGTAAGCATCTATGGTGATATAAGTCTGTTCCCATCCGCTGTTCCATGTCGCGCCGCCGTCGGAAGAAGTAGCGATGCCGATAGTGTTCTCGCCTATGTAGTTGTCGTGATAATGTTTGAAAGAAACCACCACCTCATCGACATCGGTGAAATCGAAAGAAGGCATAACTAGACGTGATGTTCCGTTGAATTCTGGTGCCCAATTCATGCATATCTCATTAGGCGCGCCGCCCGACTTGGCACTCGTCGATATCGACCAGTTGTCGGCATGTTCGTCGATATACCATCCTTCTGGAATCTCTGTAGAGTCAAAATTTTCTTTCAACAAAAGTCCTCTGTTTTGCGCTGACATCGTAAGAGTTAACATCAATGCAAACGCCAAAAAATAAAATCTTTTCATAATGCTAATTTTAAAAACAGCACAAACTTACGAAAAAAACGGCTAATGACAAAAGACTTTTTTTAAACTAAGAAATTCAGAATCTCAGAACCTCAGAAAATATAGACTCAAAGACTCAGAGACGCAAAGACACAGAGTTTTGGATTTCAGGAATTTAGTCACAGAGGTTTTGGGAAGTAATGGAGTGACGGATTTTTTTTAAGAAAAAAATCTTTCGCATAGTTTCGTGTGCTTATGCGACTCTGCGTCTCTGTGTCTCTGTGTCTCTGTGTCTCAAAAAAAAAGAAGCGCTACTTTAACAGCAGCGCTCTATCTTGTAGTCTTGTTGACCTGTAGTCTTGTGGTCTTATTTCTTCAATGTTGCCAATTGTTGTTCAATGACTTTAATCTTAGCTTCAGCGTCTGATTTTTTCTTTCTTTCCTTATCGACGACTGCTGCTGGTGCGCCATTGACGAATTTTTCGTTTGACAATTTTGCTTCAACAGATTTCAAGAAACCTTGTGCGTAAGCCAATTCTTCTTCCAACTTCTTGATTTCTGCTTCTGTATCGATATTGTCTGTCACAGGGATGAAATATTCTGTAGCCTTTACCAAGAAACCGAATGCGTCTTGTGGTGTTTCTGTCACATAATTGATCGAGCTTACATTACATAACTTCATGATGACAGAATCGAATTCTTTGTTGACGCTGCCGTCTTTATCAACAACGATGAGTTCGATAGATTCTTTCATTGAGATGTTCTTCTCAGCGCGAATCTTACGGATGTTATTGATGACGTCTTGTGTAAATATGAATTGATTTAATATATCATTGTCAACGACTTTTTGTGCAGGTTGTTGAGCGACGATAAGGTCGTCGCCATCTTGACGTTCTTTCAAGAGATGCCAGATGTCTTCTGTGATGAAAGGCATGAAAGGATGCAATATCTTCATGAGGTTTTCGAAGAATGTAACTGTAGCGTTGTAAGTTACAGCGTCTAATGGTTGACCCATTGGAGCTTTTACCATTTCGAGATACCATGAGCAGAAGTCGTCCCATACGAGTTTATAGATTCCCATCAAAGCATCGGAGAGACGATATTTGTCGAGGTTGTCGTTTGTTTCTTGAAGCACTTGTTGGAAACGTTCTTCGAACCATTTCATCGCCATCTTAGCTGTCTCAGGTTGAGCGATGTTTTCATCAACTTTCCATCCTTTTACGAGACGGAGAGCGTTCCACATTTTGTTACAGAAGTTACGTCCTTGTTCGCATAATGCCTCATCGAAAGGAAGGTCGTTGCCAGCAGGAGCTGTGAGCATCATACCTACTCTCACGCCGTCGGCGCCGTATTTGTCGATGAGTTCGATTGGGTCTGGAGAGTTGCCCAATGACTTAGACATCTTACGACCGAGTTTGTCGCGGACGATACCTGTGAAATATACTTTCTTGAAAGGAACTTCTTTTTGATATTCTTCGCCAGCCATAATCATACGAGCGACCCAGAAGAAGATGATATCCGGACCAGTGATAAGGTCGTTTGTTGGATAGTAATATTTGAATTCTTCGTTGTCAGGATTCAAGATGCCGTCGAACAATGAGAGAGGCCACAACCATGAAGAGAACCATGTGTCGAGGCAGTCGCTCTCTTGACGGAGGTCGTCCATTGTGATATGGTCGCCAGCTTTTTCTTTAGCGAGTTTAAGAGCTTCTTCTGGAGTTTCAGCAACAACATAACCACCTTCTGGGAGGTAGTAAGCAGGGATTTGATGACCCCACCAGAGTTGACGGCTGATACACCAGTCTTTGATATTTTCTAACCAGTGACGGTAGAGGTTTACATATTTTGAAGGATAGAACTGGATGTCGCCTTCGAGAACTGGTTTGAGAGCTATCTCAGCGAGATGTTCCATCTTTAGGAACCATTGCATTGAGAGTTTTGGTTCGATAGCTACGTGAGTACGTTCTGAGTAACCCACCTTATTATTATAGTCTTCAACTTTTTCGAGGAGACCAGCAGCGTCGAGGTCTTTCACGATTTGTTTACGGACAGCGTCGCGGTCCATTCCTACGTACATGCCAGCAGCTTCGCTGATAGTAGCGTCGTCGTTGAAGATATTGATGCTTTGGAGATTATATTTCTCGCCGAGCATATAGTCGTTCACGTCGTGAGCTGGAGTCACTTTAAGACAGCCTGTACCGAATTCTATGTCAACGTATTCGTCTTCGATGACAGGGATAGCGCGGCCTACGAGAGGAACGATGACTTTCTTGCCTTTAAGATGAGCGTTCTTAGGGTCGTTAGGGTTGATACACATAGCAGTGTCGCCCATGATAGTCTCAGGACGTGTTGTTGCAACGATAGCGTAAGTATCTTCGCCTTCTACTTTATAACGGAGGTAGAAAAGTTTGCTATGTTCTTCTTTATAGACGACCTCTTCATCGCTGAGAGCTGTGAGAGCTGCAGGGTCCCAGTTGACCATACGGACTCCGCGGTAGATGAGACCTTTATTATATAAGTCGCAGAAGACGTGGATAACGCTCTTGCTGCGTGTTTCGTCCATTGTGAAAGATGTGCGTTCCCAGTCGCAAGAAGCGCCGAGGCGACGGAGCTGTTTGAGGATGATTCCGCCGTGTTCGTGAGTCCAGTCCCATGCATGTTTAAGGAACTCTTCACGACCGATGTCGGTTTTCTTGATACCTTGTTGAGCGAGTCTGTTAACGACCTTAGCCTCTGTTGCGATGGAAGCGTGGTCAGTGCCAGGAACCCAGCAAGCGTTTTTGCCTTGCATACGAGCGCGGCGTACGAGAACGTCTTGTATTGTGTTGTTCAACATGTGACCCATGTGAAGCACGCCAGTCACATTTGGTGGAGGGATGACGATAGTATAAGGTTCACGTTCGTCTGGTGTAGAATGAAAATAATTCTTATCTAACCAATGCTGATACCATTTACCTTCGGTATCTTGTGGGCTGTATTTACTGCTGATTTCCATTTATATCTTGTTTTTTTATGAATAAAATCTTTAGAACTTGCAAAGATAATAAAAAGACTAAAGGCCAAAGGCTAAAGGCTAAAGTTTTTTTTGTTGTTAGCTATGAGATATGGGTTATGAGCTATGAATTAGTATAAAATCTGTGTTACAAGCATTAAACACAACAAATATTTTTTAACATAAATAATTATCTTTCAACATTTTACCCCCCCCGAAAAAAATATAAAAAACATTCTTTTTATCAGAAAAAAAACTACATTTGCAGGCATAATTTATTAATAACTTAAAAAAATTAGAAGTATGAAAAAGTCAATCACATTATTAACATTATTGTTCATTACAATGTTTTCGTTTGCACAAACATCGAACGAGAATATTACGATTAAAAAACGTAATGGTAGGATAGTCAATGTTGAGACCAATGAGAAATTATCCGAATTAGAATTAAAGTCGATGCTTGATGAAGAATCGTACGACTCTTATGTCAAGGGCAGAAATCGTTATATAGTATCTATTCCATTTTGGGCAGCCACTGCCGTTGAAGGAGCGGGTTCAATCGCATCATTTGCAATAGCCAATAGTTTAAAGAACGACTGCATCAACAATCACAATCATGCTGACGAATGGGAAGGCGGCGCATTTTGCGATAATGGTAGTTTAGCATACTGGTTGATTGGAGGCTTTATGGCAGTAGGAACTGTGATGTATGCCATTCCGGCAACGATACTTACAATCAGCAGTCACCGAAAGCTCAATGCGGCTGTTGAAGGTTACAATCAGAAGTCGTCAGATGTAACACTCAATTTAGGTGCCACGAACAACGGTTTCGGACTTACGCTGAAATTCTAAGATTTGATTTTTTAAAAAAAGAAAGACATATTTATGTAAAGGTTGGATTCATTTCCAGCCTTTTTCTTTTATTTAACTATGGCATTACAAAATTCCTCTTTGATTTCAGAAAATTTTTCTTATCTTTGTACGCTTTTAAAGTCGCAAAGTCAGAAAGTCGCAAAGACGTAAAGTTTTTTTAATCTTTGAGTCATTGAGTCTCT
>JAZOQH010000015.1:0-78525 GCA_045655965.1 Bacteroidales bacterium | reverse complement strand
AAAAACAATTAAAAAAATACATTCATTATTATAATAATGATAGAATCAAATTGAAATTAAAAGGAAAGAGTCCGGTGCAATACCGAACTCTTTATACATAAACTGTTTTATTAATCCGTCCAACTTTTCGGGGTCAGATCAGGGTGACGTCTCTACAGGCGCTCTTGTCCCTCTAATCCTAAAATTCTCCTCTGACCGGTTTCTCTTCTTCCAGCCATAAGAATCCGTCGAGATATTCCTGATTGTCTTTCAGCTGTTTCTCAGGATAGAGTGTCTCTTTGATGCTTTTGTAGTATTTGATATTTGATATCTGTTTGTTTCTTACCTTGATATCCATCTCTGCCGCCTGCGAGAAGTTGACGCCAATCAGACTGGTGTCATCGTCTCTTAACCAATAAATCGTCTCGGCATTGCCTTCGTTATACATATGGTCAATCTCGCTTCCTTTGAAGTAGGTCGTTATCTGTTTTCCTTTGACCTGATTGAATCCTTTGATGCTGTCTTGTTGTATCACAAATGCGTTAGGATACATCAAGAGGCTGTCGATGCTTTTGTCTTTCACCACTATGTTTATTGAGTCGCCGCTCATTTGTGTGCCTTCAGCCCAGAGTACAGGCTTGCTTCTCATATATATGGTGGAGTCGATGACTGAATAATGCAAAGAGTCACATTTGCCTTGGACGTCGTTTCTGAAGAAGCGTACGTTATAAAATGCTTTGATGCGTTGCACATCGTTGCTCTGAGTGTCGAAATAGACGTAGAGAGTGTCAGCTTTGGCAAATAAGGTGTCTATCTCTTCATAATAATAGGCGAGAGGATTGTCGGTAATCATACATTTGCCGATGTTTTTCCACATCTCTGCATATTCGCCTGTCAGGACGGCTTTGTTTACGGTGTCTTCTATGATAACGTCGCTGAGCGCTTTGGCGTAACCTGTTTTCTTGTTGTAATACATGGTGTCGGCAGTCATCGATTGCTCCTCGTTCTTCAAGGTGGCTCGTCTGTCGAGATATGCTAACTCGGTCTCGGTGTTATACCAGCCGTATTCGCCAATCAATGTGTTCTTGTTGTTATATATGTTCGTCGGTCCATGGAAATACATCATCTCGTTATCGGTGTCGTAAACCAAGGTGTCGGAGACAATCTTATAATCAGGCATCGTACCAACGACATCTTTCCTGAAATAAAGTACTTTGATGTCGTCTCTGTAATAGCCTTTCTTACTTACGAGTTTCTTGTCGTTGCGAGTTATAGTTCCGTTGTTGGGATAAGTTGCGAGATGTTTTACTCTGTCGTAAGTCATATATTGTGTCCTTAAAACTGTAGAATCGTCTTTAAGGACGACGTCGTGAAAAAGTTCTGCGAACTTCGTCTCACCATTATATTTCAATAACTTACTATAAATGTCAATGCTGTCGTTCACATTGATATGGACGTTGCCGAAACCGTCGAAGAATTTAGTCTTCTCATTATAATATGCGCTGTCGCTGTAAAAATAAGTCGAATCCTGACGCATGACGACGTTGCCAATCAGGCGCTGCACGTCTTTACCCAAACGCTCGTCATAATCGGCTTTGTCGGCATTAAGGATATGAATGACCGTCTTGCTCTTCTGCGCAGAAACGCCCCATGACAGGAGTAATAATATTATTAAAATGTAATGTCTCATTTATTAAAGTCAATTAGTTCTAAAGTTCTAAAATTCTAGAATTCTAAAGTTCTAATTAAAAGACGCTCAATTTGATTTTCTTAGGGTTTGCTTTTATTTCTTCTAAAATAGATTGAAGTGTAGCAACGGTTTCATTTACGTTATAATAAAGACTGTCGTCAGTCATCAGGAGGCCTGCGCTGCCTTCACCATTATTGATACCTTCTACCATGCTGTTGATTTCTGCGATGCAGTTTTCCAATGTGCTTACGAGATGAGCGTAGTCGATGTTTTTCAATGAATCGCTGATGGTTCCGAAATTGTCTGTTATCGTCTCTAAGTTGTTGACGACCATGGTGAGTTTGCCGTTTTCGCTGTCGGTGAGATTTTGTAAGTCGGAGGAGATGACGTTGATGTTATCCATTGAAGAAGCGAAGCTGCTTACGCCTTTGTTGATGTTGTCTTTGAGTTCGGCGTTGAGCATGCCGTTGATATTAGTTGTCAGTTCATTGAGAGAGACTAACAATGTTTCGAGATTGTTTTTCAAAGGCAATATGCTTTCTGTTATCATTCCCAGAGTGCCGGCGTCGTAGACGCATTTCAAGGTGTCGCCGCTTTGAGCGAGTGTTTTAGAGTCGCCGAGAATCAGGTTGAGGTTTCCGTAACCCATGAGGCTCTTGACGATTTTCACTGTACTGTTGTTAGGGATATTTATTTCGTTATTCATAATGAATTCTATGATGATAGAACCATCTTGACTAGGATGGAATTTCATGGATGTGATTGTTCCCACTTGCATTCCGTTGACGGTGATGATGTCGCCAGGAAGCAATCCCTGAGAATCGTCGCATAAGACATAATAATTAGACTGATGACGAAGTATTGACTTGCCTTTCAAGAAGTTAAAGCCCCATACGAATAATGCTATCGCTGCTATGAACGATATGGCGATTAATATTGATTTAGTTCTGTCTTTCATTTTATTTAATTTATTCTTGTTCCGTTTTTAAAAGAAATTACAAAAGCCGTTGGGTATCCTTTGGCTCTTACGTCATTGCAATATTCATCGGCTTCTTTTTTAGTGTAAAACCAGCCTGCTGTATATTTATATTGTCCGTTATGTTCATAATAATCAACGTTGTTCAGACCTTTGTAATGTTGAGATGCGTTATCAACTTTTCTGCTTCTGCTTTCTAGCTGAATTTTATAAACAGTCTTGTCAGCATCAACGATTTGAGGTGTTGAGATGTTTTCGTAAGCAGGGCCTTCTGTCATATTTTCTTGGTCGTAAGCGTTTTTATAGTCGCGGAATGCGCGGTAGATGGCCGATGCTAGATAAGTCTGGCCTTCGCTGGAGCTGATGAAGTTCTCTTCGCTAGGGTTGGAGATGAAGCCTATCTCTACCAAAACAGACGGCATCGCTGTCTTGTAAAGCACGAGGAAACCAGCCTGCTGCACGCCTCTGTCTTTTCGTCCAACTCTTTTGACCATTTGATTCTGTATGCGTTCAGCCAGATCTAAAGAAGCGTTTTTATGTTCGCTTTGGAAGAAGTTGAGCATGATATAAGCTTCTGTGCTGTTAGGGTCGAAGTTGCCGTAGTCGTTTTGTGCGTTGTCTTCGTACAAGATAGCTGCGTTTTCTTTCTTAGCCACTTCGAGGTTGGCAGCGTTTCTGTGTTCACCCATTACGAAAGTCTCCACGCCGTATGGCTGCGGTGAGGTGTTGGCGTTGCAATGTATTGAGATGAACAAGTCGGCCTTGTTTTCGTTTGCGATCTGCGCTCTCCTGAGAAGAGAAACGAATACGTCGCTGCTGCGTGTGTAGATTACCTTGACGTCAGGGCAATTCTGTTTGATGTAGTCGCCGGTCATCTTGGCAACCTTCAGGGTGATGTCTTTCTCTTTCGATTTCTTGCCTACTGCGCCAGGGTCCTTGCCGCCGTGGCCGGCGTCAATCACGACAGAGGTGATTTTCTTTCCATTCTGTGCCTGAACATCGTTGGAAAAAATAATGTTACAAGTCAGAATAAGAAAAAATAAAATCAATCGTTTTTCAGAAATTAGTCGCAACTTAAGCATAAGAAACGTATATTTGCATAAATTTTTTACAAAAATATAAAAATAAATTGTTGAGGAGTAGAACATATAGATATTTTCTTGCTTTTTTCTTTATCTTCTCGTTGATATTGTCAGGTTGCAAGACCGTTGACTATGTTAATGAAGCGGGTGAAAATCAAGATACTATAAATATATTCGATACTCTAGTCATTGACACTATAAGCGATACAGTTTCTGAAATTCCTCTTCTTCTCGACACCGTGAAAATCGATTCTGTCATGACACAGAAAAACGATACTGTCACTACAGATTCTATCGCGAAAAACAACAGCATTGTCACAAAGAAAGAAAAAGCCGCTCCTAAAAAAGAGAGTTTCGTCGAAGATAAGATTGAACGTACTTGCAACGACTCCACTATACAGGATTACAAAAACAATAAAGTCTATTATTACGGCGATGCTAAAGTCGTTTATGAAGACATCACCATCGAGGCTGCGTTCATTGAGTTCGACTTCGAGAAACGTACCGTCTTCGCCAAAGGACTCCTCGATTCTACAGGCAAGATGTACGGCGCTCCTGTCTTCATCGAGGGCGACAAGAAATATCAGTCTGAGTCGATGACATTCAACTTCGAGACCAAGAAAGGTATCATCACCAAGGTGTTTACTGAAGACGCCATGGGATATATACACGGAGCGAGAATCAAGAAGATGGACGACAACTCCATCAATATCAAATCGGGTTCTTTCACTACCTGCAGCAATCCTGAACATCCTCATTATGAGTTTCATTTCGGTAAGGCTAAAGTCATCCCTAATGATAAAATCGTTACAGGTCCAGCGTATTTCAAGTTAGAAGGAACTCCTCTTCCTATCGGCATTCCGTTCGGTATCTTCCCTAACTCCAAAGGCCAACGTAACGGTATCTTGGTTCCATCGTGGGGTGAGTCTGCCAACCGAGGCTTCTACCTCGAAAACGGTGGTTTCTACTGGGGAATCAATGAGTATGTCGATTTACAAATTTTAGGCGATATCTATACCAGGGGCAGCTGGGCCGTCAAGCCAACAGTGCGTTATAACAAGAGATACGCTTACAACGGCTCTTTTTCTGGAAGCTTCGCCGTCAATAAGATAGGAACCAAAGGCTCTGCCGACTATAACGAAAGCACCGACTTTAAAGTGCGCTGGGTCCATAAGCAGGACCCTAAGGCTAGACCGAAGTCTTCGTTCTCTGCCGACGTCTATATCGTGAGTTCCAACTATAACAAATACAACGCTATCTCGTCTAACGAATATCTGAGCAACACCTTCCAGTCAAGTGTCGCTTATCAGACGAGCATCGGCAGTCTGTTCAATTTCACCGCCAACGCGAGCCATAGTCAGAACACCCTCACTCGTGTGATGACGGTTACATTGCCAGAGCTCACTCTTAACATGAACCGCGTCTATCCTTTTAAAAACGTAGGTAACCCTGCCAAGAAGAGATGGTACAAAGACATGTATATCAGCTATACCGCCAACGCGAAGAATTATGTCAGCATGGCAGACAGCCTTTTCTTCAAACCTAACTGGCTCGACAATCTGCAAAACGGAATCCAGCACAGAGTGCCAATCAGCATGCCTGTTAAATTATTTAAACATATCACCTGGACAACATCGGCTACGTTCTTGGATAGAATGTATTTCAGATATTTTGAGAAACAATGGGTTGACGATCCTACTATGGCTAATGGCGGTTATGTCATGACCGACACCATCAACCAGTTTAGAAATGTCTTTAGTTTCGATGTGTCGAGTACGTTGACAACCAAATTGTATGGTATGGTCAATTTCAAGAAAGGACCTATCAGGGCGATACGTCACGTCTTCACACCGTCGATCGGACTTTCTTACAACCCTGATTATTCCAATGACTTCTGGAATTATTACGGAACATATTACGACGCCAATGGTGTAGAACAGTTGTATTCTATGTTCCAGGGAAACATCTATGGAACGCCGCCATCAGGCAAAGCCGGTCGTATCAACTATAGCTTTGGCAATAATTTGGAGATTAAAGTGCCATCGAAGAAAGATACCATCACCGGACTTAAGAAGGTGAAGCTTATCGAAGATCTCTCTTTCAGCGGAAGCTACGATATGGCGAAAGACTCGCTTAACTTCTCGTATCTCTCTGTCAACGGAAGAACGACTTTGTTCAAGAATCTCTCCATCAGATATTCAAGTATCTGGGATCCTTATATCCTTGATTCTTTAGGAAAGAAACAACTCAATCAATTTGAATGGGATGTCAATAATCGTTTGTTCAGAAAGAATAGCGTGTCGTGGAACTTCAGCGTCAGCTATTCGCTCAATAACGACACTTTCAAAAAGAAAGGCGGTGCGAAGACACCGAAACGAAAACTAGATTCGCCATTGGCATCTGAACAGGAGTTAAACGACATACGTTCTAATCCTGATGATTATATCGACTGGACGACGAAGTGGGCGCTGTCGTTGAGCTACAATCTCACATTGTCGAATAACCTTTCTTATCTAAATTATCTGATGCAAGATAATAGGAAAGTCATCCAGACACTTGGCGTTAACGGAAACATAAATCTGTCGGAAAACTGGAAGGTCTCGGTGCAGACCGGATGGGACTTCGAACAGAAGAAATTGTCATACACCTCAATGACAATATATAGAGACCTGCATTGCTGGGAGATGCGTTTCAACTGGATTCCGCTCGGAACATACAAGAGCTGGAACTTTACAATCAACGTAAAAGCGTCGGCATTGCAAGACTTGAAACTCTCCAAGAAGAAAGATTACCGCGATAATTAGACATATCAACCAAAAAACGGCATAAATTGTTGATAAATTGATTTAAAAAGTTTCTTTGTTTTGTAAAGTATTTATACTAAATTTGCGGGAACAATTTGGCCGTTATGAAAAAACTTTTTTTGTTATCGTCATTGCTGATGTTTTGTTTGAGTGCGTCTTACGCTCAAGTTGAATCTGATTTTGAAAGATTTAAACGTGAGCAAGAAGCTATGATGAACTCGATGAAACAGAATGATAGCCTTCTGTTAAATAAATTGGAAAAGGAGTATCAGGATTATGTAAAGGCGGAACAAGAAGCGTATGATAAATTCGTGAAAAGAATGAGCGCTATGTGGGGTGGCGGCAATGTGGTTGAAAGTACCAATAAAGAATGGGTTGAATATAGCGACAACGGCAACAGCCGCAGCACCGTCGATTTCGAGAAAGGCGAGGCCACGATAGAGATTATCGTCACTGCAGAAGAGGCTGCGTCGGAAGAGAAGATGGAGAAAAAGGTGGAAGAGAAAATCAAGGAGTTGATCATAAGCAGAGGTAAGACTAAAGACTACGATTCTTCAAAAGAGAAAGCTGTCGCTTTGCAAGAGACGCCTGTCCTTGAAAACCAGGTACAGACACCTTCGGGCGAGGTGGTGACAAAAGAAAACCTCAACGAGAGCGTCAAAGAGATAGTTGAAGAAGTCAAGATAGAGAAGAAAGAAGTTAAAGGCGATGATGGAGAAAAACGTCAGGTCATCGAAGTGAAACTAGACCTCGCTCCAGATCATATCAGAACCAGAGCCGAACAATATAAAGCAGAAGTAGAGAAATATTGCCGTAAATATGATGTCGATCCAGCGATGGCATATGCGGTGATGCAGACAGAATCCTCATTCAATCCAAAAGCCAAGTCACACGTCCCTGCATACGGACTGATGCAAATCGTTCCAAGTTCTGCCGGACAGGACTGCGCTCAAAGTCTTAAGAAACCTTTCACCAGACCAACAGCAAATTATCTGTACGAACCTGAAAATAATATCGAGATGGGAGTCCATTATCTTTATCTCCTTAAGAAACGTTATTATACAGGCGTCACAAATCCGGATAGCCGCGACTTATGCGTGATAGCGTCTTATAACACAGGCGCTGGCAATGTGGCAAGAGCGCTGCGTGGCGACACTAAGATATCTAAGGCTATCCCGCAAATCAACGCGATGTCATACGAAGAGCTCTTCAGATATTTCGAGAGGAAACTTCTTCCTGAGACTCAGAATTACATAAGAAAAGTCACAGAACGTATGAACGACTTTAACAAATGGATGAAATAAATGTTTAACCAATAAAAATAAGGTAAAAAATGAAAAAAGTAATCGCAACAAAGAACGCACCAGGTGCAATTGGCCCATACAGCCAAGCTATCGAGGTCAACGGCATGTTGTTCATTTCAGGTCAGATTCCTATCAATCCTGAAACTGGCAATATCGTTGAAGGCGGAATCTACGAACAAACAGAACAAGTTATGAAAAACCTTGAAGGTATCTTAACTGAAGCTGGTTACACATTCGACAACGTAGTGAAATCAACATGTTTGCTCAGCGACATGGCTAACTTCGCAGCAATGAACGAAGTTTATGGAAAACGCTTCGCTCAAAATCCTCCTGCAAGAGCAGCTTTCGCAGTAAGAACGCTTCCTAAAGAAGTTCTCGTAGAAATCGAAATGATAGCAGCAAAATAAGAATATTTTAAAAAAATATTAATATGAAAAAGTTAGGATTTATAGCATTGTTATTCTTAGCCGTTTTTATGAACTCTTGCGGTCCAGTAGGCGGCGGTAGTGAAACAAATATTGACAAAGATCAGCTTGTCGGTAAATGGATGACCAGCGATGCACAATACTTCGAAGTATATTACAGCGATGGCACCGGCAAGGAATGGGACCTCAGAGATGACGTTCAGGAAGATGAAGCTTCTGTGTTCACTTGGGAATTTGATGAAGGTGCTAAAGATAAGTTCTTCAAATATTACGAAATGGAAATTGGCGGCGTAGTGCCTCAATACTGTAATATCTTGGAACTTACTGCAACAAACTTCAGATATAATAACGAAGGACTTAGAGCTACTTATAACCTAGTTAGAGCTGACTGATTATGAATAAAACACTGAAGATAGCACTGATAAGTTTAGGTTCCTTCTTGGGACTTATATTATTGACAATAGCATTCGTATGCTGGTTTGTGGTGACTCCAGCCCGATTGACGTCGGTGGTAAAGAACCAAGCACCTAATTTTATCAACTGCGATTTCAATATAGAAAAAGCCGACCTCACCATTTTCAAGACCTTCCCTAAAGTTGGATTGGAGATAAATGATGTCGTGCTGGTGAATCCGATGGTAGGAAGCCCGTCAGATACATTGGCTTATATTGATGAATGTGTTATTTCAGTGGACGTCAAGAAATTCCTTGACGAAAGTCATATCCTCATCGACGAATGTAGACTTTGTGGTGGTTATGTCAACCTCTTCATCGATGAACAGGGCAACTCTAATCTTGATATCTTCCCTCCGTCAGAACCAGATACCATCGAAGAGAGTGCGGAATTTACATACGGCATCGACTTGGCTTTGCTTAAATTCGAAAACGTAGACGTGAATTATGCCGACCTCTCAGTGGGAATGATCGCTGATATCAACGGTTTCAACATGGCGGCAAAAGGTAAGATGAAAGATGATCTCTTGGCTGGTAACATGAATATGTCGATGAACGAACTCGTTTATCAACAAGTGACAGATTCATTGTCAATGGCTGTAAAACTTAACAATTTAAAAGCAGAGGGAGAAGCAGAGATGATTGGCGATAACGTTAAAGCCGACATCGATGTTTCTTCTTCTGATCTTTTATACGAAAGCGAAGGTCAAATCGCTGGACTTAAATCTCTCGCCTTTAAATATAATGGCGACGTAAACAATTACGACAACGTTAACGGTAATGTGGAAATGTCTGTCAACGGTTTGTCGTTCACAATGGATGACGAGACTCTTGTCAATGGAGTGGACCTCAGATTCATATCACCGCTTAATGCTACATTGAGCACAATGGATGTCGACTTCGGCAACTCTCAGATCGCTCTTAATAATATGTTTATCGACTTCATCGGTAAGGCGTCAATGCCTGGCGATGATATTGTCGTAGATCTCGACCTCAAGACAAATACCTTAATAATAAAAGAACTCATCGAACTCATACCTGTTTCGATGCGCGAAGAATTACTCGCCGGAATAGATGTTAGCGGCGAACTTAATATCTCTGCTAAGGTGGATGGCGTATATAACGAGAAATCTATGCCTCAGGTAGATGCAGAGATATCATACAACAACGGTATGCTGGCAATGCCAGAGATGTTACCTTATCCAATAACCAATCTTAACACCTCATTAAAAGCTGAAATTGACCTTAATGATAAATCCGATATATATCTTAACTCGTTCAATGCTAATATGTCAAACTCCTCCGTCGCTATCTCTGGTACGATAAAAGACGTGATGGATAAGATGTATTGCGATATCAATCTCAAAGCTAATGCCGACCTCGACGAACTGCAGTCGTTTATGCCTGAAGGAATAGTTGCCAAGGGTAAGGTGAAACTTAATGGTAACGCCAAAGTCAACAACCATCAGCTCACAACGATGGACTTCATGAAGGCTAAGGTGAAAGGCAATATGCAATGGGAAAATATGAACGTGGTTTATTACGACACTATCACCGTCAACAGCGATAAGTTAAATATCGACCTTACATTGCCTAACACTGCTTCAGAAGACTTGGCAAACAGCCTCGCAGCTCTTGAGATAAGCGGCGCTAACTTCGATGCCAAGGTGTCGGAAATGATAGTGGCAAATCTCAAAGATTATAGAATAGACGCACAGATATCTAATATCTTGGATGAAAAAGAACCGATGTCGGTATTCGCTGATTATTCTTTCTCAAGAATAGACGCAGCGATGGATGATATGGAGTTCTACACCAACAACCCAAAAGGAACACTCGCTATGTTCATGAAGGAAAACAACGACGCTTCTTACATAGCTGTCTATTCCGGCGACAGCCTCTCATTCAATATGGGTGAAGAGATGTGCTTCGTGACAGAAAATCTCGATTTCAACGTGTCTGCAGATTATGACGATGATCAGGAAGACTTGTTGCTGCAATGGAATCCTCATGCTGGAATACAACTCAATAAAGCTGTCTTCGCGATGAGCGACTTGCCAACTCCTGTCTATATCCCATCTATCGATTTCAACTACGACACGACAGGAATACAAATCAATAATAGTAGCATAGTATTGGGTAATTCCGACTTCGAGTTGGAAGGTGAGTTTACCAATGTTGACGAGTTCTTAAGAAAAGAAGCGCTCCTGAAAGGTAATCTCGACTTCGTCTCACATTATACTGACGTAAATCAGATTATGGAGATATTCAGCGGAATGGGCGATACAACTATGGTGGCTGAAGAAGTCGTCGTGACAGATACTATCGAAGAAGAACAAGAACCATTTATGGTGCCTCTCGGCGTTGACATTACTTTGAATACCAAGATAGAAAAAGCTATCGCCGGTGATATGAATATCTCTAACGTGGGCGGCGGCCTCACTGTGAAAGACGGTATCTTGGTGTTGAACGAAATGGGTTTCACCAGCGACGCTGCAACAATGATGCTCACCGCTATGTATAAGTCGGCACGTAAGAATCACTTGTATGTAGGCTTCGACTTCCATCTCCTTGACATCGACATCGCTGAGATGATAAATATCATTCCTGAACTCGACACTCTCGTTCCTATGTTGAGCTCTTTCGCCGGAAAGGCAGAGTTCCATATCGCAGCAGAGACATATCTTAAATCTAATTATGAGATGAAGGTCTCAACATTGAGAGGTGCTACTGCAATTCATGGTAATGACTTGGTGGTACTCGACAATGCAACATTCAGAAAGATAGCCAGGATGCTTAACTTCAAAGATAAGGATCATAATCAGATCGATGAGTTGTCTGTTGAAATCACTGCCTTCAAGAGTGAAATCGATGTGTACCCAACACTCATAGCCTTGGATAAATATCAAGCTGTTGTTGGCGGACGTCATAAACTCGACATGACCTTCGATTATAGCCTCGGAATTTCTAACCCATGGCTATTCAGAAGATTGGGTATCAAGATCGGTGGCAGCCTCGATGATATGAAATATCGTTTCTCATTGAAGAAGAATCTTAAAATGGAAGATCCAAAAGGTAAGAAGGAAGACGTTCATGTCATTGAAGAAAGCCTCAGACTGAAGAAGATAATTTACGAGTCATTGAACTCCAACGTAAAGAAATAAGACTTGAAGATAGATATTCTTAAAGAAATCACAAGATATGGTATTGGCAGCATGTTTATCATCGCTGCCATACTTAAATTAATATCTATCGATGAGTTCGAGATTTATATCTATAGCTTTGACATTCTTAACTTCCTTCTCACGACTTTATTTTCAAGGCTGCTCATCGCTGGCGAGTTGCTTATCGGTCTCATGCTGATATTCAAAATGTGTTATAAGTTCACATGGCGAGCGACTTTGGCCGTGCAGATTCTCTTCACTTTGTTTCTTGTTTATGTGCATGCCTTTAGAAACGACGGCAACTGCCATTGCTTCGGTGAGTTGGTGGAGCTGAGCCCGCTCGAATCTGTCGTCAAGAATATCGTGGTGATAGGTGGGTTGTTTTTTATTAAGACGCAGAGACGCGGAGACGCAGAGACGCAAAGTAAGTTTGTTGACTTATTTGTTCATAGATTTATTGATTTCAGAAAGGTTTTATTGGTTACAGCTGTGATAATTCCTTTTGTCGTGACGCCGATGGATTCTGTCTATAAGATGATTTATTCATCGGAGAAGGAGATAAGCACTGTCGATTTATATGAGTCTTTCGACAAGCTCGTTGCGATGGATTTTATAGAGAACGACATCGTCTTCGACTCTATTTCTGCTTTTGAGACAAAAGGCGATAAGATAGTAGCTATCGTCAGTTCGGGATGTAAATATTGTCGTTTAGGTGTCAAGAAACTCTCGTTGATAATGAAGAATAACGGCGTAAGTCCCGACAATGTGAATATCCTTATCTGGGGCAGTCGTGAAGGCATCTTGAACTTCAGGGAAGAGACGATGACCGAAGGATGTTATTATTGGCATATCATGCCTCATGAAGCCGTCGATATCACCCTGGGAAGGTTTCCGACATTCATCATATTTAAAGAAAAAGAAATCGTCAACATCAGCGATTTTCGTGACATTGACGAATCTTTTTTTCTGAACTCTGAACCCTGAACCCTGAACCCTGAACTCTGAACTCTGAACTCTGAACTCTGAACTCTGAACCCTGAACCCTGAACTCTGAACTCTGAACTCTGAACTCTGAACCCTGAACCCTGAACTCTGAACTCTGAACTCTGAACCCTGAACTCTGAACCCTGAACCCTGAAGTTCTGAGATTCTGAAGTTCTAGAATTCTAAATTTTTATGGGCGTTCCGGCAAGCCGTCGGGCTTTCCGCTATATCTTTGCTTGCTCCGTTATCACTCCGCTCGCAAAGGATGCCGCTTCAATCCCTAACGCGGATGGAACTCTGAACTAAGGAGGTTGGCTTTTGAACTATGGTGCCTGAGCTTGTCGAAGCGCCGACCAACCTGAATTCCTAAAATGTTACTGGCACCGTCTTTGAGGTTCTGACTTCTTTGCCTTTATTTTTACCAGGTTGCCATTTAGGCATAGATTGTATAAGTCGGATAGCTTCTTCGTCGCATCCGCTGCCAAGGCCTCTAAATATTTGGATATCACTTAAAGAACCATCGCGTTCAACAACGAATTTGACAAATACTCTTCCGTGTACGTTGTTCGCTTTTGCGGCTTCTGGATATTGGAGGTTTTCTTGAAGATATTTCAACATCTCGGCTTGTCCGCCAGGAAATTGAGCCATTTCATCAACCATTGCGTAAACACTGTCGTCGCTATCATCTGATTGCGAATAGGCATTGACTGATACGAATGCCATAAAGAACATAATTAAAAACAATTTTTTCATGATCGTAAGTTTTATTGGTTTAACAATATGAAGTTTTCTGTATGAAATGTTTTACTTAAATATTCCTACTATAAGAAATATTATCATAAAAATAATCGTGAATGCCAGATATATCAGCTGACATGCTATTGGCGTTATTCCGATGTATGTCAATATTATCGCTATCGCTGCTATATATATGAACTTACCTGTTCCCACAATGAAACCTCTGACGAAACGGCTTATCGGCGACGCTGTTTTATATGCAAATTCCGGCATGCCTTCTTTGCAAAATCTCATGCTGTAATACATGACAAAAATCAACGATAACAACATCATTGACGCTGTTCTGATATTGAACTTATCAATAATCCAATGTGTCCAGATGGCATAAAATTCCGATTCGTAGATTGTATATAACAAAGGTGCCAAGAAGATGGCGCATAACACTATCGCTAGGTTTGCACCAAGACGCGACATCAACGCCATTCTTTCTTCTAATTGCGACTGCATCCTTGCTTCTTTAGAACCAGCCTGCGGGAACTTGTTGACTTTCTGTAACACGCTCCATGCCTTTCCAAACTGACGAAGAGAGACATATCTGTTGACCTTGTCTTTCAAATCATCCATGTGGTCCGAAACCGGTGATGTCACCGTTATCAGTTTCCAATCGGAGCCAAGCAGCATACAACTGTATCTCTTTCTATCTACCTCATATACCACGGTCTTTGCTTCACATTCACACGATTCTAAAAGATTGAAACAGACAACGGTATGCGTAAGATGCTCAACTCTATTTGGTAATCTCGACAACATGCTTCCAACTATAGGACGTGATGCCAAGTCGTTTTTGTCGAAATTCTCTTTGTCGACATTCATCTTCTCCATCACGCGCCATGGAGTGCTGTTGTTGAACAACTTTATAATCTTTGGGATTTCGTCAGAAGGAACCTGTGCAGGGAAACGATAATCCACATAAGTCTTGGTATAATGACTGCAATGCAGCTGCCAGTATCTTACAAGATTTCTGTCGCCTCCACAAGTGCCGCAAATCACTTTGCCTGTACCGTGACATGTTGGGCAGGACTCTTCTCTATACGATTGAACTTCATGATATCCTCTGCCACTACAACTGGAGCAACTCACGGTCCTTGTTTTATCTACGTAACGAGCTTTCAACCCTTCGCTGGTGTTATATTGTTCAAGCTCTCTATTAGTAACTTGAACAGAACCTCTGCCGCCACATTTCGGACAAGGTTGTTTTACAGTATATGGAACTAGAATCGTACCTTTACCGCTACATCTGCTACAATTGACCTTGCCTGTGGCATGACAAGTATGACATCCGTCAATATACTGTGAACCAGGTACCAAATACGATTTCTCATTGTTGGTAAAATCTTTAGGAGGCGACGCCAAAGACCAGCGGTTTATCTGCGACTCGCTGCTTATGGTCCTTGGAGGGAACGTTCTTCCACCAATTCTTTCGTATGTTTGTTTAAGCGTACGGTTGTCATATTGTGTCTTAAGCAATCCGCGATAGATAGGAGTGTCCCATACTTCTACAATCTTCAGCTGGTTGCCTAAATTGTTGCGGTTATAACCTTTTATTGACTTCGCCCAATCGTTGAACAACTGACGAAAACGATTTTCTTCCGCTTGGGAGAAACTAATCTTTTTTGCATCTCTATAATTTGCCATAACCAATCCTCCTTAATATGCTGTTGCGTCGTTGTCAAAATCAAGTTTACGAATTGCGCTTAGTCCGAGTCGTATCGAGACTATAATCGCTACTAATATCATAATTGCTGCTATCAAAGGTAGAAACAACGAGAGACTATTGGTGACATTGATTTCATCTTTATATTCATCCAATGCCTTCCAACAATAAGAGACGATGGTAAATCCTTCAAACTCGTCATCGGTCTTGCCTTCTGCAAGTTCTTTCTGATGCAGGATTTTCGCATAATCTATCATCTTGTCTTTCTCAACTTTAAAACTCGATAGTGAGTAGTCTTTGTAAGATGTAGATATTTTCTCCATTAAATTAACAGTCTTGTCTGTTTTGTCGAATTTGTTTACGCTGTATCGATGAAAGACTATCATCAATGCAAACGCTAGTGCAATAAAGAAGATTCGTTTGATTGCTCTCCACATGGCAGTATGATTTTAAGGTTTATTAATGCGTTTATTTTCAGAATGCTAAGTTATAAACTAATATTTTAAAAAACAAAAAAATCCCGATTAAAAAATCGAGATTTTTTCAATATTTTCTAAAATTCTAGAGTTCTAGAATTCTAAAGTTCTATCAAGATGCTATTTCGCAATTGATTCCGTGTTCTTGGAGCATTGCCATGATGGTGTTGAGTTGCTTCTGATCTTGGAGGTTCATGCTTATTGTCACCAAAGATTTTCCGACTTCCACTCTGCTTAAGGAGCGCTCGTGTTTGATGTCGTAGATGTTGACCTTAAGACCTTCGAATATAGAGAGCACTCTCTTGAGTTCGCCTGACTGGTCAGGGATGATGAGTCTGATAGATGCTCTGAGACCTTCTTCCACCATGCCTTTTTCTATTATCTGTTCAAGGAGGCGCATATTGATGTTACCGCCGCTGACGACAGGAACGACGTTCTTTCCTTTGAGATCTACTTTGTTGAAGAGCGCTGCTGCCACCGAGGTGACGCCTGCTGGCTCAGCGAGCAACTTGCCACGTTGGAGCAGGAGATATGCAGCGTGTGCAATCTCAGTGTCTGTCACACTTACGATGTCATCGACATATTTCTGGATGATTTCGAAGGTGAGTGTGCCAGGAGTCTTCACTGCGATACCGTCAGCGATTGTCGATACAGAAGGGAGAGAGACGATTTCGTTGGCGTTTCTTGATGCCACCATAGAAGCAGCGCCAGCAGCGTTGACGCCTATTACTCTTACCTTAGGATTCATCTCTTTTATCGCCATCGCGATACCTGCGATGAGACCGCCGCCGCCGATAGGCACGATGACAGCGTCAACATCAGGTTGTTGTTCGTAAATCTCCAATCCAATAGTGCCTTGACCAGCGATGATGAGCGGGTCGTTGAAAGGATGTATGTATGAAGCATCATGTTGTTTGGTGTATTCCTGTGATGCGAGGAAAGAATCGTCGAATGATTCACCAGTGAGCACCACGTTAGCGCCGTAGCCTTTTGTTGCGAGAACCTTCAAAGGAGGAGTGAAGATAGGCATGAAGATAGTGCTTTGCATGCCGAGTTTTGTTGCTGAGAAAGCTACACCTTGTGCGTGGTTGCCCGCTGATGCTGCCACAACGCCCTTCGCTCTTTCTTCAGGTGATAAATTGGCTAATTTGTTATACGCACCTCTTACCTTGAAAGCGCCTGTCGTCTGCATATTCTCCAATTTCATGAAGATGTTGGCGCCAGACATTTGAGAGAATGATTTAGAATGACTTATAGAAGTTAATTTTGCAACGCCTCTCAATGTGCTACGTGCTGCAACGATGTCGGAAAACTTTAATACTGAAGAATCCATGATGTCTTTTATACTGTTTTTGATAAGATAAAAAACAAGAGAACACTTAAAAAAAGCGTTCTCTTGATGTTATGTGGAGCATATGAGAATCGAACTCATGACCTCTTGACTGCCAGTCAAACGCTCTAGCCAACTGAGCTAATGCCCCATCATTTGAGACTGCAAAGATATAACTTTTTTAAATACGAAAAAGACTTGCAGAAAAAACTTTTTTAGAGGGACTAGAGGGAGATATCTCAACCCTCTAACCCAAACTTCTTTATCACTTTATATACTGCGCCTTCAGGGCGTAAGAAGCTTTGGAATAATATTATCTCTTTGACTTCTTGTCGTATGTAAGACTTCTGTTCTATTCCAGCTACGATTTTCTGGAAATACTGTTTCTCGCATAACTCCTTGATACGTCCTAATGTGATGTGTGGGACGAAATTTTGTCTGTCGCGGAGGAATCCTAGTTTGTCGAAGGAGGTGAGAGTGTCTTCTTCCAAGTCGAGGAGTTCTTGTGGTGTGTTCTGCATCCCGAGCCATAACACTCTTGGCGCATATCGGCTGCCGAAGATACCTGTTCTGTTGAAGTCCATCGTGAAACTCTTGTGTTTCTTTACCATCTCGCCAATCTCATCGATGATCTTAGGTATCTCATCTGGATGAGTGTCGCCTATGAATTTCAATGTGAGATGGATATGACTAGGTTTTACCCAGTTGATTCTTTTCTCGTGAGCCAGCTGACGTTTCAGTCCGTCGAGGAGCGGCACGAAATCATTGTCGGTAGTTTTTATCGGTATAGCTAGAAATAGTCTTTTCATCTTTTTTATTAGGAATTAGGAACGAGAATTTAATTTTAATTCCTAATTCCTAATTTCACATTTCTAATTATTAATAATCCATTTGTTCGTAGTTTTGAGCTAGTCCGCCGATGGATGTCTCTCTGTAGAGATGAGGCATGTCGTGGCCAGTGTTTTTCATTGTCTCAACTACTTTGTCGTATGACACTCTGTGAGTTCCGTCGGTATATGTCGCGAAGATATTAGCATCCATGGCGCGTGCTGCTGCGAAGGCGTTACGTTCAATGCAAGGTATCTGTACGAGACCGCATACTGGGTCGCATGTCATTCCGAGGTGATGCTCGAGAGCCATCTCTGCCGAGTATTCTATCTGTGCGCAGCTTCCTCCGAAGAGTTGACATACCGCTGCTGCCGCCATAGCACAGGCGACGCCTATCTCACCTTGACATCCTACCTCTGCTCCAGAGATGGATGCGTTGGCCTTAGCGATGTTGCCAAAGAGACCAGCGGTGGCAATGGCTTTGATAATACGTGGCTTTGCTATATCGTAAGCCTTGGCTGAGTGATAAAGGACAGCAGGCAATACACCAGATGAGCCGCAGGTAGGGGCAGTGACGATAAGACCGCCTGATGCGTTTTCTTCACTGACGGCAAGAGCGTATGAGAACACGGCGCCACGACTTTTCAAAGTGCGTTGATAACCCATCGACTTGATGTAATAGTTGGCTGCCTTACGTGGCAAGTTGAGAGGACCTGGCAAACGGCCTTCTGCCTGAAGCCCGCGTTCCACTGCGTTCTGCATGGTCTGCCATACCTCTTCAAGATAATCCATGAGATATGGGTCGTTTTCAATGTCGTTGACATATTCCCAGAAACCTTTGCCGGTGTCTTCACACCAGTTTAAGATCTCTGTCATCTTGGTGATAGGGTAGATGTCGGGTGATGTGTTTTTCTTGCCTTCTTCTTCCAAGGCACCGCCGCCAACGCTATATACTGTCCATTCTTCCATCAGTACGTTTTCGTTGTTGAAAGACTTAAATGTCATTCCATTAGGATGATAAGGAAGGAATATTTCATTTTCCCAGATGATTTTCACTGGTGCTTTTTTCTCGAGGACGTCTAAGATAGCGACGTCGGTCAAGTGGCCTTTGCCTGTTGCTGCAAGGCTGCCATATAATGTTACTTCAAAACGAGCGGCCTCTAGGTTACGAGCAAGGAATTGTTCTGAAGCACGACGTGGTGCCATTGTGTGACTGCTCGAAGGTCCGTGACCGATGCGATATATTTCTTTAATTGTCTTCATATTGGTTAAAAAGTTGTTTCTAAAATGAGAACATTTTTCGAAGCACAAATTTACAAATTTATCAAAGAATATTTATCTTTGCTAAAAATTAAATATGAACAAATACATAAAAACCTTAATATTTATAATAGTATTTATGTTCTCTTTGTCGCTTGAGGCGAAGAAAGTTGTGGTCGATATTTCAGGAGCGCCTTATTTTTTCTTGCCTGATGAGAACAGAAAAGACAACGCCTCTCGTCTCAACGCGATTCTTGATATGATAAAGTCTTCTGTCGAAGAAGATGACGAGGTGGTCGTGAAACTCAAGAAGGGTCGCTACGACTTCTATCCTCACGATGCTCTGCAACGCGAATATTACGTCTCTAACCACGATCAAAATCAACCTAAGGTAGTAGGTATTTGTCTGGAAAAATGGGATAATCTCACCCTCGACGGCAAGGGTTCGGAGTTTATCTTTCACGGACAGATGCTGCCCCTTGCCGTCGTCGGCTCCTCTAATGTCACATTGAAAAACTTCTCCATCGATTTTGAAAATCCTCATATCGCTCAGGTCGAGGTGATAAATAATGATGAAAACGAAGGTATCACTTTTCGCGTTGAACCTTGGGTTAACTATCGTATCAACGAGAACGGCGTCTTCGAGACTTACGGCGAAGGATGGAAATATCAGCAAAATACAGGCATCGCTTTTGAAAAGGAGTCTCGTCATATCGTATATAACACCAGCGATTTATGGATTGACACCAAGCAGGTAGAAGAGGTGGGCAATCGTTTGCTTCATGCTCCTAACTGGAAAGACAAACGTCTTAAACCTGGGACGATGGTGGCGATGCGCACATGGTGGCGTCCTGCTCCGGGCATCTTCCTCGATCATAGCAACGACACATACATTAATAATGTCACGGTTCATTATGCTGAAGGGATGGGACTTCTAGCACAACGTTGCTGCGATATCCGCTTGAATCGTTTTAATGTGTGTCTTAAAGAAAATGACGCTCGTTATTTCACAACCCAGGCCGATGCAACTCATTTCTCTCAATGCAAAGGAATGATACGTTCCGAAAATGGTCTCTACGAAGGTATGATGGACGATGCCATCAATGTTCACGGCATTTATCTTAAAGTGAAAGAACGTCGCAACGACAACACCTTGATTTGTAGTTATGAACATGGTCAGGCGTGGGGATTCGCTTGGGGCGATGCTGGCGACAGTGTCTGCTTCGTGAAAAGCAAGACAATGGAAATGTTAAAAAATATTAACATAATTAAAGAAATAAGACCTTACGACAAGGAAACCGTTAAAGGAGCGAAAGCATTTATCATCACATTTGAAGATGAACTTCCAAAAGAAATCAATGCTGACACTTCATTCGGAATAGAGAATCTCAGCTGGACTCCGGAAGTCGTTTTCAGTCATAATATAGTGAGAAACAACAGGGCGAGAGGCGCTCTGTTCAGTTCGCCATTGAGAACGGTGTGCGAAGATAATCTCTTCGACCATACTTCAGGGACAGCCATTTTATTATGTGGAGATTGTAACGGCTGGTATGAATCGGGTGCTGTCCGTGATTTGTTAATAAAAAATAACACATTCGTCAACGCTCTGACAAATATGTTCCAATTCACCAATGCGGTCATCTCTATATATCCGGAGATACCAGATCTGGAGAATCAGCTCTTGTATTTTCATGGCGGAAAGAAAGACGCTATCGTCATCGAGAAGAATCATTTCATTACTTTCGACAAGCCTTTGTTATATGCTAAATCCGTCGATGGCTTGATTTTCCGTAAGAACAAGGTGACGAGAAACAACGACTACAAACCATTCCATTGGAATCAGAAAGAAATACTTTTGGAGAAATCTAGAAATTTAGAACTCTAGAATTTTAGAAATAAAAAACTCAGAATCTCAGGACTTCAAAAAATCTGAGGTTCTGAGTTTTTGAGATTCTGAATTTCTGAGATTTAAAAAAAAGAACCCCAGAAAAAAATCTGAGGTTCTGAGATTTTGAGATTCTGAATTTCAAATATAAAATCCTTCTTTATTTATTTTCTTTCTTTGCAAACAATGTTATCAAGAGGCTTCCTAAGATACCTGCTGACAATGAAGCAGCCAGGACTGCAATCTTACCTAAAGAACGTAAGTTGTTTGTAATCTCAGGAGCGAGTTCGCCGAATGATAAAGTATCGACGAAGATTGACATTGTGAATCCGATACCGCCGAGGCATGCCACTGCGAAGAGCATCTTCCATGATGCGTTTTCTGGCATTTCACCCACTTTCAATTTGATAGCGATCCAGCTTGCTACGGTGATGCCTATAGGTTTTCCGAGTAACAATCCGAAGAAGATACCGATACCAACAGAACCGAGTTCTGGTGAATATTGGAAGAAGTTGAGATATTCGAGACCTGGTATTTCAACGCCGGCGTTAGCGATGGCGAAGATTGGCATGATGAGGAAGTTGACCCATGGGTTGAGGGCGTGCTCCAAACGATAGCTCATGCCGACAGTGCCTCTTGCAACGTGGCTGATGTTTCTTAAACAGGTGCGTTGGTTTTCGTTAGGAGAGATGTCGTCGTCGGAGTGTTTTACGATAAGTCTATGATAATTGGCTGTCTTTCTCTCGAAGTATGAACGTTTGTAACGTGCATCCATAGGAATCATCATGGCCATGACAACGCCTGACATTGTAGCGTGGATTCCTGCATAATAGAACAAGAACCATACACAGACGGCTGGGATGAGATAGAATATCATACGTTTTTCACCCATCTTGTTGAGGAAGTATACGATGCCTATCAATACTATCGCTGCTAATAATAAAGAGCCGTTTATTTCACCGCCGTAGAAGAAAGCTACAACCAAAATGGCGCCTAAGTCGTCGGCGATAGCGAGTGCTGTAAGGAATATCTTCAATGAGATTGGTACTCTGTCGCCGAGTATCGACATGATACCTACTGCAAATGCGATGTCGGTGGCTGTTGGTATTCCCCATCCGCTGCCAGCGTCTGTGCCGCCATTAACGCAGAAATAGATAAGAGCTGGCATAAGCATACCGCCCATAGCTGCTATGACAGGAAGCATGGCTTTCTTGACACTTGACAATTCTCCGCATACAATCTCGCGCTTGATTTCAAGACCTACTACGAAGAAGAAAACAACCATCAAAATGTCGTTGATGAATTTCTCAACGGTCATGTCTTTTGGGAAGATCCATGAGTCGCCGTGTGGACTTTTAACAGAGATGGAGAGACTGGTCTCTAAAATTGAATGATAGATTTCTTTTGTGCCAGGAAGGTTGGCTAACAACATCGCGATGATGACGCTTAGCATAAGAAGGACGCCGGAAATCCATTGCTTGCCCATAAGGTTGGCACGACCCATCTCCAAGATGTGTCTTTTCTTGATGTAAGAGTAATGAGGAATGACTTTCATAATCTTTATTTTTTAAAATATTTTCTTCATTATAAAAAAATTAAAGACCATATACTCTCATATTTATTAAATAATTAAACATATTTATATTAAATAATTAAATAGATGGGCTCTCGTTTTCAGCGCGCAAAAGTAGTAAATATTTTATCTGTATTAAAGAAAAAATCCCATTATTTTTTTAAAATAACGGGATACTTTACATTGATGTCTTATTTCAAGAAACTTTTGATTTTAGGTAGTTTTGATTTTCTGAGTTTCTTGTTGAAACACCATCTTATATCTGAAGCCCATCTTCTGATGAACTCGCTGAAATCGACGAAATACATATAGCAGAAATAGTATAAGACGCTGCTTGCTAACGCAAATTCCCATGGGAGTTTGCAGAATGTCAATGCGATGCATGTTATCATCATCAGTGGATGCAAGATTGCCTCTACAGCGAAACTGATGGTGTTACCCCAAGCCTTGTCTTTGAAGTTCTTTTTCAATATCATTGTGACCAACCATATAGGCAACGTTGAAACAGCTGCGGCTGCGTATAATGGAAGTCCTAATATTGTGACTAATGTCTTCCATAAAGCAGTGAGGCATGGTTTTTCCTTTGTTACTGATGTCACAGAGATGCCGCTTTTCTTGCGTTTCTTGATGAACTTATTGACTTTTTCGAAGAGTTCTTCTGCTTTTTCTGGTTCTTTTTCTTTGAAATCGAGGATTTCTTTTATTGTTTCTTGGTTACGTTCCAGACGTGATTCCAAGCTGCCTTTCAATCCTGATTTTATCTTGGTGAGTTCCCATATTGCCTCGTAGTTATTTTCGCTGTCAGGGATGAATGATATCTGTTTTGAGAGACGTTCTGACAACATATCGCGGAGACCGTTCATGATGACTGCTTCGTTCTCGTCTTTATGTTGGTTGACGAATTCTGTCACGTTGATAGCTTTACCGAAGTTGATAAGCGCTGTGGAACGATAGCGGAAATAGTCGCCGTATTCGATGCCTGCTGGAACAATATAGATTGGTTTCTCGTGGCCGAACTGACTGTTGGCTTGTAATGCTATATGGAAAATACCCTTGCTCAATTGACGCAAAGAGTGTTTTGTTCTGTGAGATCCTTCTGGGTAGAGGAATAGTTTTACACTGTCATGTACGACGTCGGCTGCCTTGTCGATGATTTCTGAGTTGTTGTCTTTAACGCTCTTGAAACCGTCGCGTATTCTATATATAGGGAGGATACGGCAGAAGTGCATGAGCTTGGCGATGAAAGGCTTCTTGAAGATGTCGCCTCTTGCGATAAACACTTTTTTCTCGCTGTTCATGGAGAGGAGCACGAGTGCGTCCATCAAGGTGTTGGTGTGGTTAGCAGCGAAGATGCAAGCTCCATCCTGAGGGATGTTCTCTTGTCCGATAACTTTATAACGACGAAATGACTTCCTTAAATGATGATCTACAAAAGGTCTTAATATTGTATATAATTTGTTGTCATCTTGAATTTTTGCCATAATCTTTAAATTTTACGTTCAAGATACAAAATTAAGAAATCATTCGATAGGGTAATTCCTTTTTTACGTTTTTTTTGCAGATTATTTAACAGCGTTCCATTTCTTTCCGTCGAAGTTGAAGCTTAAAATACCTTCTTTCCATTTTACTATAGCTATAGAACTTTCTTGATATCCGGCTTCGTAAAGGGCTATTTCATCTCCAACATGCAAGTTAACGTTGCCGTCAAAAGGATTGCATTCAAATCGTCTGCTATATGAGATATGAGTATATCCGTTATATTTATTTGCATTTTCTATAGAAAAACCTATTGACAGCCCTCCTTCAGCTTTTGGAGTTGTCTGACTTGCTGTCATTTCAAATTCAATTTCTATTTTTTTATCGTCCCAATATGGAACTGTGGTTGCATCAGTGGTCTTATTCATCCAAGCGAAATCTTCTCCTCCGCATGAGACCATAGAAAAGAATGGCTGCGTATGACTGTTATCAGGAGATAAACTTTCATATTTTAAAACGAAAGTCAATGTGTCGTTATCTTCAGAGACGAATGAGAATGACTCGCCTTCCTTATATGGGAAATAATTTGTCAGTTCCTCCGGAAATGCTGGAACATTGTGTTCCTCTTTACATGATGTGAATAATGCCACAAATGACAAAACGATAATTGATAATAAAGAGATTTTTTTCATGGTTAAGATATTTTGAAATTTTAAAAAGCGAACGTCATTGATTTAACTTTATTGTCTGATAATGATTTTTTTATAAAAAAATAGGCGCGTCATATTATTTGACACGCCTATTCCATATTGCTGAAGTTCTGAGATTTTGAACTTCTGAATTTCAATTATTCAGCTACTACTTCTTCTGTTGTTTCAACTTGAGGTTCGCTTTTAACGATTGTCAATTCGTCGATGAGGTTTGTTGCGCCAGCGAATTTGTCGATTACGAACAATACGTAACGTGCGTCAACATTGATTGTACGTTGTAATGTTGGTTCGAAGTTGATGTCGCCGCTCATAGCTTCCCAGTTGCCGTCGAATGCGAGGCCGATGAGTTCGCCTCTAGCGTTCATGATTGGGCTACCTGAGTTACCGCCAGTGATGTCGTTTGTTGAAAGGAAGCAAACGATCAACTCGCCGTTTTCGTCAGCATATTGACCGAAGTCTTTAGCAGCGATGAGGTCGAGGAGTCTTTGTGGAACGTCGAATTCATAGTCACCAGGAACATATTTTTCGAGGATACCGTTAGCTGTACATACGTAGTCATAGTGAACAGCGTCAGCTGGTTGGTAATCTTGAACAGAACCGTAGCTCATACGTAATGATGAGTTAGCGTCTGGATAGAGGCTCTTTTCTGGTTGTGTTTCAGCGTAGAACTCGCGAATACCTTTAACGAATAAGTGATTGTTTTCGTCGATAACTTTCATTGCTGCACGGTAAGGAGCGAGGTTGCCCATCATATGGCTTATCATTGCGTTTAATACAACGTAAGCTGGGTCTTTTTCAACTTTCTTAGCGTTAGGTTTTGCGATGAAAGCATTGATTGATTCAGCTGATGCGAAGATAGAGTTTTCTAAGATGTCGTTAGCTAAAGCAACAACGTCACCTTTGTATTCTTTTTCAACTAAGTTGTAGAATTCTGGATTTGCTTCAGCGTTGAAAGTGTTGTAGTATAATTTTAACATTTCAACTAAAGTCTTGTCTTCTAAAGCTTTGTATGTTTCTGCGAAATAAGCTTCAGCGTCGATAGCTTTGAGAGCTTCTTCAGCTGCTGCGATAGCTTCTTTATCTTTACCTTGAGCTGCTGCTACGTATTGAGCGAATTCTGCAGCAATAGCGATAGCGCCAGTTTGTGTAACGAAGTTAGGATAATAGATAGAAGGTGTGAATTCAGCTGCCATTGCGTAGTTTTCAGCTAATGTGTTCAATACGTTGCCGTATTCTTCAACGCGTGCTGCGTCAGCGTTAACCCATTCTGTGAATTGAGCTTCGAGTTCAGCTTTTCTTTCAGCTACTTTGTTTTTGCGGAGCATTAACATTTGGCCTTCGAAGTTTTTCCATGTGTTAGCGAGACCAGCTTTGTCGTCAGCATACATGATGTTGACAGAAGCGTCTTTTTGCATGAATTCGTCCATAACATCTGTTTGGAGTTTGAAGATGTCGTGGATTGTTGGGTAGAATGATTCAACGTTATAGTCGATGCCGAAAGATGTCATGTAACGTTCTGTTGTTCCAGGGAAGCCCCAAATCATTGTGAAGTCATCTTGTTGAACGCCGTCTAAGCTAACTGGAAGATGATGTTTAGGATTTAAAGGTTTGTTTTCTGGTGCGTAAGCAGCAGGTTCACCATCAGCGCCAGCATAAACGCGGAAGATTGAGAAGTCGCCTGTGTGACGTGGCCACATCCAGTTGTCAGTGTCGCCACCGAACTTACCGATTGATGAAGGAGGTGTACCAACGAGACGAACGTCTGTGTAAACTTTATATACGAACATATAATATTCGTTGCCTTCGAAGAAACCTTTGATGATTGGGTTGTATTTGCCATCTTCTGATGCTGCAGCTTCGAGTTCTTTAGCTTTAGCAGCGATAGCAGCATTACGTTCGTCCCAATTCATTGTGTCGTTCAAAACGCCGAAGATTTCAGCTGTTACGTCTTCCATACGTACTAAGAAAGATGCTGAGATGCCTTCTGCTGGAAGTTCTTCGCTGAAGTCTTTTGCCCAGAAACCGTCTGTCAAATAGTCGTGTTCAACGGTGCTGAGTTTTTGGATTGAGTTGTAACCGCAGTGGTGGTTGGTGAACATGAGGCCTTTGCCTGAAACGATTTCACCTGTGCAGAAGAAACCGCGTGGTCTTGCGCCTTCTGATAAACCAACGATAGCGTCTTTTAAGCTGCTGTTGTTGATGCTGTAGAGTTCTTCAGGAGTGAGTTGAAGACCCATCTTTTCCATGTCAACATAATTCAAACGCTCTACGAACATAGGAAGCCACATTCCTTCGTCAGCGTGTACTTTGCCCACTAATGAGAAAATAGCGAGGGCTACTAATAAGAAAGTTTTTTTCATTTTTTGATATTTATTTTAAATTGTTAATGTTTATAGTTTATAGTGGAGAGTGTAGAGTAGTTTTAAAGTGGGAAGTCGGGAGTGGAAAGTTTATTGAATTCTATATACACTATAAACTCTACACTTAATAACAATCAAACTACTCTAAACTCTAAACTCTAAACTCTACACTCTACACTAAAATTTTCATCTTCCAATGAGAAGTTCTGGTGACATTTCATAATAGATGTCTGTAGGGATTCCCATGCCGTTGACTTTGTCGAGGTCAGCTTGGAGAGTTGGTTTGATAACGCCATCTGTAGCAATCCATTCTTTAACGAATTCGTAGCTGCCGTCACCTTGAGCCTTGAGGATTTCGCCACCGAGTTTAGCGACTGCGACTTTCATATTTTCGAAGTTGATAGCATACATCCCCTCTTCGTTACGTGTGAAAGCGCCTTCTTTTTCCAAGAAGTTGAATGTTAACATGTTTGCTTTGCCGTGTGCACTTGAAGCGCCGAAACGTACTGAACGGAAGATACCAGCCATGAAAGTGGTGTAGTTTTCTACCAATGTTGAATTAGTATATTCACCCATTTCTGAAAGCTTTGTAACTAAGTAAAGACCCAAGATGTCAGCCTTAGCTTCTTCAATAGCTGAATATTGTTCTTTAAGAGCGTGACGTACTGTACCTTGACCATCGAGAGTGTTTTTGATACCCATACCGTGAGCCACTTCGTGGAACATAACGTTAGCGAAGAAAGCTTCGAACTTGACGTTTTCGCGTGACTCTGGAGTCATGAGGACGTCTGAGATAGGAACGAGGATATGATCGAACTTAGCCTTCATAGCGTTTTTAAGCTGTAACTTACGAGTTCCTTTTTGAAGTTGAACTTGTTCATCGTTAGGCAAGTTGATAGCGATAGTCTTGCCTGCCATGTTACAGTCGCCGCCATAGAATACAGCGTCATAAACTGCGAGGTCAGCGTCAGCGCCTGGTTTTTCTGCTTTATATTCTTCTGCTACTGGAAGTTGTGTTTGTAACAATGGAAGAAGTTCTGCGTAATGAGCGAGTTGTTTGCTCCATGCTTGGTCTTTAATCAAGATGAATGCTTCGTGAGCTGCCTTGTAACCATAGAGAGCGTCAACATAATTTTCGATTGGACCAACAACGAAGTCAACGTTATTGTTACGGACGTCCATCCATGCCATGTCGCTTTCGAAATAATCGTCTGTCAAAACAGCCTTAGCTCTGAGGCGTAAGTAGTTAGCAAATTCTTCATCGCCAGCGAGGTCAGCAGCTTTGTTCAACAAGTCAGCGACTTTGTTGATTTGTTCTGCATAAGCTTCGTGGAACCATACTGTTTGGAGTTTGCCGTTTTCATCGCGTCTTACTAAAGTATAGAGACTTGTTTTGTCAGGATTATCCCATGCTTCGAATTCTTCTTTTGTCATGTCTGCTGGATAGAAGCCTGCGCCTGCTGGCATTGCGCCATATTCTGGAAGGAATGGAGCGAGGTTTTCGAAGTGATTCCATGGACCGTAGTTGATTTCTGCGAAGAGACGAGCGTCTGGATCTTGAATTGAATTCAAGAAAGCTTCTTTGTCACCGCCGAAGTTCTGTGTCCAGAAGATATCATCCATGATATTGCCGATTTCATAGAGATAGTTCAACATTTGTTTCTCATTGTCTGACAAATGAGAAATGTCTGAAGTCAATTGAACCTTAGCATATTGCTTTGTAAGGTCAGCGTAATTAGTTTTTGTTTCTTCTTTTGCAGAATTAGCACAGCTCATTGTAGCTGCACCTAAAGTCAAAATCATTACTAAGTTTTTAATTTTCATTTTGTTATTTATTTGTGTTAATATTTTTTTCAAGACTAATCACCATTGATAAGACGCTTCAATGTGTATTAATTTTTAAGGAAACATTGAAACGTCTCTACTTCATTCTTAACTCCTAATTAAATCCACGAGCATCAAAATGTCGTTCCATGTTTGTGTGAAATAATGTCCGATGGCTCCGAAGATATTCATTGGTTCTGATATGCCGCCGCTTACGGAATAGATTATCAATGATATATTGAAAAGCAGGAATGTAGCGATGTAAAGATATGAGAGAAACACGCCGCAGAGACGTATGTCGCTTTGGTCGCGGCGAGTGTCTTTTTTCCAGCATAAGAAATAGAACATGAGAGAGAATCCTATCACGACGTCTATGATTGGGAGGCATTCGTTTTTAATCATGAGACGGAAAAGGAGCAACAAGAATGTGAGGTAAGGCAGCATATAAGGAGCCAGTGTTGACAGTATGTTGATTCTGTTGCTGCTTCTGGAGCTGCTCACGAAACCGAGAGTGTTGTCGCCGTATGTAAGAGAGTCGGCTGACTTTGCGTTGAACTGATAGATTTTTCTTCTGAGGAAGAGAGCGCCTATGAGCATATGAGCGCCTTCGTGCGACATTGTCTGCATGATGTCGATGTTTTTTCTGAAGATAAATCTGTGGAAAATGAGATATACGATAAAGCCGACGCCCATCCATAAATAACCGGAATAAAACTGATTCATTGATGCGTTGACAGCGTAAGCGATGGTTCTATAAAACTCAAAAGCAGCTATGATTAAGCCGATGATTAGAAAAAATATTGTTGTAAATCTACGGAATTTACTCATAACTAAACATTTATAAATGTTGGTAAATCTCTTTTTTCTCGGGTGTAAAGTTAAGAAAAAATAGATAAGGTATTACATCTTTATAAAAATAAATCGGCTGCTATTCCGTCGGCGAAAAGTTTGCCTTCTTCACTCAGGAAATAAGTGTTGTTTTCTTTTAACATTTCTCCATTTTCGAGATATTTCTTAATGTTTTTTAAGAAATGACGAGCGTATGATTTTCCGTAGTCGCGTTCTATCTTCTCGATGTCGCAGCCCCATGAGGTGCGTAAACTTGTCATCACATATTCGTTGAATTTATCCTCTGTTGATAAAATCTCTTTCTCATAAAACGACTCTGCGTCTTTGCGTCTCTGTGTCTCTTCGTCCCCAACTAACTGAATGTATTTCGTGAGATTGGAGATGTTCCATTGGCGTGAGTTTCCGTCGTAAGAATGAGCGGAAGGCCCGAGTCCGAGATACTTCTCATCTCTCCAATAAATGCTGTTGTGCTGTGAACGGAATCCTTCTTTTGCGAAGTTGGAAATCTCGTAATGTTCGAAGTCGTTTTCCTTTGTCCTCTCGACTAGAATATTATAATGACGTATCGTTTCTTCTTCGCTAACACTTTGTAACTCACCTTTTTCAATGCGTTGTCCTAAGATAGTTTTAGGCTCTACTGTCAAGGCGTAAGCCGAGAGATGAGTGATGCCGGTGGTGAAGAAAATGTCGAGGTTTTTATTCCATTTCTCTTCTGTCAGAGTCGGCATTCCGTAAATCAAATCGAGGGTGATTTTTTCAAAGTCGGTATGTTTCAAATCTTCCAGGACCTGCATCGCGTGCTTGGAGTCGTGGCGTCGTCCGAGATATCTTAAATCATCGTCGTCGAAACTCTGTATCCCGACACTCATCCTGTTGACGCCAATCTGTTTCAGATACGACATCTTCTCTCTGTCGATGGTGTCTGGATTTATCTCAAGGGTGATTTCTGGACTGGATATTATTTCATAATTTTTATTAAGAAGTTCTAATATTTCCTCAATATTTTTAACAGAAAGAAGTGAAGGCGTGCCTCCTCCGAAATATATGGTCTTCACTGTCTCGTCGCCGAGATAATTCTTGCGCAGGACAATCTCCTTTTTCAATGCTTCGACATAGTCGTTTATCTTGCTTTCCGAAGCCAATGAAAAGAAATTGCAGTATGCGCATTTGCTTTTGCAAAAAGGTGTATGAATGTAAATTCCAGCCATACTGCAAAATTAAAATATTTCTGGATGTTTATATAGAAAAAAATCTTATCTTCGTAAACTATTACAATAGAATGCTATATGAATGTATATAATAGATTATCAGATACTTCTAAAAAGAAATTTGTCGTATTAATCGATCCTGACAAACCTACCGACGAACAGATTGTCGAAATAGTTGAGAAATCTGTAAAAGTTGGCGTTGACTTTTTCTTTGTAGGAGGAAGCCTGCTCACAACAGATAGTTTGGATAATTGCATAAAACTCATCAAGAAACATTGCGACATTCCTGTGCTGATTTTCCCTGGCAACTCCTTGCAGATAAGCAAGTGGTGCGACGGTTTTCTGTTGCTCTCTCTCATCTCGGGACGTAATGCGGAAATGCTCATTGGACGTCATGTCATCTCTGCTCCATATCTCAAGCTTTATGGCAATGAGATAATCCCGACAGGTTATATGCTGATTGATGGAGGCAAGCAGACTTCGGTCTCTTATATGAGCAATACCACTCCGATACCTCACGACAAGGACGATATCGCGATGTGCACAGCTCTCGCAGGCGAGATGTTGGGACTGAAAATCATATATATGGATGCTGGTTCGGGAGCCATAGAGCCGATATCGGCTGAGATGATTTCAAAAGTCAAAAAGACAATAGAAATACCTCTTATCATTGGCGGCGGCATCAACACTCCTGAAAAAGCTGCCAACGCAGCAAGGGCTGGCGCTGATGTCATAGTGGTCGGCAACGCGCTCGAAAAAAGCATCGACAAACTTCAGGAATTCGCCGACGCAGTACATGAAAGTTGAAAATTGAAAATTGAAAGTTGAAAATTAAATTATAAAACTATGAAAAAGACATTTTTATTAATTGCATTGATTTGCCTTTCTGTAAGTTCAATCTTTGCTCAAGAAAAGAAAATGCTTACACCTAACGACGCTGCTTATCAAAATCGCAGCATTTATCCAGTAGGCAAAAACGTTAAATGGTTGACAAATACCGACAAATACATCTTTACAGAAGGTAACGACCTTATGGTTCAAGATGCTAACGCAAAGAAAGCAAGCGTTATGCTGACATTAGACCAAGTCAACTCTTATTTGAATCAAGCTGGAATGGATAGCATCAAACGTCTTCCTAACCTCACATGGATTGACGCTGACAAAGCTTATTATTATAGCTTCGATAAAAATACTAACAGCATCAATGTTAACCTTTTAGATGTTAAAGCTAAAAACATAAAGAAAGTCACAGCAATACCTTCAAATGCTGAAAACTACACAGTGACAACACCTTCTTTGAAAGTGGCTTATACCATCGACAATAACTTATATTATGCTGATGGCGACAAACAAGTACAAGTTACTGACAACGCAGAAAATGTCGTCGCTGGTCAATCAGTTCACCGTAACGAATTCGCTATCGAAGGCGGTATCTTCTGGTCACCTGACGGAAGCAAACTCGCTTATTATTCAATGGACGAAAGCATGGTTACAGACTATCCTTTAGTTGACATCACAGAACGCGTGGCTACTGCAAAACCTATCAAATATCCAATGGCAGGCATGACAAGTCACGAAGTTACTTTGAAAGTATATAACACAGTAAACGGTGAAGAGACAGTAGTTAAGACAGAAGGTCCAGCTGACCAATATCTTACAGCAATCACTTGGAATCCTAATAACGAAATGATTTATATCGGCGTATTGAACCGCGGTCAAAATCATATCCAATTCAATGAATATAACGCATTGAACGGCGAATATTTACAAACTATCTTCGAAGATAAAGACGAGCAATATGTTGAACCAGTCGGTCCAGCTCACTTCTTGCCAAACAATACAAAAGAATTTTTATGGCTCGCTCAACGTGATGGTTTCTATCATATCTGGAAACATAACACAGTGACAAAAGAAGCTACACAAATCACAAAAGGCGATTTCGTTATCACATCATTCGAAGGCTTCGACAAAAAAGGTGACAACGTTTATTACACTTCAACAGAGGTAAGTCCTTTGGAACGTCATTATTACAAACATAACATCAAGACTGGCAAGAAAGTTAAGGTTACAAAACAACATGGTACACATAGCGTGACACCAAGTGCTTCAGGAAAATATTTCTTGGATTCATATTCAAGCACTGACGTCGCAAGAAACGTTGACCTCATGGATGTCAATGGCAAGATGGTTGCTCGTTTGCACGAAGCTGAAGACCCATTGAAAGATTATAACATCGGTACAATAGAACTCGGCACTTTGGAAGCAGAAGACGGACAAACACTTTACACACGTCTTATCAAGCCTTATAACTTCGATCCAGAAAAGAAATATCCTGTCATCATCTATGTTTATGGCGGTCCTCATGCTCAATTGATTACAGACGAATGGACAGCAGGCGCTGGCATTTATTTACATTATCTCTCACAAGAAGGTTTCATTGTCTTTACTTTGGATAACAGAGGTTCAGCCGACAGAGGCGAGGCTTTTGAACAAATCATCCACCGTCAATGCGGACAAGCAGAAATGCGCGACCAAAAAGTCGGTATCGATTATCTTAAGTCACTTCCTTACGTTGATGCCGACCGCATCGGAACAGACGGATGGAGCTACGGCGGTTTCATGAGTACAAACATGAAAATCAACTATCCAGAAGATGTTAAGGTTTCAACAGCAGGCGGTCCTGTTATGGATTGGAAATATTATGAAATAATGTACGGCGAACGTTATATGGACACACCAGAAGAAAATCCAGAAGGATACGAATTGACAAGCTTGGAAAACAAGACAGAGAAACTCGAAGGCAAGTTGATGATTATCCACTGCACAACAGACCCTGTAGTTCTTTGGCAGCACTCTTTGGTTTTCGTTGAAAACTGTATCCACAACGGAAAACAATTAGACTACTTCGTATATCCAGGTCATGACCATAACGTTTACGGTCCAGACAGAGCTCATTTGGTAACAAAGATCACTGAATATTTTAAAGCAAATCTTTAATTAAAGACAAAGGTCTAAAGACTAAAGGCTAAAGGAAAAAGACTATCCGAAATTCGGATAGTCTTTTTTTTATTCTATTTTGATAATCTTGGAGTTGAAAAAAAATATTAAATTTTTATCAAAAAAAGTTTGCAAAGTATCAATAAATATATAACTTTGCGATACTCTATTGATGTGAATCATGAAACAAAATGGGCTCTCTTAATCCCATCCACATTTTTTTTAGAATTTTAGATTTTCTAATTATATTATTAACTAAATTTTTTGCACTATGAGACGAATTTTACTCTCATTTGCGCTTGTTGCAATAGCATTAGGCGTAAACGCTCAAGTCGGCGTCAAGACTATCACTACAGCTAATGGTACAACTACAAAAGCTTCTAGCGAAGTTGTTCAACAACAGAATACTCGTTCAATTATTTCCGATGCTGAAATCGTATGGCATAACAACGAAGAATATGGTATCGGTGGTAATGTATTTATCTCAGAAGAAAATTTGAATGCTGTCGTTAATTGGGAAACCAATGACGCTAGAGTAGAGTCATATAGTGAAAACGGTATTGCAGAATGGACAGTGGCAACAACAGCAGAATGGCCTTTCGCAGCAGCTAATAAAGCAGGTAACTTATATGCCGTTGTTAATGATGGTGTTGTGACATTGTTAGACAACACTGGTTCAACAGTAGCTACTATTAACGCAGGTGGCCTTGTTGGCGCAGTAGCAGTTAATAAAGAAGGTACTGCTATTTATCTTTCATACGGCACTGGTTCTTATGATAATAATAATATGGTTGCTTTCGTAGCACGTTACACTAGCGATGGCGTCATGGAATGGACAACAGAAGCAAAGGTCGGTAGCGATATCGCTGACATCAGCATCGCTGACGACAACTCAAGATTGATTGCTGCTGACAGAGGCAACAGTGAAATCTATGTCTTAGACCCAGAAAGCGGCGACATCCTCCAAGATGGCATATACTATTATAATAATAGTGCTAAACAACCTCCTGTCGTAAATGCTGACGCTACTTATCTCGCATGGTGCGACATGGATGGCAAAGGCCACCTCTGCAAATGGGATGGCGAAAAATATGTTGAACAATGGAACGCAAATCTTAAGATGGACGGTCAAAGCAGCTGCTGGGGCTACTCAAACGCTATCACTCCTGACGGTTCATTAGTGATGTTCGGCACATTAGGATTCGTAAGCGACGGCTACGATGGATGTGTCTTCTTGTTCAACAACTACTCAAACACTCCTGTATGGGTTGCAACAACAGGCGGTCCTGTCAATAATATCGACGTCACTGCCGACGGTTCTCTCATCGCTGTAGCAACCGACGGTCCAATGAACCACTCAACAGGCGACATCTTGATCTTCCGTCGTCAAAGCGTTGAACCTTTCTTGTCAGTCAATAGCCCTGGTTCAATGTGTTACATCGACATCACTGATGACGGTGCATACTGCGTTGGCGCTGGTAAAGGCGTTCACTCATACGAAATGGGTTGGGGCGGTAATGCTTATATGATTAAATCTACTCCTTCATACGTAGGTTCTATCGCTGCATCAATCACATTGAACGGCGTGACAGACTTCAGCGATGCTGTCGTTACTGTTGAAGGCCTCGACAATTATTATGCTTATACTAACGGCGAAGGCGTTGCTGACGTTAAATATATTCCAGAAGGAACATACAACGTAACTATTTCTAAGATTGGTTTCAATCCTCAAACAATCAGCAACGTACAAATCACAGCAGGTCAGGCTACAAACCTCGAAGCAACATTGGAACCTGTTGGCGCTCCTATCAAGAACCTCTATGCAACACAAGGTTCTGAAGTAGCTGTAAACCTCCGCTGGGAGGCATTCGAAGGCTCATTCGAAGGATATAACATCTATCGTAAAGATGACATCAACGCTCCTTATGCTGAACCATTGGCAACAATAGGAACAGATGCTACAACATACGTTGACGAAACAGCAATCCCTACAAAGGCATATTACTACGCAGTAACAGCATTGTTGGCTGGTAACCTCGAGACTCCATTGTCAAACAACGCTTATGGCTATGCTTCAACAGCATATATCACAGAAGTTGTAGAAGTTTATAACGGTACAGCTCCAACTATCGACGGCGTTTTGTCTGACGGTGAATGGGCAGATGCTTTCAGAGTTGACATCTCCGACTTCACAGGTATCACAGAAGGCGTCGACCCATTCGGAACAGTTTATATGTACGTCAAGACTGACGGCCAAAAATTATACATCGGTTTGGAAGACTTCAAAGACACTGAATTGTCAGAAAACGACTGTTTGGCATTGTACTTCGACGATAACAACGACCACGTATATCCAGAATCAGACAACACAGAAGGTAACTACTGGTTCAAATATAGCGGCGGCACTGGCATCCTTCAATATCGTCCGATTTATGTAACAGGCGGCGTTGGCGATGTGACACAAATTAATGATGCAGAAGTAGCATTCTCACAAGCTGCTGGTCACGTAACAGGTGAGTTCGTTCTCGAATTCGGCGATGCTGACCACCAAATCTCATTAGACGCAAACAACGAAAGCAGCGTTTATTTGTTCTACAGATCAAGCGGCGCTGAATATCACGCTTACTGGCCATACAACAACATCGATACATTCAGCCCAATAGGTTACGACACATTCAAATATTTCATCGATGACGAAACACCAGAAGCTCCAGAAAACCTCCGCGTTGACGAAAGCATCTTAGGATGGCGTAACTATGTTCCTGTAAGATGGGATATGCCAGAAATTACAGACTTCAGCCACTTCAACGTTTATGTCAACTCCGACAATGTAGCTTGCACAGTATATGGCCCAGAAGCTATCATCGACGTTGAATCAAATGCTGACTATTCTGTATATGTAACAACAGTTGACAACGCTGGCAACGAATCAGAAAAATCAGAAGTATTGACATTCCACGTTGGCAATATCAACGTTAACGAAATTGCTGCAACATCTGTAAGCTTGTATCCAAACCCAGCATCTTCAGTTGTTTACATCCAAACAGAATTGGCAGGCGAAGCAACAGCAAACATCGTTGACCTCACAGGCCGCCTCGTAAAGAGCGTCAACATCAGCGATATGCAAAACGCTTCAATCAATGTTGAAGACATTAACACAGGAGTTTACTTCTTGACACTTCAACAAGGCAACACAATCATTGTAAGAAAAGTTACAGTCAAATAAGAACTTTATTAGAAATTCAAAAACTCAGAACCTCAGAATCTTTTTTCTGGGGTTCTTTTTTTTGAACCATTGAACTTAGGACTTTTTTTGAAACTCAGGATCTCAGAATTTTTAAGGTTCTTAGTTCAAAGTTCTTAGTTCAAAGTTCAAAGTTCAATGGTTAAAAAAAAGACAGCCTAAGCTGTCTTTTTCTGTTATCCTATTACGATATTGATAATCTTCTTTGGAACTACAACGACTTTCTTGATGCTCTTGTCGCCGATCCATTTTGCTGCTTCCGGTGTCTCGATAGCTGCTTTTTCTATCTCTGCTGGAGTTAATGTGATAGGCAATTCCAAGTCGAAGCGTTTCTTGCCGTTGATAGATACTGGATATGTGAAGTTGTTTTCAACGACGTAGCTTTCTACGAATTCTGGGAATTTCTGTGTCACTACGCTGTCTTCATGACCCATTTGATGCCATAACTCTTCAGCGAGGTGAGGAGCGTAAGGCGATACCATGATAGCGAGAGGCTCAAGGATTTCGCGTTTGTTGCACTTGAGGTCTGTGAGTTCGTTGACGCAGATCATGAAAGCAGAAACGACGGTGTTGAAAGAGATACGTTCGATATCGTCTTCTTCTTTCTTGATGAGTTTATGTAATGACTTCAACTCTTCTTTTGTTGCTGGCTCGTCGCTGAATGAGAACTCGTTGTTTTCGTCTGTGTATAATCTCCAGAACTTACGGATGAAACGATATACGCCTTCTATACCTTGAGTGTCCCATGGTTTTGATTGCTCGAGAGGCCCGAGGAACATTTCATAAAGTCTCAATGTGTCGGCGCCGTATTTTGCTACGAGGTCGTCAGGATTTTGTACGTTGAATTTTGACTTAGACATCTTTTCAACTTCCCAGCCGCAGACGTAGATAGGGTTGCCGTCTTTGTCATGTTCGAAGATGAACTTAGAGTCTTTGAGGTCGTCACGCCATTGTTTGAATTCTTCTGTGTCGAGGATATCGTTGTGGACCATGCTGATGTCGACGCGGATAGGGTCGCTGTAGAATTCTCTTCCAGGGATATTCTTTGAAACGTAGAGACGTGGTGCGTCGAGCATTTCAACATCTTCAAATGCAGGAACGTCTTTACCGTCGATGAGGTCTTGGATTTTTTGTTTTACAACAGTGAAGTCTTCATCGATGAGGACCTGACGGATAGGGATGAGCAATATCTTGCAACCTAAGTCTTTAGCTATATTTTCGTAAGCGTCAGCTACTTTTTCGAGTGATGACACTTTCTTGATTTCTATTATTAAATTCTTTTCTTGGCAGAAAAAGTCGAACTTACGGTGACCAACCTTGAAGTCTTTCACGAACTTGACTCCGAGTTTGTTGTCTTTGATGACTTCCCAAGCTTTATATTCTGCCATCTTTTCGAAGTTGACGCGATATACGAAGCTTGTACGGCCTTGGATCATACCTTGGTTGATCATCTTCTTGAATGGTTCGTCTTTGCAGATCACGCCGAGGTCGAATAAGAACTTATTCCAGAAACGGCTGTAGATAAGGTGACCTGTTCCGTGTTCGGCGCCGCCGATATATAAGTCGACTTGTTGCCAATAGTCGTTAGCTTCTTTGCTGATGAATTCGTTATTGTTTTGAGGATCCATATAGCGGAGGTAGTAGCCGCTTGAACCAGCGAAGCCAGGCATTGTGTTTGTTTCGAGAGGGCAACCGTCTTCTGTTGTCCAGTTCTTAGCGCGTGCCAATGGAGGTTCGCCTGTTTCTGTTGGTTTGTATGCATCGATAGGAGGCAACTCGAGAGGGAGTCTGCTTTCGTCGATAGCGTAAGGCATTCCGTCTTTATAATAGATTGGGAATGGCTCGCCCCAATAACGTTGACGGCTGAAGATAGCGTCGCGGAGACGGTAGTTGGTCTTGCCTTTGCCGATGCCTTTTTCTTCTACCTTTTGAATCATTGTTGCGATAGCTTCTTTCACTGTGAGGCCGTTGAGGAACTCAGAGTTGACCATCACGCCTTCTTTAGCGTCGAATGACTCTGTCCATTGAGAAGCATCTGATGGCTCTTCGCCAGGTTTAGCGACGACTTGGATGATAGGGAGGTCGAAGTGACGAGCGAAAGCGAAGTCGCGGCTGTCGTGAGCAGGAACTGCCATGATAGCGCCTGTGCCGTAGCCCATGAGTACGTAGTCAGCTACCCAGATTGGTATTCTTGCGCCGGTGAATGGGTTGATGCCGTAAGCACCGGTGAATACGCCTGATACTTTCTTCACTTCTGCCATACGTTCACGTTCTGAGCGGTTCTTAGCCCATGTGACGTATTCTTCAACAGCAGCACGTTGTTCTTCAGTGACGAGGCTGCTTATCATTTCGTGTTCAGGAGCCAACACCATGAAACTTGCTCCGAAGAGAGTGTCGGCACGTGTGGTGAACACTTCTATATTGATGTCTTTATCAGCGATGTCGAAGAATAATGATGCACCCATCGACTTGCCGATCCAGTTGCGTTGTACTTCTTTGATTGACTCGCTCCATTCGATGGTGTCGAGACCTTCGAGGAGACGTTCTGCGTAAGCTGTGATACGGAGCAACCATTGTTTCATGGTCTTACGTACTACAGGGTGACCGCCGCGGACTGAGAGACCGTCGGCTACTTCGTCGTTGGCGAGTACTGTGCCGAGTTCTGGACACCAGTTAACCATAGTGTCTGCCAAGTAAGCGAGGCGATAGTTCATCAAGATTTCTTGTTGCTCTTTCTCGCTCATGGCTTTCCATTCCTCTGCTGTGAATGAGAGCGGTTTGCTGCATGCAGCGTTCAAACCTTCTGAACCTTTTTGTTCGAAAATCTTGACGAGTTCAGCGATAGGAAGAGCCTTCTTAGCTTGGTTACAATAATAAGAATTGAAAAGCTGGATGAAAGTCCACTGTGTCCATTTGTAATAATTAGGGTCGCTGGTGCGTACCTCGCGGTCCCAGTCGTAGCAGAAACCAATCTTATCCATTTGTTCGCGATAACGATTGATGTTCTTCTCTGTTGTTATTGCAGGGTGAGTGCCGGTTTGGATAGCATATTGCTCTGCTGGGAGACCGTAAGCGTCGTAACCCATTGGGTGAAGGACGTTAAAGCCTTTGAGACGTTTGTAACGAGCATAGATGTCAGATGCTATATAACCGAGAGGGTGACCCACATGAAGACCTGCTCCTGATGGATATGGGAACATGTCTAAGATATAAAACTTTGGCTTATTCTTGTCAATATCAACTTTATAGATATTATTGTCGCGCCAATATTCTTGCCATTTCTTTTCTACTTCATTAAAATTGTAATCCATAACTATATTGTTTAGATAAGGTTACAAAATTAAGAATTTTTTTGAAACTCAGAAACTTTTTTTTGGAATTGAGGAACTGAGAAATTGAGGAACTCAGGGTATCAGGATTTCAGGATTTCAGAGGGCAGGGTAGAGACGTATCAAATTACACCATAAAAATAAATAATATGTAATTGATGCGTCTAATTAATTAGGAATGAGGAATTAGGAGTGATGGAGAAAAAATCCTGAAATCCTCAGATCCTCAAATCCAGAATTCTTTTCTGGGCGTTCCGGCAAGCCGTCGGGCTTTCCGCTATATCTTTTTCCGCTTCGTCTCCGCCTTCGCGAAAAAAGGATGCCGCTCCAATCCCTAACGCAGGGGAGAATTCTAGAACTCTAGAACTCTAGAACTCTAGAATTCAAATTCTAAAATTCTAAAGTTCTAAAATGTGGCGTCTTTGAAAAAAGAATTCCTGCAGTCAACAATAAAGTTATTACATTACCTCAATTCCTAACTCCTCAATTCCTAATTCCACATTCCTAATTCCTAATTACCCTAAAGGTTTTTCCGTCAACTTCAACAAAGTAAACTCCCGAGCTGAGTCCGCTCATGTCAACGCTGATTGCTGATTGCTGACCGCTGACAGTTACCACCTTAATTCCAACGATATTATAGATGTTAACTTCTTTGATGTTATTGTCTGATTTTATGTATAAGACATCATCGACTGGATTTGGGTATATCTCAAAGTTGTTTTCGTATTCTTCTATCGCATCGTCGATAATTGTAAATTCGTATGCTTCTGAATGAGGTGAGTCGATGTATTGGCAGTCGTTGACAACAGTGAAATAGTGACTTCCTTCATCATCGAAACCAACTAAGTATGCAGTGCTTGTTGTTTCTGCCAAGAATTCTCCGTCTAAATAAATCTCATATTTATCTGAATAAGAAGTGGCTTCCCAACTCAATGTTACCATGTAGGTGTGATTGTAATCAGGAACGTCTTGTGCTATTGTGGCGTTGAGATTTTTTGGAGTTGGACATGGTTCTATTCCTGATGTAGTAGCGCAGACTTCTTCGCTGTGTTCTGATTTGCCTTCTTCACATACGCTTACTATTGTATAGCAATATTCTGTATCAGGTGTTAAAATCATATCCATGAATATTGTGTCTGTTACGTTGATGAGGAAATTGTCGTTGCAATGTATGTCGTAACTATTTGCTGTTTCCACAGAATTCCATGATAATGTTATTGAATGTTCGTCAACATAGATGATGTTTACTTCTGTTGTTGGAAGGCATTCTTCTACATCAGGTTCACCGCCTTCGATGCTTTGTATTGCTGCCAATGCGTCGATGCATCCAGAACCGGTGTAGTTGTTTTTGTTGTCTTCAATCTTCACTGCTGTTGTCTCTAATATCATGCTTATCTCTGCTGGAGTGAGTTCTGGATTTTTTTCCAACATAAGAGCTATCACACCTGCCACGCAAGGTGCTGCTTGTGAGGTACCGTCCATGCTGACGTGTCCGTTATTGTTGTTTGGGTTGGCAGAGATGATGCCGACGCCTGGAGCGCTGAGGTCAGGACGGATGAGACCCATGCCTGGTTCGTAAGGATAATCTGCGTAAGATGTCTCTTGCCATGTGAAAGGACCGTATGATGAGAAAGGAGCTCTCACGTTGTTGAAGTCTACAGCGCCAACAGCAATGCAGCATGACAATCCGCCGGCGTTGCTTTCTTGGTCAGGGTGAATCCATGGTGGAGGGCAACCGCCAGGAACTCTCACGTTGTTAGGCACTGGGAATGAAATTTGTAACTGTCCGTCGTTACCTACTGCTACTGCTGCTGCTATGCCACATTGCAATGCGTTGACACATGCTTCGCGTAACATTTCTCTTACTGCTGCTGATGCAAAAGGAATTCCTAACGACATGTTCAAGACGTCGGCGCCGTGTTCTATGGCGAACTCCATGCCAGCGCTGATGCTTGTCGCACTGCCGTAGCCACTGTCGTCCATGACCTTGATACACATCAATGTGGCATTAGGAGCGATGCCTGTCTGTGTGCCTGATGTCCCGTCGCCGCAGACTACGCCTGCACAGTGTGTGCCGTGACCGAAGCCGTCTGACACATCATGACTGTTCTCTATTGTGTTATATCCGTGGTTTGGATATTCCTCGCCACCGTCCCATAAGTGGTCTGCCAAATCTATGTGGTTGAAGTTGACGCCTGTGTCGATGACGGCTACCATGACGCCTTCTCCTGTATATCCTAAATCCCATACATCGTCGGCTTTGACGTGTGTGATATTTTGTGTCATGCCACGTGCAGGTTCGGCAGCCTTGACTTCTTCATCCCACAACAGATATTTCATTTCGTCGTAAGCGATGACCTCTACGTCATTATGTCTGGCAATGAGATAAATGACGTCGCTGCTTGCGCTGCAGCTGATGGCGTTGACCAGCCAATGGCATCTTATGTCTTCAACCTTGCCGCTCTTTGCTTCAGCATCGAGTATTGACATGAGGTCTGATTGTGTGCTTTTTGAAAAACTCTTTAACTCATTGACAACGACTTCTCTCTTGCTTTTTCTGTCGTTGGCTTTTGCAGCGATTTGCTGTAGCTTATGTACGTCGGCTTGCGATTTTAAAATGATGTTGACACTAATCATTTCATCGCCTTTTTGATTTAATGCTTCTTGAAGTTCTGGCTCAATTGTGTTTGTTTGAGCGTAAATCAGATTTAATGAGAATAATGTTAAAAGTAAAAGTAAGATGCTTTTTTTCATAGTTTATAATTTAGATGTTTAACGACTTATGGATTTTAATAATGTTCCTGTAGGGCAGAGGTAGTTGCACCATGGTTTCTTGATGAAGATGGATGCCACGACGATGATGGCTGTCAGCAGCGCCACTTCGAAGATTATTGTCTGATAACTGAAGATGGAGAATGGCTCTGTCATGGACAAGTCTAACCCGACTCCAGAGGCTAACAATACCAAGAGTGTTAATAAGATGACTCTTCTGATAATCGCAAAGGCATTATATATCTTTGATGATATTGTTATCTTCTTGACTGGTATCATACCTGCGAATTCCTGTACCGCTCCGAAAGGACAGAGATATTGGCAGTAGAACGACTTCTTTGTGAATAATGGTAATATGATTGAAACTGCTGCTATTATGATGACGGCAACCTGCATCGTGAGTGAGATTCCGTTTGTCAGCCAATTGTAAAACAACGCTAAAGAGAGAAGCGAGTTGGTCCAGAATCCTAAAATCAATATCGAGAGTGACAATGTTATGATTCTGAGTTTCTTACTTTTCTTAGGGTTGAAGTAACATATCAGTGCGAGAATCGTGACGGCAATGACGATGATTTGTTTTGCAAAGAGACTCCAGTCCCAGTTGCGTTGGGCATCTTGTGATGTGAGTTCCTCCATGCTGGCTTGTAGTGATTCTGATATAGCCGTTGAGGTGTATGTACATCCGCTCACGGCGTCAACTTCGTGGTTAAGAGCGTCTTCTATGCTGAGTCCATCCCATGAATCGAGATAACCGCTGCCGATGACTCTATTCAAATAACCACGAGATTCTCTGTTAGGACATATCTCAACTTCTTTGATTATGTCGTTGCTGTCAATATAAATAGTGAGTGGAGTAATGCTGTTATATCCGTAAATGTCGTCGCTGTAAGGTGAGGTGTTGACGACTTTGCCGATGACGTTGCCTTCGTCTAAGACAAGATAGGATGAGATGTCATCTTTTACTATGCTGTCGGCTTCAGGAAAATGTGCCTTAGCATCTTCTAGAGATAATGTCAACTCATATTTCGGCTGAGAGAGTTTTTGCATCTCAATATACTGATTGTAAGCACTTTTTCCAATAAGAAATAAAATAGTGATTATTATCAGGTAATTTAATATTCTGTTAAAAATCTTTGTCATAAGATGATTTGATTTAAAATGCAAATATATAAAAATGAGCATAAATATGTTGTGATATTTTTTCAAATTGAAATGTTTTTTATCTTTGCAACTGTTTGGAAAAATGAATGTTAATAATTAACTAATGTTGAGTTTTTATGTCATCACAGAAATATAGTACTTTAGATACAAAACAGCATTATCTCATTCTTGACGGGTTGCGTGGAGCAGCGGCTCTCATGGTGTTGTGGTATCACGTCTTTGAAGGATTTGCCTTCGCTGGCGGAACATCTATAGAAACTTTCAACCACGGTCATCTCGGCGTTGATTTCTTCTTCATGTTGTCTGGTTTTGTCATCAGTTATGCTTATGATGATAGATGGAAGACTACAAGACTACATGACGACAAGACTACAAGTGGAGGTCTTACGATAGGAAGTTTCTTCAAGCGTCGACTGATTAGATTACAGCCTATGGTGGTGATGGGCGCTCTCATCGGATTGATTACGTATCTCATCCAAGGTGGCGTGAGATGGGACGGCACTCAGATGCCTATCCATTGGACTATGATAGCGTTTTTACTCGCTATGTTTCTCATCCCTGCTTATCCAGGCGCTCCTTACGACGTGCGCGGCAATGGCGAGATGTATCCTCTCAACGGTCCGAGCTGGTCGCTTTTCTTCGAATATATCGGTAATATCTTATACGCTCTCTTCATTAGAAAATTATCCAATAAGAAACTCGCTGCTTTGGTCGGGGTAACTGGAATACTATGGATTACCTTCGTAGTCTTCGATATCTCTGGCTACGATATGATTGGCATCGGCTGGACTCTCGACACCGTCAATTTCTTCGGCGGCCTCCTGAGAATGTTGTTTCCATTTTCATTGGGTATGTTGTTGGCTCGGAATTTTAATAAGACTACAAGACTACAAGACTACAAGACAACATGTAGAGACGTCACCCCTGTGGCGTCTAAAAATAATATGGCGTCTAAAATAATTACAAACAACATTTTCTGGATTGCTATAATTGTGATGTTTGTTTTATTCTCTATGCCTTATATCACAAAAACTGGAAGCATAAGTCTTAACGGAATCTACGAACTGGCTTGTATTATATTGGTTTTCCCTTTCATCGTTTGGTTCGGCGCAGCTGGAAACATCACAAGCAAATTCTCAACAAAGGTTTGCAAGTTCCTCGGCGACATCTCTTATCCTTTATATATAGTGCATTATCCAGTGATGTATCTCTTCTACTCATGGCTCATCGACAATAAGTTATATTCACTCGGCGAGACATGGCAGGTCGTGTTGCTCGTCATGGCGACAAACATCGCATTGGCATACGCTTGTCTTAAGCTTTATGACGAACCGATAAGAAAGAGACTTTTAAAAACTCAGAATCTCAAAACCTCAGAATCTCAAAAGAATTTTTAAACTTTCAACTACTCTACACTCTCAACTATAAACTAATCACTTTAATTCTCATTCCTTCTGAATATGCCGAGAACTCAGGTGAGTACATGCATTGTATCAAAGCGTATCCATTGCTGAAGTCGCCTTCTTTTGTCACGAACATCGAATAACTTACCTGATGTTTGCCTTTCGGTAGTCTGTCGAAATAGAATCCCATGAAGGTGTCGCTGTTGCTTTGATAATATAACATTCCGTCTTGATATCTGTATCTTGACATTTGTTCGACTGGCTCGAGGCAAGCTGCTCTCATGTCTTTCAAAAAGACGAACTCCATATCTTGGGAACTTTCAATATTCAGATTTACTACAATCTTGTCTCCGACTTTAATGTCTTCGTTTTCAATAGGAACAAGATAAGTGCCTTCTTCATTGATTCGCTCGACATATATATTTCTCTCTACATTCAATGGCGATTCGTGTTTTCTTACCTCATCGAGAGAGACAAAATACTGACGGAATAAACCGCCCCAAATGAGATTGTTGGATTCATTATTGATTTTGATATCTTTAATGTCTTTCATCGACTCGGAATCCCAGTAATATTGATTCATAAAATCAGAAGAATTATTATCATTTTTAATATCAATAGCTAATCCTGTATTGCCATGTCTCATCACCTCCACACTTGTGGTCTTGTAGTCTTGTGGTCTTGTAGTCTTATCAAAAACCAAAGCATAAATCGCATCTACTGTCGATTGAGCATTTTCCCACATATTGGTACGCTTGTTATTTAATAACCAGATTTTCATGTCGTTAAGAAGTTTCTCGTCAGGATTTATTTCCTTGAATGCTTCCATAATAACAACATGTTCACTGACTTTAGAACTCCAATACATGCCAAGAGTCTCGTTCTTTTTAGCTCTTTCTTTCAGTGATTTCATTATCAGCTGAGCGATGTTTTTATCACCATTGCGATATAATATCAAGGCTATTTTTGCTTGCGCGCCGAAATTGTAGTCGTGCCAGTTTTCTTTCAATTGATTGATAAAGAAGTCTTTGGCGTTCTTGTATTTTAAATCTTCATTGAAGTTGAAGAAACTCAATGCATATAATTCATTGATGTTTAAATAAGAGATGTTCTTATAATCTTTGTATAAGTCATAATCTTTTATTATACCCTTGCATAAATATTCGATGGCGTTTTTGGTGATGATGTCGGAATATTCCTGCTGACTTGGTGTCAAGGAATTTATTACATCCATCTTATAAAGACGACCGAATCCACCTAATATATATTGAGTTATGAAAGTACTTTCCGGCATGTTAGGGAACCACGACCATCCGCCGTTGACGCTTTGTTTTTCTTTGATGAGTTTTAACGCCTCATCGGTTTTGTTGCGTAATGCGTTAATGTCGAATAAATTGGCGAGCATTGATATTTGTTCTGCCTCCGATTTCGCTTCCATTACCCAAGGTGTCTCTTGTAACATGATGGCTTTCAGATTCTCATCTTTCTGAAGTGCCGACATCAATGCATCAGGTGTCTCTAATTCCCATTTCTTGATATAATCCAATAAGTTAGGAATGTTATTCGCGATATATGAGGCGAGACTGTTAGCATAGAAAATGTTGAATGCAGCATCGGCATATTGTCCTGTTTCTTGTGCAAGATAAGGCAACGACTGTATCGCATACCATACAGGATTAGCGCATACATTCAATGTCAATCCATAGTTTCTTTCGTTCTCATTTTGGAAATCGAAGTCGAATGTCTTTTCAGAATTTTCTCTTATTAACAAAGGATATGTCTCTGTCATGAAGACCTCATTGCTTAAAACAGGAAGAATGTGTTGCTCTGCATCAGAGAAGTCCTCTGACGAAACGCTGAAACGCATAGCCAACAAATTTGTATTGATTTGATTTTTTAATGCTACCTTCCATCTCACAGATTTACTGTTTCCAGCAGCAATCTCATCGATGGCAATTTCCTGTTCAGAGAGAATCAAATCAAGAGGTTTCATCGTCAACGCATCGAAAATCTCTAACTTAGCAAACGACTTTTGTCTTTTGTCTTTTGTCTTTTGCCAATCATCTGTTGACTGTTGACTGTTGTCCGTTGTCTTTATCACATTCGCTACTACCCAAAGAGTATCGTTTTCATAAACGAAGCGTGGCATATCACTCATGATCATAAGAGGCTTCGATGTGGTGAAAGTCTTGTTCAAAGTGCCGACTTTCAAGTCTTTGGTATAAGCGAGCATCATCAAGTTCCAGCGAGTCAAGGCATCTGGCATGGTGAAAGAAAACGTCAGACTTCCATCTTCGTTAGTAATTAAGTTAGGATAGAAGAACGCCGTCTCGTTGAAGTTTTCTCTTATGCTCATTTCTTGATTTTCTGTACTTTGCATTTCTTCTTGCTGAGAATTATCTGTTACATCTTCATCAGCTACTCTAAATAACTCAACTGCCTCTTCTTCTTCATTTGTATTTACACCGCCTACTTTTGCAGCTATTGCATTTCTGGTGCGCTCAGGCATCAGCATCACATCTCGTGCTGAAAAAGTATATCTCGCGATAGGTATCAAATCAATGTCCGACAATAAATAGTAAACAAACAATTCGTAAGTCTTAGGATATTGATTAAATGTAAAGCAATAGAAATCGTCGAAACCTCCGTCGCTTCGCGGTGATGTCGATGTCTTGATGCTAGGTTTTGTGTTGAAATACCAATGATTTTCGGCGAATACATCCAAAGAAGCGTCGTACATTCCTGCTAGAAGATTGGCGACAACGCCTTTGTCCTTATAATCCTTGATGGTGAGATTCCATGTTTCTTCACTGCCAGGAAGCAAGTCGTCTCTCACAACATCCAATTTTATGTCTAATTCGAGGTTATCGTAAGGCTCTGTGATATAATGTTCTACAATATTTATAGTGTTGTCTTTAACAAAGAATGCTTGGAACGAAATATTTCCTCTGTCTTCTTCTTTGACTTTGTAATTGATTTTTATGACTTTATCATTTATTGTCTTACGTTCGTAATATCTGAGCTCGTCACCATTTTTTATCATGACATAAACATTGACATCTTTGGCAGAACTTCCTAAATAAAAATTAACATTGTCATTAGGTTGTGCTGACGCTTTGTCATAGTAAGAAATACACATTGTATTATAAGGCATTTTGTTGCTCTTAAAATCTATGACTGTCAATTCGATGGATGTCATCGCCTTTTCATTGTCGGCAGAAATCAATTCAACGACATATCTTCCTTTATCTATAAGTTTTTTAACATTTGGGAATAATTTAGACTCTCCTTTGACATTGACGGTATCTTCATATATCAAATGTCTGTTGTCCGTTGTCTGTTGACTGTCGTCTTTAACTTCATAAATCTTTCTGATGATTTTTGCTTCGACAGGATTTTCTTTAAGATTTTTAACATTGAAGCAGATATGTTTCAAACTATCTATGCTGACGTTTTTATAATCTTTATTAACATCAATAATCAAATCAATGTCAGATGCTTTTATAGTGTATGTTTTAGTCTGGCTTTCGCCTTGTGCGTTGGTAGCGTTTACTGTTATAAGATATTCATAAACAGGAAGTCTGTCTTTTAAATTCTTATCAGGAAGCAATTCGAAATTGATATTGAAGTTGCCATTTGCGTCGGTTGTTCCTTCTCCAAAAGCAATCTGTTTTTTATTGTTGTCATAATTGACTAACCACCATAAACGATATGGGAAATAAGCACGTCTTACGATTGTATAATTATAGTTAACATTATCGAGACCGAATCCGGCGTATGCTTTCACTGAACCGCTAAGTTCTACTTCTTCATTGAGTTTGTATGATTTGTCAGGAGCGTTGAATGTTATTTCAAAAGTAGGACGTTTATATTCTTCAACTTTTACGTAGATGCTACCAGTGACATTGCTTATCTTGAAAAATCCGTTAGATAAATTATCAGGGATGACGAAACTTCCGTCGAAAGAACCGAATTCGTTTGTTGTAAATGTTTGTGTACTAATCTCTTCGCCGTTTGAATCTTTAATGTAAATTACAGTTTCTGCATTAACGACTAATTCATTTATCTCAGAATTTTTATTAACAATCACACCTTTATAATAGACAGTCTGTCCCGGACGATAAATTGCTCTGTCTGTAAAGAATATCGTTTCTTGTATTAATCTTCCTGAATTTTCATTCTTATAATTATAGAAATGAGAATCTGAGAGAAGCATGTCGTTGTCCTTGAATAAGTTGATATGAAATGCGTTCTGACTTGTATTAGGGACTTTAACGATTCCGTTTTCGTCTGTCGTCAAATCTTTGATAGTTGTATTGACATATTTGTTCTTGTTATAATTGTAAGAACGTTTAAAAATATTGACATTTACGTCTTTTACAGGCAGACCGCTTTCTCTGTCAAGTACATAGACTACGAAATCGTTGTTTTCTTTTGTGGTGACAAAACTAAGTCTGCTGACTTGGAAAGAATGAAAAGCTGGTAGATTATCTATTTTATTTGAGAATTTATCATCATTGGAAACCAGTATGTAATAAATTCCGCATTCCAACTTTGGCAGAGTGATATTCATGGAATGTGATTGATAATCATTCTTTTCTGGAATGTCGATTTCGTTTTCAACTATATGTTTTTTCTTTAATATTGTCTTTACAATATCCATCGCTGATTTATCATCTAATTCATCCAACTCATTTTGACTTAGTCTATAAATTCTATAATGAGGATTTGTTAAATTACTGTAAGAAATGTTAACTATGATGTCATGATTTGGAAGATGCACGCTCGACATCTTTAATTGCAGATTTTTTCTTAAAATATTGGAACGTATTGTTTCACATTGTAAAGCACCGACACTATTAGGAAATAATTTTATTGCTTCATCGCAAATCTCAAGTACAACATCCAGGTTTTTGCTTTCGACATTCTGTTGACTGTTGTCTATCAAAAATCGCTTCGGCTTGTAACGCCATCACGGATGTGACGAGAGGATTGTCGAGGTTTTCGTTCTTAATTTTTATTAAGGAATTTATATAAGATTCATAATCGTCATTGTTTTCATATTCATATTTCAATTTATGAATCTCATTATATATCGCAGCGTCATTATAATTGTTCTTTTTGTCAAAATTGATAAGATCTTGGTATAAATCTATGCAATTTAAAGACTTGCGGATTTGGTGGTTTATGATTTTATGCAATACATAATCATAAAGAGTAGGTTCTATGGTGTAATCGAATTTGGTTTTGGTCTCGTCAATCGCCAAAATATCTTGATATGATTTTGATTCGGTGTTTTGAAGGCTTGCAATATCAGAAAGAGCGTTTTCATAATATTTGTCGATAACTCTTTCAAAAGTCTTTTTGTCCCAGAATTCCATGTCCAACTCATCACCGTTGACAATTATCTGTTGATTGTTGATTTTATAGAAATTCTCATTAAGATAACTTCCATAGAGAGAAGCAATTGCTACATTAAAAATCGATTTTTCCGGTTCTTGGAGTCTGCCGATATTTTCTTCAGCGAACTGTATCGAGGCTTTTATCGGATTCTCATCTTTCTGATTTATTATTTTAAATCTATACAGATAAGATTTCAGAAGTTCTTTCTGATTGTTCTCGGCAATGGCTTTTTGTTCAACTTTATCAAGAAACGCTTCCGCCGATTCAGGAAGTCGGTCTTCTAAATTTTTATTAACATTATTCCATAAATCTTTATAAGACTGAGCATTGAGGTTTATCGTTACAGATAAAGTCATCAATATTAACAATAGTTTTGCCTTCATTTTGTATAGTTTTTATATATTGTAATTACGCAAAAACGAGACCAAAATTATATGATAAATGGATTAAAATTTTAGAAATAATTTATAATTTTGTACTAAATCAATTTTTTTATTGTTTAAACATAAATTGATGAAAATTATGGTGAGTAACAAACAGAGTGCAGACTTATATTCTAAGAAGAAAAGGTGGAAAATCGCGCTTTCGATAATTGCTGTCGTGATAGTGATTGTTTCCATGTATTATACTAATAATCTTGTCAAGAGATTTGCTTCACAGGAACAACGTCAGATGGCTATGTGGGCAGAAGCGGTACAGACTCATGCTGAGTTGATGAATTATACCGAATTGTTTTTCAATGAGGTGAGTATGCAGGAAAGCAAGCGCGTGGAACTTCTTGCTATGGCGTATCGCAGTTTCCTGGCGGCTACTTCCGATGAGAACATTGGCGTTTATCTAGAGATTATTCAAAGTAACATCAGCATTCCTGTTGTCATCACCGATGCGGACAATAACATCACGCTTTCTATCAACCTTCCGAAGAAACATCAGAACAAAGAAATTTTCGATGCTGAGATGCAAGACGATTTCAGCATTTATCCTCCGATAAAGATTGACATCTACGGCAAAGAATCGTCGTTATATTATAATGAGTCGCTCATTTATACAGAACTTCGTAATGTTCTTGACGATATGTTTGCCTTTTTCATCAACGATGTCGCCGACAACGCAGCGGGCGTGCCTGTCATTATTTTAAATCAAAGTGGCAATGAGATTCTCAGTTATGGCAACCTTCAGTCTGACTTGATGAACAACAGCGATTACGTTCAGGAACAGATTGATATTATGAAGTCGGAGAACATGCCTATTGAAGTCAATTACCTCGACGGCGAGAAGGCGTATATCTATTACCGCAGTTCCGACTTGCTCCGTATAGTCAGCTATTTCCCTATAGTGCAGATTTTCGTCTTCACATTCTTCATCATAGTGGCGTATCTCTTGTTCAGCTACGCTCGTCGTTCAGAGCAGAATCAGGTGTGGGCTGGTATGGCGAAAGAGACCGCTCATCAGATAGGGACGCCGCTCACCTCGCTCATGGGATGGATAGAACTGCTTAAGATGCAGGACACTCCTTTCATCGGTACTACGGAGATGGAGAAAGATATCGACAGAATGAAGACTATAACGGAGCGCTTCTCTAAGATTGGTTCCATCCCGACATTGGTGTCGTATGATGTGACTACTGCTGTCAACGACACTATGAATTATCTGAAACGACGTTTCTCTAATAATAAATTCGAGTTCGATATCAAGGTTCCTGACAGAGAGATAATGGTTCCTCTCGATGCTGCTCTCTTCAGCTGGGTGCTGGAGAATCTCACCAAGAACGCTCTCGATGCTATGGAGGATCATGGCAAACTGACGGTGGAGATAACAGAAGATGCAGAGGATGTCCATATCGACGTGACCGATACCGGTAAAGGTATGCAGCGCTCTGCCTACAAACAAATCTTCCAGCCAGGATTCACAAGCAAGAAAAGAGGCTGGGGTCTCGGACTATCACTTGCAAGACGTATCATCGAAGACTATCATAAAGGAAAGATTTTCGTTAAAAACTCTGTCGTAGGACAAGGAACGACGTTTAGAATCTCCTTGAAGAAAAATATTTTAAATTAGGAATGAGGAGTTGAGGGCACTGAGCTTGTCGAAGTGCGACTCCATCACTTCATCACTCCATTACTTCATCACTCCAAAAACAACAAATATGAAAACAGACGTGTTTAAGAATGAAAAGATTGAGATGTTGAATAGGTTTGTGCAAAACACCGATGTTCATATCTTTTTGACGGGTAAGGCTGGCACTGGCAAGACCACCTTCCTCAGGAATTTAGCTATCAAGAGTTATAAAAGAATGGTGATTGTCGCTCCTACTGGAGTGGCTGCCATCAATGCGGGAGGCGTGACGATACATTCGTTCTTCCAGCTTCCTTTCGGGCCTATCGTTCCAGAAGGTCAGTCGTTGTCGCTTTTATCTAATATGAAACTGAGCAGGACGAAGCTGAAGATTATGCGCAGCCTCGACCTCCTCGTCATCGATGAGATAAGTATGGTGCGCGCCGACCTCCTCGATGCTATCGACGCCGTGTTGCGAAGAGTGCGTCGCAGCGACAAGGCTTTCGGCGGAGTGCAGCTCCTGATGATAGGCGATATACAACAGCTGGCGCCGGTGGCAAAACAGAACGAATGGGAACTGCTGCAGGATTATTATAAGTCGGTGTATTTCTTCGACAGCCGTGTGCTGCAGAAGAATCCTTACATCTGCGTGGAACTCGACCATATATATCGACAGAACGATACCGAATTCATCGATATTCTCAATCAGGTGAGAAACAACAGCATCGATAGTAATAACTTGCAGATATTAAACTCTCGTTATATTCCTGATTTTAAACCTGATGATAACGAGGGATATATCACGCTGACGACTCATAATTATCAGGCAGATGAAATAAATGATGAAAAACTGAATGCTATCGATTCCGAGACGCTGACTTTCACAGCGGAGATAACAGGCATATTCCCTGAAAACGCTTATCCAACGAAAGAAGTGCTTGAACTTAAAGTGGGAGCGCAGGTGATGTTCGTGAAGAACGACCCTTCGCCGGAGAAGCTTTATTATAACGGAAAGATAGGCAAGATAATAGCGTACGACAAAGACGAAGGCATCAAGGTGAGATGCGATGATGATGTGATAAACGTGATGCCTGTGAAATGGCAGAACTTCGAATATACACTCAACGAAGAGACTAACGAGATAGAGGAGAAGGAAATAGGCAGCTTCACTCAGATTCCGCTTAAGACGGCTTGGGCGATAACGATTCATAAGAGTCAGGGCCTTACCTTCGAGAAAGTCGTTCTCAATGCCGAGATGGCATTCGCTCATGGACAGGTCTATGTGGCATTGAGTCGTTGCACTTCTCTTAAAGGACTGGTGCTCAATGCGAAGATTTCTAATAACGTTTTGTATAACGATAATACGATAAACACTTTCGTGGATAAGATTCCTTCTCTCGAACCTGATGAAGACAGACTCCGCGATGAGGAGACAAGATATCATCATCAGACGATAATTGACCTTTTCACTTTCGATGAACTGGAGATGCAAATCAATAAACTCGCTAAGGTGGTGAGAGAGAACGACAATATCTTCGGGAAAGAGACGGCGGATAAGATAGCGGATATACGTAAAAACTTCCGAGAAGAAATAATAGATGTGGCGATGAGATTCGCTAGACAAGTGGATTCGATTGTGAAGTCAACAAGACAACAAGACGACAAGACAACAAGTTCTTATCTGGATGAAAGAATTAGGAAGGCGTCGGTTTATTTCTTCGACAAACTCAACGACTTGGAAAATATCAGCGATTCGATTCAGGAGACTGATAACAAAAATGTCAACGCTGCAGTGAAGGCGGTACTTGATATGATACGCGAGATTCTTTATGTCAAGACGGCTTGTCTGCATATTGCGAAAGACGGTTTCATCTTGGATAAATATCTTGAGATGAAGAACAAGAAAATCGTGGAGTCGGAGAATCTTAAGTCGGTGAAACTGAAAGGTAAGACTGTAGATAAGAAAGACAAGCCATTGTTGAATGCCTTGTTGAAATGGCGTCATGAGAAGGCATTGGAACTTGAAAAAGAAGAACATCAGATCTTGCCTACTACTGTCGTCAATAGAATCACAGAACTTAAACCTGTCACGATAAAAGAACTCAAGTCGATTTCCAAACTTGGAACGACACGTATCAAGAGTTTCGGCGCTGACATTATTAATATAGTATTGGAGTCGCAGGGCTTCAAGAAGTGTGCTTTTGATGATGAAGAGTCTAATAAGGAGATGAATCTCTCGAGCAGCGTGATGCGGACTTTGGAACTTCTCGATGAAGACTTTACGATGGAAGAAATTATGAAAGGAAGAGGACTGTCGCGAAGCACTATAGAAAATCACATCATAGAGATAGTGAAGAACGGTTTTTATGATGCCAAAGATTTCGTAAGTAAAAAGCATTATGAGATAATAAACGAATACTATGAGGAAACAGGCGATCCTTCGTTGACGGCGGCGAGAGATGTGCTTGGTGATGACTTTACCTATTTCGAGTTAAAGATTTGCAGACTTAACAAAAAATAATGTAATTTTACGGACTTATTTAAGCTTATTAAAATTCAGATTATGAAATACGTATTATCTTTATTATTAGCATTTTGCTTGTCATTGTCATCTTTTGCAAAGACTAATGAAATCGGGGGAAACATCGATGTGACTCATTATGAAATACATCTTAACACAATAGATTTCACCGAAAGAATTTTAGAAGCATCAGCCACATTGACGCTTACAACAAAGACAGAAATCAACGCTTTGGAGCTTGAACTTAAATCAATGGAAGTGACATCAGTTGTATGTGACGCTTGCGATGTTGCAGATTACTCTCAAGAAGGCGACGTCTTAAGTTTAACTTTCGCTTCTGACATAGCAGCCGACACAGAATTGGAAATCACTATCAACTATGGCGGCAGCACCTTCAATGAAAACTGGGGCGGCGTACACTGGAGCAACGACTACGTCTATAACCTAGGCGTCGGTTTCGACAGCCAACCTCATAACCTCGGCAAGACATGGTTCCCTTGTGTTGACGACTTCAACGACAAAGCATCATACGATTTATATCTTAACATCCCTCAGGAAATGACATCTTCATGCGGCGGTCTGCTCGTGGAGACAACAGATAATAACGACGGAACCAAGACCGACCATTGGACTGTAAGCCAAGAGATTCCTACTTATCTCATGTCTTTTGCTGTTGGAAGTTACGTTTTATGGGAAGACACTTACGAAGGTATGGAAAGAAATATCCCTATCAATGTATATGCTAGACCTAACCAAATTGAGAAGGTCGCTGCAACTTTCGCCAACACCAAAGAGATTGCAGCATTCTATGAATCTAAATTCGGTCCATTCCCTTTCAATAGAATAGCCTACGTTAGCACAAGCCTCGGATGTATGGAACACGTCGATAACATTGCTTTGTCGAGTTCTCTCATCACAGGAACAACTAACCTCGACAGCGAGTTTTTCATCGCTCACGAGATGGCGCACTCATGGTTCGGAAACTTGGTCACATGCGCATCGGCAGGTGATATGTGGCTCAACGAAGGATTCGCTACTTTCTGCAACAACTATTATCTCTCAGCAATTTATGGCGAAGAGGCTTTCGTTGAAGCGATAAGTGAGTTGACCGACGACATTATCAATTCATGCCATAACTCAGAAGGATGGATTCCGTTGAATGATATGCCTTTAGATTTGACATATGGAACTACAGTATATGACAAAGGTGCTGTTGTTGTTAACACAATGATGAACTATTTAGGAAGAGAGACTTTCGACGAAGCAATAAAATATTATCTCGATAAATTCAGTTATAAATCAGCTTCTTCAGAAGACTTGAGAGACGCTGTTGCAGAATCATCAGGCGTTGATATGAATGACTTCTTCGATACATGGGTGTTTAACGCAGGAAGTCCGGTTTATACTGTGCAGAATTTCACCGTAGAACCTAACGGAAACAAATTCGATGTGGAAGTGACGATGAATCAAGGTCGTAGAGGTTCTGATTATATCGGCAACAGCGTAAGATATGAAATCACTTTCGTTGATGAAGACTGGAATACTCATAGCGAGATGGTCGCTTGGGATGGAGAGACAGGCGTATGTTCTGTGACTATTGATTTTGAACCAGTAGCAGTATTCTGCGATTATAATAACAAATTCGCTGACGGAAGTATTGAGAAGACATATATCATAAAAAATACTGGCAGCCATAACTTCGGTGAATCTAAGTTCAAGGCAACGGTTCAAGAGATAAACGACTCTACATTATTAAGAGTTGAACATCACTGGAACGGACCAAAGACAAACCATGAACTTCCAGAAGGACTTACATTATCTTCAAATCGTTATTGGACAATTCATATCTTGGATAAAGGCGAGTCAAAGATTCAAGGCGAGTTCCAATATCAGAAAAACGACAACTTCGATGGTGATATTATGGTCAATGAAAATGATTCAATAGTGTTGTTGTATCGTCCTAATGGTTCCGAAATGTGGCAATCTTTGAATTATGTACATCAAGCACAAAATAACTTCGGAAGAATGACAGTAGATGATATCAAATCCGGAGATTATACTTTAGGTATGTGGGACGAAGAACATGCTGCTGTAAAAGAGATGAGAGAAGAAAGCGGTATCGAGATTTTTCCCAATCCATCAGAAGACAAAATAAACATCAGACTGGAAAAGGAAGTCAACGACAATATTATAATGACAAACCAAGCGGGACAAGTCGTCAAGGAAATTGCTATCAACGGGAAAGAAGCGACGATAGAAATAGATGACCTCGCATCAGGAGTCTATAATTTGAAATTCAGAAACTCAGAAACACATAAAAGTTCTAGAATTGTAAAACTTTAAAACCCTTAATATTGTGTAACAAAAAAACTCAGAATTTGATTTCTGAGTTTTTTTGTTTTATCCTTCTAAACTAAAGAACAAAACTTTAGCCTTTAGTCATTAGCCATTAGCCATTAAAACATTGGAAGCTGATAGATGAAACCTAATGAAACGCGGTTGGTGTTGTAATCAGCTTTGTTTGCTATTTCTTCATATTTGTATGAACGTCCGACGTAAGTCAAGAAGAAATGCAAATTGCTTTCCATTGGATAATATTCAATGCCGCCGAGATAACCTAATGATGTGCGGTATTTGCCATTGGTAATGAATGGATATGCTTGTGGATCTGTCATATCTTTGATAGATGCTGTCTCATACATACCTTTTACAAAGACATTCCATTTGTCTGCAAAACGATAGTTTAACTTAGAAACTAATGATAAATAATTGGCATTAAATACATTGTGACCTTGTACCTGACCAACTATTTCTGTCATGATGCCAGCACGGTCGATATCGTCGTTTGAATACATAAGGTCGATGTACATATTGAACTTGCCAAATGTCAATTCATTACCGAAAGCGAAATAATATAAGTTCTTGTCTTCAGCTTGACTCATTACAGAAGCTGACCAACGTGTCTTATAGATATCGCTGAAGTTACCGTTCCAGTTCAATGTATAAACCAAAGGAAGTTTTGAAGGTGTAGCGGCTATATATTCGCCGAAGCAACCCATCTCAGGAGAGAATACGCCGTACATGCTTTCAAAAGGACCGTTCAAGCTGTTCAAGACTTGGAAGTTAAGTTGATGACCTTTAGCGAAGTCATAACCGATGTTGATACCAGTCATGAAGTTGCTCATATATTCAATCATGTCGCTGTATTCATAAATCTCGATTGGATTGGCATCGAATTCGAAGCCGCCGTAAGCTGCACATTGTTTACCTAAGAAGAGTGAGAATTTATCGCTCAACTTAACGCCGATACCAGCGATGTCGATAGATGTTGGAAGGTTGTCGATGTTATCGCCGCCGTTATTAGGACGGTTGAGACGTTGACGCCAGCGATATGAAAGCCATTCGTTGACATTGCCTTTTGACTCGATACGAAGCTGACGCATATTAAACTTGCCTTGGTCGAAACCAGCGTCGTTGAACATAGCATCGAAGCTGCCGTTCATATTCATATAGAGATTGAACTTGTCTGTCTTTTTCTTTACACCTGAAAGTTCTTCATAGAGCGAAGTGCTTTTCTTAGGGCTGACGCTAAGATCTTGAGCGTTAACGCCAATAACGCATAAAGCGATAATTAATAAAGTGAGAAGTCTTTTCATAATGTTGATTTTTTAAGACACAGAGACCCAAAGCGTACTCTGCGACTCTGTGTCTTTGTGACTTATTAATATTGATTAAAGTATTCTTGGATTTGTTGCCAGTCGTTAGTTTTTGTCAAAGCGAGCATCAACAAGATACGAGCCTTTTGTGGGTTGAGTTGTTGTGAAGCTACGAATTGATAGTGAGCGTCATCGACTTCGTTGTCGAGTGTGCTTGGTCCTGTTGGAACGCGTGATGAGCGAACGACTTGGATACCTTTTTTACGTGCTTTTTCCAATACTGGGAAAACATCTTTGTGGATGTTGCCATTACCGACGCCAGCATGGATGATGCCTTGGTAGTCATTTTTCAACATTGGTTCAACCATATCAGCGTTAACGCCAGCATGGCTGTAAACGATACCTACCTTTGGCAATTCGTTTAAGTTAGTTACGTCGAAAACAGATTCTGTTGTGTGTTTCTTTAAAGGTTCTTGGTTATAGAAAACCTTGCTATTGAATACGTAGCCGAGAGCGCCAGCGTTAGGAGCTTGGAATGTCTGAACGCTTGTTGTGTGCATTTTTGTAACGCTTTCTGCGCCGAGGATGTTGTCGTTCATAACAACGAGGACGCCTTTGCCTTTTGACTCAGGAGCGGCAGCTGTCACGACAGCGTTGTAGAGGTTACGAGGACCATCAGCGCTGATAGCTGTTGAAGGACGCATTGCACCTACCATTACGACAGGTTTGTCGCTGTTGACGGTAAGGTTCAAGAAATAAGCTGTCTCTTCCATAGTGTCGGTGCCGTGAGTGATGACGATGCCGTCAACATTAGGGTCTTGTAACAATTCGTTGATTCTCTTTGCCAAGATGAGCCATACTTCGTCGCTCATGTCTTGTGAACCGATACGTACCACTTGTTCGCCTTCGCAGTTGGCGATGTCTTGTAATTCAGGAACAGCTTCGAGTAATGTAGCGATAGCCATTTGGCCAGCTGTGTAGTTTGTTGCTGTTGAAGAACCGCCGGTGCCAGCAATAGTGCCGCCTGTTGCAAGAATACGAATGTTAGGTTTCTGTGCAAAAGCAATGGTTGCTGAAACCAATAATGCAACCATCATGAGAGTTAATCTTTTCAATGTTTTCATATAATTCAAATTTTAAGTATAATGAATAAAACGTTAATTTTGTTCAAAATCTTTAATGACTAAAGTCTAAAGACTAATGACTAAAGTTCTTTTATCTTATCTTTTATCTTTTGTCTTTTGCCTTTAGCCTTTTGCCTTTAGTCTTTAGTCATTAAAACAGGTAATTAAATCCGATATAGACTTTCATGCCTTTTCCGTCTCTTGCATCGAGAGACTTAGCTGCTTCTGCTGAGACGATGAAGTTTCTGTTCATAATGAGTTTCAAACCGCAACCTGCAGAAGTGTGAAGACCTTCTTTTTCACCGCTGTAGATGAGGTTTTCTTCGTAGCCTGAGATATTGTATTTGTTTTCAATAGTTTCCCATGCTGTTTTTTGTTCTTCAAGACGATAGCTTTGTGTAACCATACCAGCGTCAAAGAATGGGTTAAGAGCGATATTCCAGTTTTGGTTGATGAATTGGAAACCTGCAACTTTCCAGCGAAGTTCTGCGTTGAGCCATGCATAACCAGCGCCGATGACTCTGTTTCTGTTGATGCCGCGTACTGAGTTGGCACCACCCATAGCGTCTGTCGACATTTTTTTATAGAACAACATGTTTGAGTTAAACATTGCGTAATAAGGAATCTCACCAGCAATTACGTTTTGAGTGACAAGACGATAAGCAAATGTAAGATTTTCCTTTACGACAGGAATATATTGTTGCCATACAGCGTTGAAAGTGGCGTGGCTGTAACCGTCGCCGTCGATGAGGTCTGGAGCAGCTGTTACTGTTGCTTCAAAATATGCACCTTTGGTAGGGTCGCTGTCATGGTTTTTGGAGTCGTAGATGAAAGCGAGTTTCAATTGTGTTACATTGCCGCCGTCAGCTTCGTTAGGTCTGATGAGACCGCTTTCGCGATATAATTCAAACAATGTCATTTGTTGATCGTATAAATATTCTTCGTTTTGGATGTTGATTCTTCCCATATTATAGTTGAAATAACTGAGACCTACGCCATAATAGAAATGTTCGCCGAAACCGAATTTGCTGCGTAAGCATGAGTTGAATCTGAATTGTTTGCGGTCCATTCTGTAAAATATGCTGTTGAAGTCTGGATCGAAACTTTCAAATGGCTGTTGGTTTAACACATACAAATCGTTATAGTATGGAGATGCATATCCGTTGAAACCGTAGAATTCGAAGCGTTTGTCGGTGAAATATCCAGCGTCAACGAAAAGGCGTGAATTAGGAATGAGGTTGTAATAATCACCATAGAAACGTAAGTTGAGAGAACCTTTTGTATAGGCTGAAACTTCGAGGTTCATCTTATAGTCGAACTTTGGATAACGAGAGCCGTCGCCGTAATTGAAGATGTCAACGCATGCACCATATTGGAAACCGAGGTCGGAGTTGAAACCTACTACTGGAAGCGGACCGAAATTCCATCCTTTCTTGATGAGTTCGCCTTTTTCATTATAGATCTTTTCTTTCTTGTTTTTATTTGCATTTTCAGTTGTGTCTTGTGCTTGTAAAGCAAATGTCATCAATAAAATAGATAACAATGAAAGTAAATGTTTTTTCATATAATTAAATTTAAAAATTATTCGTAAGATTTTAATGAAACTGTTCGTTTTAATCCAAAAAATTTATATTTTTGTTCTGCCGAGCAAAGTTAAAAAATATTTAATATGCAACAGAAAAATAACGATCAAAATAGTGTAATTTTCCAGATAGATGGAATCCTGAATAAGATGTCTAATCAAGTTAACTTCTTGATTAGAAACAATAAGTTGATGAACCAACTTGATGTTGACCTTTTGATGGAAAATACTCGTAAACTTTACGATGCATTGTGCTCAGTGAAATGCAATATGGATGTAGATTCTATTCCGATGGAAGTGGAAGAGGGTGAAGAGGAACTAGAGGAAATAAAGGTGGTAGAGACGCTAGAGGATAAAGAGGATGAAGAGGAAATAGTTGGATTTGAGGATGAGGAAGAAATAGAAGATGAAGAGGATTTTGAGGACGTAGTGGAAGAAGAGGAAGAATTTGAAGATTCTGAAATAGAGGAGGAATACGAAGAATTTGAAACAGATTTTGAAGATGATATAGAAGATGCTCTTGAGGAAGAAGAGGAGGAAGATGACTTTGAGGGAGCAGAGGTTGAAGAGGAAATAGAGGAAGAAGAGGAAATAGAGGTTGAAGAGGAAGAAGAGCTCGAGAGTTCTGTTTCAGAGGAGGAGCATGAAGATTCTGTTTCTGAGGAAGAAGAGGATTCAGGTATCAGGGCTTATAAGAAGGTCTATACCATAGATGCGCAGACTCTTGGTGATAAGTTGGAATCTGCTGCTGACATCAGTCTCGCTGCTCGCCTTCAGAGAAAACCTGTGGCTGACCTCGCAACAGCAATAGGCATCAATGATAAGTTTTTATTGCTTAATGAATTGTTTGGCGGAAGCATGGAGAAATACAATAAGTCGATAAGATCCTTGAATAATTTCTCTACATTGCTGGGAGCCAAGACTTATATGAGCGAATTGCAGATTGAATTCCAATGGGATTGCGAGTCTGACGCTTATAAGAAACTTGATGATTTGGTAGAAAGAAGATTTATGTCAGTTCATAATTAAAATGCATAATGCTTGAACTGAATAGTTAATGTGAATTACGAAATTGAAATACAATGAAATTATATTTAGTACCGACACCGATAGGTAACCTTGAAGATATCACTCTGAGAGCTTTGCGTGTCTTGCGCGATGAGGTGGATGTTATCTTGGCTGAAGATACCCGCACTAGCGGTAACTTGCTGAGACATTATAACATAAGCAAACCGATGTCGGCTTTTCATATCAATAATGAACATAAGGTGGTGAGAAGCTTCGCTGAACGTATCTTGGCAGGCGAGAAGATGGCTCTGGTGACAGACGCCGGCACACCTGCGATTTCAGACCCGGGATTTCTCCTGGTGCGCGAATGTATCAGACTCGGCGTGGAAGTGGAATGCCTCCCAGGCGCTACCGCCTTCGTCCCGGCTCTCGTCAACTCTGGACTCTCTGCCGACCACTTTATTTTTGAAGGATTCCTCCCTCATAAAAAAGGAAGACAGACTAAGCTTAATGAAATAGCTAATAACCATTATACTACAATACTTTACGAATCACCATTTCGCCTCGTGAAGACGTTGCAGCAGCTGATAGAAGTGTGCGGTCCCGACCGTCGCGTGTCAGTGGCTCGCGAGCTTACTAAAATGTACGAAGAAAACGCGAGAGGTACACTTGCTGAAGTACTTGAATATTTCAGCAAAAAAGAAGTGAAAGGCGAGATAGTGATGGTGCTTGAAGGCTCGGATGGTGAGAAGCCGAAAGATGAAATTGAAAGTTGAAAATTGAAAATTAATAAACCACAAACTATGAGAATAAAATCATTACTAATAGCAATAATGTTGTTCTGTGTGACTGCTGTTTTTGCAGCTCCTTTTCAAAATGTAGAGAAGGTTTTGACACAGCCCGATGGAACAAAATTGTATTGCTTCGCATCAGGCGATGAATTCTACAGCCGTCTTCATGACGCTGAAGGATTTACAATCGTTCAAGCTGAGAACGGTTACTTTGTATATGCTGCTGCCGACAGCAGAGGAAGTGTGACAGCAACGACATATGTCGCTGGAAAAGTGGATCCTAAATCATTGGGACTCAAACCTAACGTCATGATTTCTCAAGAAGAATATCAGAAAAGAAGAAAGATGATGGAAGTGCCAGAAGTTAAAGACGCTAAAAACCTTAACCATGGCGTGTATAACAACTTGGTTATCTTCATCAAATTCAAAGGCGATGGCGAATTTAAGACAACTCAGACAGAAATCGACTCTATGTTTAACTATGACGGTTATTATGATATTTCTATGAATAACTATTTCAAGAAAGCTACATATAACCAATTGTCGATGAAGTCATACTGCTATCCTATAGCTGATGGCGACAGGGTGCTCGCTTATGAAGACATTTATCCAAGAAATTACTATCAGCCATATAACCCTACAACAAATCCTGAAGGTTATACTAGTCAGGCAGAACGTGAGTTCCCTCTCTTGAAAAGAGCTGTGGAATTTGTCGCCGACCAGGTTCCTGCTGATTTGGATATCGACCGTAATAACGATGGCTTTATCGACAACGTGATTTTCGTCGTGAAAGGCAATGTGGGTGACTGGAGCGACTTGCTCTGGCCTCATATGTGGTCGATGTATGGCGAAGAGGCTTACATCAACGGCAAGAGAGTCGGTACATTCAACTTCCAACTCGAGACATCAAGTTATTTCTCAGTGTCAACATTATGTCACGAGATGTCTCACTCATTGGGATTCCCTGACTTGTATCACTACAATTCTGTTTCAGATCATCTCTCTCCAACAGGTCCTTGGGATTTGATGTGCAGCAACTCTCAGCCACCTCAACATTCAGGAACTTACATGAAATATGAATACGGAACATGGATTGAAGAGATTCCTGAAATAGGATATGGCACTTACACTCTCGAGGCTAACTCATGGGAAGGTGGAAGAAGAAACTGTTATAAAATGCCAAGCTCTCATCCTGATCAGTTTTATCTCGTCGAGTATAGAAATAAGTCTAATATGTTTGAGAGAGGATTGCCGACAGGCGGTTTGTTGATTTACAGAATCGATACACGTTTCCGCGGATGCGCCGATCATAATGGAAATGACGTGTTAGATGAGGTGTATATCTTCCGCCCAGGTGGCTCGCATAACAATGATGGAACAATCAATGCGGCTGCTTTCAGCAAAGATCTAGGTAAAGTGTCGTTCAACTACGAAACCAATCCTTATCCATTTTTGAATAAAAACACTATGGACTTGGAATTTAATATTACTGACATCTCTTTGATGGGTGACCAGATTACTTTCACATATCGTCCTCTTGAGACTGATTTGGATCCTAATAATCTCGTGGCTAACGTTAATGGCAAAGATGGTGTGGTGGAATTGAGATGGGATGCTTCGGAAAACGCTCAATACTATAACGTTTACCGTGATGATGTGATAGTGGCTCAAGTTGAAGAAAATTATTTCAATGATGAATATGAATCTTTCGACAAAGGTTATCATGAATATTATGTGACTGCACAAGATGGAAATGAAGAGTCGTATCGTACTAATATAGAAAGTGTTGTTACAGGAAACTATTCTGAATATACTATTGAGATGTATGCCGATAACAATCATGGATGGCAAGGTGCAGAGGTCAAGGTTACTTTCGATAACGGAATGGATGAAATGTATTTCACTATGTACTCACCTGATGATGTCAAGAAAACAATCATGGTTCCAGAAGGCGTTAAAGCTACATTGGAATGGGTCCCGGGTTGGGATGATTCTGAATGTTCTTTCGTTGTGAAGAATGATGAAGTGGAAGTGTATGCTTCTTCAGAATTGAATGAAGGTGTCTTGACAGAGATAATCGCTACAGGTGAAAACTCAAGCTTCAAACCTATTGATTTAGTAGCTGTTGTTAATGATGGCAAGGTCGAACTTTCATGGAGAGTTATGGCTGAAGTTGATATGTTTACAGTGCTGCGTAATGGTGAGGTTATAGCAGAGAATATCGTTGATTTCAATTATGTAGATGATGAAATGCCTATGTCTGGCGTTTATGTATACACGGTGAAGAGCGTAAATGATGGATGTGCTTCATTGCCTTCTGGTGAATATCGCGTTTCTGTGATGAAAAATTATTATGACACCTTACAGGCTGCAGCTTCTGTTGTGGAGAAATCGGTGAAGATTGATTGGGATGCGCCTGAATCAAAAGGATTATTTAGATATGATGATGGAGAATATGTTGAAAATATTGGCTCTAACACATATAATTGGGCTATAATAATACCATCAGAATTGATGTTGGATGATAGCATCTCAAAGTTGTCTCATTTGGAGATGTACGACGCCTGTGAAGCTACTTACACATTTAAAATATATAATGGCGAGAAAGTCCACGATAGTGTCATGATTTTCAATGAATCGTTCGAGACATATAATACTAATGGTTTTGTGAGATTTGAATTGGGCAAGTTGCCATTCAATCCTGACAAAGATTTATGGATAGTTGCAAAGTCAACAGGAGCATCAACGCCTTCTGTGCCATGCTGCCAATATGTTGGCGATCCTAATAGCGCTATGATTAAGGCTGGTAGCAAATGGGTGCCAGCATTGGAATATGGTATGGAATACTCATGGATGTTGAGAGCATATACAACAAATGAAGAAGATTTGTCATCAATGACTTACAATTTGTATAAAAATGACAACCTGCTCATTTCTGGATTGTCAGATTTGACATATACTGACAATGATGCAGAAGGAGATGTATGTTACAAAGTTGAAGCGCTCCTGAACGGAAAGTCAATTTCTCAATCTGATACACTTTGCGTAAATGTGCCAACGGAAGGATTGAAGAAGGATTTGATATTCCCTAATCCAGTAAAAGATTACCTCACTGTGGCTGTTAAAGATGTTTTGAATGTGAAAGTTATAAATATCACAGGAGCAGTTCTCTTCAGTCAGGATGCAAGTGGCGATAATTTTGTAATAGACATGCGTCCATATGAAAGCGGTACATATATCTTACAGCTGACAACAAAAACTAATGTCGTAACAGAAAAAATCATTGTACAGTAAATTCTTTTAGACCATAATAAGATGTCTGATATGAAAAGACGTTGCATATTTATGTGACGTCTTTTTTGTTTTCTAATGAATGATTAAAAAATAGCAAAAAAAATCTGAATTTTTTGAGATTCTTATGTTTTGAGTTTCTAAAAAAAGAATTATATTTGTGCCCTAGTTCGAATACAAATTTTAAAAAATAAGTTATTATGAATCCAACTCATATTGAACACATTGGAATAGCTGTAACAAGCTTAGAAGAGTCTATTCCATTCTTTGAAACACTTCTCGGAACAAAATGTTATAACATTGAAGAAGTTGTAGATCAAAAAGTTAAGACTGCATTTTTCAAAATAGGTCAAACCAAGATCGAATTATTGGAACCAACATCACCAGAAAGCACAATCGCTTCATTCATTGAAAAGAACGGTGGCAAAGGTGGCATGCACCACATCGCTTTCGCAGTTGAAAACCTCGAAGGTCAACTCGCAGATGCAGAAGCTGCTGGCATCCGTCTCATCGACAAGGCTCCACGTGGTGGCGCAGAAGGTTTGAGCATTGCTTTCTTACACCCAAAATCAACATGCGGTGTTTTGACAGAACTTTGTGAAGATAAAAACAAATAATAATAGTAATCAATTAAATTCCTAATATTATGGTAATTGAACAAAAAATTCAAGAATTGTTAGACAAACGCGCTGAGGCTCGCTTAGGTGGCGGTCAAAAGCGTATCGATTCACAACATGCCAAAGGAAAATACACAGCTCGTGAACGCATCAATATGTTGCTCGACGAAGGTAGCTTCGAAGAATTTGACATGTTCTTAACTCATCGTACAACAGACTTCGGTCTTGAAAAACAACAATACCTCGGCGACGGCGTTGTAACAGGTTATGGTACAATCGACGGCCGCGTTGTTTACGTTTACGCTCAAGACTTCACAGTTTTCGGTGGTTCATTGTCAGAAACAATGTCAAAGAAAATATGCAAGGTCATGGACCAAGCTATGAAAGTTGGTGCTCCTGTTATCGGTATCTGCGACTCAGGTGGTGCTCGTATCCAAGAAGGTTCAAGAAGTTTGGCAGGTTATGCTGAAATCTTCCAACGCAATATCGACGCTTCTGGCGTTATCCCTCAAATCTCAGCTATCTTCGGTCCTTGTGCAGGTGGTGCAGTTTATTCACCAGCTTTGACCGACTTTATCTTGATGACAGAACAAAATAGTTACATGTTCCTCACAGGTCCAAAAGTTGTTAAGACTGTTACAGGTGAAGACGTAAGTACAGAAGATTTAGGTGGTGCTCTCGTACACAACCAAAAATCAGGTGTTAGCCAATTCATGGCTCCAACAGAAGAAGAAGCTCTCCAATTAATTAGAGACCTCGTTTCTTACCTTCCACAAAACAACTTGGAAGAACCTCCATACAAACCAACAGACGACCCAATCGATCGTAAGGATGATTCATTGAACGAGATTATCCCTGATAATCCTAACAAACCTTACGATATGCAACATATCATCCATTCTATCGTTGACGATAACAAGTTCTTGGAAGTACATAAAGACTTCGCTAGAAACTTAATCGTTGGTTTCGCTCACCTCGATGGAATGCCAGTTGGTATCGTAGCTAACAACCCAGCATATTTTGCAGGTGTTCTCGACATCAACGCATCACGTAAAGGCGCTCGTTTCGTACGTTTCTGCGACGCTTTCAACATCCCTATCGTTACATTAGTTGACGTTCCTGGTTTCTTGCCTGGTACAGTTCAAGAATACGGCGGCATCATTTCTCACGGTGCTAAGATGTTGTTCGCATACGGCGAAGCTACAGTTCCAAAGATTACAGTTACAGTACGTAAATCATACGGTGGTTCACACTTGGTTATGGGCTGTAAACAACTTAGAGCTGACATCAACTACGCATGGCCATCAGCAGAAATCGCTGTTATGGGTCCTTCAGGCGCTGTTGAAGTTCTCGACGGTAAAGAAATCGCAGCAATCAGCGATCCAGCAGAACGCGCAGAACTCGTCGCTAAGAAAGAACAAGACTACCGCGATAAATTCGCTAACCCATACGATGCTGCTAAATTCGGTTATATCGACGATGTTATCGAACCACGTAACACTCGTTTCCGCGTAATCAGAGCATTACATGCTTTAGAAACTAAGAAAGATACTAATCCTCCTAAGAAACATTGTAATATCCCTCTCTAAAAAATTAAATCGATGAATACTTTATATTTATCCTTGTTATCAGTACAAGATGGTCTTCAGTTGAAAGGTTGGATCGTGACAATAAGCGGTTTCTTGATAGTTGTCGTCGCTTTGGTGATATTGTATCTAATATTTGCCGGCGTTTCAAAAATTATCAACCTTGATTGGAGTAAATTCTTCAAAAAGGATAAGAAAAAAGATAAAGTAGAAGTTAAAGAGGTGAAGAATATAAATCCAGATAACGATGATGTCATGGTCGCTATCGGCTTGGCATTATCGTTGTCGATGGACAGCGTTCACGATGTTGAGTCAGACATTCTTACAATAAAGAGAGTGGAACGTCACACCTCGCCATGGAACGCCAGGATTTATGGGATGAATAATGTAAAATGATTATTAACAAAGGTAAAATTTAAGAGGATGAAGACTTCTAAAGATAAAGTTTTAAAAGATGATGTCATCGCTGCAATAGGCTTGGCTTTGTCAATGTCAATGGAAGTTCATGATGAAGAATCAGGCAAATTGACTATCAAGAGAGTACAATGCCGTTATTCTCCATGGAGTTCTAAAGTTTTTGGAATGAATAATTTAAACAGATATTAATATGAAAAAATTTAAGTTCACAATAAGTGGAAAACAATATGAAGTAGAAGTTCAAAGCTTCGAAAACGACAAAGCTCAAGTTGTCGTCAATGGTACACAATACGAAGTTGATGTTGAGCGTGAAAAAGAAGAAGCAAAACCTGTTATCGCTCCACGTCCTGCAGCTCCAAAAGCAGCAGCACCTGCAGCAGCACCAGCAGCAGGCGGTAACGTTGATGGCGTTAAAGCAGTTGCTCCGCTTCCAGGTACTATCATGCAAATCTACGTCAACGTTGGCGATGAAGTAAAACGCGGTGACAAGATTTTAATGTACGAAGCAATGAAAATGGAAAACAACTTCTTGGCTGAAGTTGATGGTGTAATCAAAGATATTAAAGTCAGAGTAGGCGATAACGTTCTTCAAGGTGCTGTTTTAGTTGTTATAGGTTAATTTCTGTAATCATGAAACCTAGGGAAAATACAATTAAAAGAAAAGCCCTCGTCATTTTTACATTAGTAGCTGTGATGTTCGTGCTTCATGCTTTTGTGACCTCAAATGCCACAATGGCTGAGCGCGTCTTCACAGATACTGTGACAGAAAATGTCGTGAATGAAATAAATATGGCAGAGACATCTGCTGAAACATCGGTAGTAGATGAGATAGGTGTTGGTTTGAGCAACTTCTTCGCTTTTACCGGTTTTAAAAATGCAACAAGAGGTAACTTGGTTATGATTCTTGTTGCGTTCTTTTTTATATTTCTGGCTATTAAATATGACTTCGAACCTATGCTCCTCATTCCAATCGGAGTGGGTATCATAGTGGGTAATATCCCTTTCCTACAGACTTACACATTCAATCTCAACGATGTCTTGTCTCATCTGCAAGAACTAGCAAATCAGAATGTGTTACAGTCTGACATCCAGAATGCGCAGGCATTGATGGTCAGTCTCTTCGGAGGTGAAAATATCAAGTTGGAACTCAACGACGCTATTGCTCGCTTCAATGAAATGTATGCTAATGGTACTATAGTACTTCCTCAAGGTATGGATGAAACATCTGCTTTGGCAACTATCAACGAAGCGTTCAGTTTGAATATCCAGACAGGTATCTACCAAAAAGGTTCTGTCTTGAATTACCTCTACTTCGGCGTACGTCAAGGTATTTATCCTCCGCTTATCTTCTTAGGCATCGGTGCTATGACAGACTTCTCATCGCTCATTTCACAGCCTCGTCTCATGATATTGGGCGCTGCTGCTCAGTTGGGCGTGTTCCTTACTTTCATAGGCGCATTATATCTCGGTTTCGACCTTAAAGAAGCAGGTGCTATCGGTATCATCGGTGGTGCTGACGGTCCAACAGCTATCTTCTTGTCATCAAAGATGGCTCCACATCTCCTCGGACCTATCGCTATCGCTGCTTATTCTTATATGGCACTCGTGCCTCTTATCCAACCTCCTATCATGCGTTTGCTCACAACACCAAAAGAACGTGTTATCCACATGAAGGCCCCTCGTCAAGTAAGCAAGACTGAAAAGGTTTGTTTCCCTATCGTTGGTCTCCTTCTCACAACATTCATCAGCCCTTCGGCATTGCCATTGCTCGGTATGTTGTTCTTCGGTAACCTTCTCAAGGAAAGCGGTGTGACAAAACGTCTCGCCAACACAGCAAGCAACGCTCTTATCGACATTGTTACAATATTGTTAGGTCTCACAGTAGGTGCTTCAACACAAGCTGACGTATTCCTTACAAAAGAGTCATTGTTGATATTCGGTTTGGGAGCTTTGTCGTTCATGATAGCAACAGCAGCTGGTGTTCTCGGCGCTAAGTTCATGAACCTCTTCTTGAAAGAAGGCGATAAAATCAATCCTCTCATCGGTAATGCTGGCGTTTCTGCTGTGCCAGACAGCGCTCGTGTTTCTCAGGTGGAAGGTCAGAAATACGACCCATCAAATCACCTCCTCATGCATGCTATGGCTCCTAACGTGTCGGGCGTTATCGGCTCAGCGGTGGCAGCAGGCGTCTTGATGAGTTTCTTGATGTTATAAGAAATGACACAAAGCAAAAAAAAGAGATGGACATCGTCCATCTCTTTTTTTGTCGATAATAAGATTAAAATTATTCGAATTTGATGTATTCTTTGCCTAGAATACCATTTTCGTTAATCCATTCTGGAAGACAATAAGCAAATCCGCGGCCGCCATATTTTACCTTTTTGAGGTCATTACGTCTGTTGGTTAACTTGACGAGACATTGGTTTATCTTCGCCTTGCTTTTAATCTCATCGATGAAGATACCTACTTCCTTTGACTTCGCAAAAGCTTTTTCATAAATGTCTTTGCTCAACTGAGCTTTGCCGCTTTCTGAAATAATATCCAATATAATTTTATCCCAGTCTGAAAGAGGATAAGGCTTACGAGGATTTATTTCTCTTCTTCTTTGTCGCCCTGATTTGTTTGGAAAGTTGATGTAGTTCTCAGAGGTGGTGTAAACTCTGTTTGTGTTCAAAGCTTCTTCCAACTCTAATATTCTACTCTCACAAAATGAAATCTTTGCATTAAGTTTTCTTATCTCCGATTTGTAATCAGAAATAAGATCCATAATGTCGGTCGAGGTAAGTGCGTTTTTACTCATCTTTGCCTAAAATTTAAAATACTATATTGCGCTGCAAAAATACAATAATATTGTTACGAAAGCTTGAATTTACTATATTTTTCAACGATTTTGTAAAAATGTTCTATAAAACCATTATTTTTGCAGAAAAATGTAAATATATGGCGCAGAGAAAAGTCCCACACACATTTGTTATAGTATTCTTTATCATAGTAATAGCAGCTGTGATGACATGGTTTGTAGAACCTGGATATTACATTAAAGAAAATATTATAGAAAATGGCGTCGAAGAAACAGAATTAAACTTCTATTATCAAGACCAATTGCCAGAACAATATCAAGAGGAATATCATTCCGAGCCACAGACATGGCAGATATTCTCGGCGCTTTTTAAAGGATTTGAAAAACAAAGTTCTATCATTGTTTTCATACTGATAATAGGCGGAGCTTTCTGGATAATGAATAAGAGCCACGCCATCGATATGGGAATATTCTCTTTCCTGCGATTTACACGAAAACTGGAAAACATAAAGATATTTAAGACACTCGGTGTAGATAATATCATCATTACATTGATAATGCTACTCTTTAGTTTGTTCGGGGCTGTCTTTGGAATGAGCGAGGAATGTATAGCATTTATCATTATCGTAATTCCATTGGCTATATCTATGGGCTACGATTCTATTGTAGGGGTCTGCATGGTTTATGTAGCAGCCCATGTCGGTTTTGCTGGAGCGATATTGAATCCTTTTACCATTGGCATCGCTCAAGGAATCGCGGATGTGCCACTCTTCTCAGGAATCGGCTACAGAGTTTTCTGCTGGGTTGTGATAAATATAATTACGATAGCATTCGTGTTATTGTATGCAAAGAAGGTCAAGAAAAATCCTATGTCATCGATAATGTATGAAGAAGATGCATACTGGCGCACTCATAGCGTGGACGGACAGCAAGAACATGAAGCGATAAAGACAAAACAGTCATGGTATGTTTATGCCGCGATTCTCGTCGCAATGACGATTTTCTCTTTCTATTATCCGACAACCACATTGAGTGTAGGCAACTCGTCGATGACAGCGCCTTTCATTCCAATTTTGACAGCAATCTTCGCGATATTAGGACCATTGTCGTTGAGAAAGACAGTCCATAACTTCATACTTTTGATTTTACTTTATACGATAATATATCTTATTGTCGGTGTTATGGGATATGGATGGTACGTGATGGAAATCGCTACATTATTCCTCGTTATGGGTATTGCGAGCGGTTTGGCGATAGGAAAGACAGCCAGCGACATAGCACGACTTTTCATTGAAGGCATGAGCGATATTTTGTCGGCTGCAGTTGTTGTGGGTCTTGCTGGCGGTATCGTGATAATACTTCAGGAAGGCGGCATTATTGATACTATATTGTATGGACTTTCAAAATCAATGACCGATTTAGGCAAGATTGCATCGGTAGAAATCATGTATGCGATACAGACTATTGTTAATGTCGTTATTCCTTCAGGTTCGGCAAAGGCAGCGATTACAATGCCTATCATGGCTCCGTTCAGCGATTTGATTGGAGTCTGCCGTCAGGCAACGGTGATGGCGTTCCAGTTCGGCGACGGATTCACCAATATGATAACACCGACATCCGGAGTTCTCATAGCAGCGCTTGGCGTGGCAAGAGTGCCATATCAGAAATGGTTCAAGTGGGCTTGGAAATTCATATTGTTGATGATAATATTAGGAGGCTTGCTCTTAATCCCAACAGTGACGATGCCACTTGAAGGATTTTAGGGAAATTGAAAATTAGCTGTCAGCTATCAGCGTTCAGCTAAATTGAAAGTTCTTAGTTCAAAAGCTTTAGCTCAACAACCTTAGTAGAGACGTTTCAATGTTTCCTTAAAAATAAACAAGCATTGAAGCGTCTCTTTAAATTTTCTGAGTTTCTGAATTTCTTGTATCAAAAAACTTGTTGTCTTGTAGTCCTGTAGTCTTGTTGTCTTTTTTTATATCTTTGTAAACAAATATTCTTCGTTTATGAAAAGATTCTTTATCATAATATCTATTGTTGTTTTGTCGATTACATTCACTTTTTGTGATAATAAAAATCAAGAGGAGTCTGAAGCATATCAGACTGCGATGAGGTATTATGATGAGGCTTATAATTTGTCGTCGAACGATAGCATATCTGAAGCGTTTACAAAATTTATAGAGATAGCGAAATTGTTGGAAAATCTGCCAGAAGAAATGAGTAAGGAAGAAAAATTTCTTGTCTCAAAGACTTATTATCAGATGTCTCATATTTTAGATAGAATGTTGGCTTCATCTGTAAAAATCGACACTGATAAGATGGCATTATATTATCAGCAGATGGTAAAAGATTCATTATGGATGTCGGTGTTGTTAACAAGATTGGCTTCTGCTTATATCGTTGTTGATGAAATTGATTCTGCCAAATATTATAATCAACTCGCTTCTCATTATTTAGACACTACTTCTGATAATTTACATACATATTATGACGCTCAAAAAACAAGGTCGCTCATCTATTATCAACAAAAACAATACGACTCATGTATATATGTTAATCAAGAGTTGATATTCTTTAAAGACAGACGTGGAATAGATACCAAAAACGACTCTGTTGGTTTAGGAATAACAATGTATCATTCTCCATATTGTATGGAGTCAAAGCCTTATCTGTTGAAAATCCTTGAGGTGGATAATGTTGACCAAGTTACAAGAGGTTCAATCATGTCGTTGCTTGCCAGGATTTATGAAAAAGAAAATAATGCCGACAGTGTGGCTTTTTGTCAGAAATATTATAGTACTTATGTCGAAGCTGAATCGGATAGAGTCAGTAATGTTACTATGTTGACCAAGCAATATGATGAGTATAAATTAGAACGTGCAGCCAAACTTAATGCATTACTCCAACAGAAAAGCAAACAAAAAAGATTGACATCTTTAATTGTCATCACTTCAGTTGTAATATTATTGTTTGTATTGACATTGATTTTAAACACAAAACGAAACAGTATAAAGATTGATAAGCAAAAAGATGTCACAAACAATGCATTGAAGCAACATGTGTACACCATATATCGTAATCGAAGTGCAGATGCTTATCAAAGTATTTTAAAAGAATTCAATTCAATTTATCCCGACGCATTTGAAAAGTTTAAACAAGCATATCCGGAATTGTCAGAAACAGAACAGGCGATTTGTCTGCTGTCGTTCTTCTCTTTCCGTATAAAGGAAATGGCATTTATACTTAATTTCCGAGAAAACACTATAAGCAAAAGCCGTAGTTCTGTCATCAAGAAGACAGGAATTGTAGAGATAAAAGAAGTTTTGATGCCTTTTGTAAGAAGTAAAATTTAGTATTTCACCATCAAAATCCACATTTTTATCCCTAAGCGAAAAATAAATATATGGATGAGTGTTTTGTAAGTTGTTGATTATTACAATGTATTCTAAATAAAAAAGTGGATGAGCACAAAATTGCCATTTTTTACTGTTTTATTTTCTCTACTTTTGAAACTGTTTTAAATTTAACTTTATGAGAAGATTCGTTACTTTTATTACATTGGTTTTCTTATTTGGAAACAATGTCTTTTCACAAGAATGGGAATGGCAGTGGATGTCGGAGTATGGTGAACAGAATACGGAATATTATTCTCCAATAGGATTTATGGAATTGTCTAATGGCGATTTACTTGCGCCAGCCATATATCTAAGCAGAGGCAGTTCACAAGAATATTATTATTCAGAAAGTCCAGGCATCATGTTGTTCTCTGAGGATGGCAATCTGCTTACGCAGAAAAACTTTTTCCGTCCAGGATATTGTATATCAGGTTCAGCGCAATATGTTTTTAAGAAAGAAAATAAATTTTATTTACTTACGACATATAGTCCTGAACACACTCCTGGTTCCTACAATCATTTTAAGAATTACGACAATCCTCCCTCAGACGCAAATTTGTCGTTGTTAAAGTTAGATAGTCAGTTGAATGTAGAAGAAGTATATGACAATAGTTGGCCTATAGATACATACGAGGCTCAAAATGAATATGAGTGGCAACTTCTGCCAAATTCATTTAGCGGAAACATTTTCTTATTCTCTGCTTTTGAAGATGAAGGTGATATTGTAGGTGCTTATTGGAAATGTGAAAGTTATAAAAGTCCATTTCAAGGAGACGATACATTATTCTTTTTCAGAATGAATTTTAATGGCGAAATACTAAATAAAAAATGTATTGGAACAGTTGGTCCATCCAAAAGTAACAACAGAGGCGGACAACCGCTATACTATCGTACAAATCATTTTGTAGCAACTGATTCTTATTACATATTTTATGATAGCGGCAACGGAAATAGCGACGATTATTATGTACAAGGAACTGCTAGATATTTTGACAAGGACTTCAACTTTATCAGAGAAAGATACTTGAAAGGACCTAATTGTTTAATCAATGATATGTTATACAATATAACCATTAAAAGAAGTGATCACAATACCACATATCTTACAACTCAAAAGAGAAATCCAGACAATCCACATCATGATGAAGACTGTCGTTTATATGAGATAAATGATGACATAAATGAGACTTCTGATTATCTTGAAGTAGTAAATTATAATGAAAGAGGAACTGATGAGTGGGATATGTCCTGTTTTAGACATGCTGTAGATTTAAAAGATGACGGTTCAATATACTATACATATACATTGCATCAAGGTTATTATTCAAATTTAGATTCATGGATTGTGATAGAACGTCTTGATAGTAATTTAGATACTATTTCAACTATGTATTATGGTTTAAATAATGATGCTCTTGATAGAGTGATAACATTGAAATCGACCAACGATGGTGGAATTATCATTATTCATGATGCAGATGAATTGGAATCTGATATTGGAGCCGGTTTTGTTACCAAATTCCCCGCATCAGCATTTAATCCTGATAACATAGAAGAAGCTCACGCTCATAATCTTCATCTTGCTGTCGCTTACCCAAACCCAGGCGGAGATGTGATGAATATCAGAACAGGTTTGAGAAATGCTGTTTTATCTGTCTATGACATAAACGGAAGAAAAATCCACGAACAGGAAATAACCGACGACGTCACTTCAATAGATGCTTCAAATTGGCAAAGTGGAACCTACATCTGGAAATTAGGAATGAGGAATGAGGAATTAGGAATGAAAGAAGTGGAAACGGGGAAATGGATTAAATGAAGAACTTTAGAATTCTAGAACTTTAGAATTTTAGAAGATTTTTTAAGAATTCAGGAGTTCAGGAATTTGGGGTTTAGAGGAATTAGAGGTGTTTTTCACATCACTTCATTACTAAAAAGGTTCAGAGTTCAGAGTTTAGAGTTTAGAGTTTAGAGTTCAGAGTTCAAAGTTCTTCTGAGGTTCTAAAATTCTTAAATTCTAAAAAAGAGTGCCGAAGGTGCGACAGAAAAATAAAACGCAGTTCTGTCGCGCTTTCGGCGCTTTGATTTTTTATCATTGTTTTGCAGGAATTCTTTTTTTTAAAGACGCCACATTTTAGAACTTTAGAACTTTAGAATTTTAGAACTCTAGAAATTTCTAAGGTTCTAGAATTCTAAATTTCTAGAATTCTCCAGTGCGTTAGGGATTGGAGCGGCATCCTTTTGGAGCGCAGCGGAAAAAGATATAGCGGAAAGCCCGACGG